>JANYKG010000069.1 GCA_025358205.1 Armatimonadota bacterium
TCGCCGGGCACTCTGCGTCAAGCATCAGCGGTCCGCCGTGTACCCATCGGACCGCGTCCGTCAGCAGCGACTGGTACTCGCTCATCCTGTACCGCCCGTAGAACTCGCCCGCCAACCCCGCGAAGTACGCCGTCCGCCCACCGTGTTCACACAGCGCCAGTGCGGGGTAGTCCGTCTCGCCCTTCAGCGCCGAGTACAGCCGCCCGATCTGTTCCATGAACACAATCGGCGACTGCGAATCGTCTGCCGGTTTCACGCGAAGAGAGTAGGGGGTACGCGCAAGAAGCTGTCCCTGGCTGAAAGCGCGTGTCGTCTGGTGCGCGGTCTTGACCTTTACGTACTCCTCGCCATGTGATGGCGGCATCGCGCTCTCGATGGACTTCACGCCCAGCACATCGGCCAGAGGGTTGGACGGTCGCTTGCTACCGCGTTCGTCGTACTCACCGGTCTCGAACTCCGCCACCAGTCCGCCGCCGCGCTCCACGAACTCCCGCACCGCCTGTGCCTGCTCGTCGGAGAGGCACGCGGCGTTCGGCATGATGAGCGTATTGTACTTGGTGAGGCCTTCAGTGGTCAGCCCCTTGTCCAGAATCACGTCGAACGGCACGTGCTCGCGAGTCAGCGCGGTGAACCACCCCAGGTACGAGTTACCGCAAATCTGGTCGGTCATCTGCTTGCGCTTCTTCCAGTCAACTATTTTCTGTCCGGTGCCCATGTCGGCTATCAGGTCGCGTTCCTGCCCGGAACCCCTGTCGCCGAAAATTTCGTCCTGCTCGCTCATCCAGTAGGTTGCGGCCTGCCGGGAGTAGAGCAGCGCAATGTCCGCACATGACCTGGTGTTTGTGTAGTATTCCTCGTTCTTCGCCAGGAAGCCCTGGATGTCACGCACGCCTCCCAGCGCCAGATCGCGGCTGTGGTCGAGCGCGTAGTCGAACACCGCGAACCACGGGTTTGACCCGCACGCGGCGGTCTGCGCGATGGCGAGTTGGCACTCAATCGGCGGAAGCGGAATGTAGTGCCATGATCCCAGCGCGTGATGGCTGAACACCACGGACGGCTTGCCGCCGCCCGAGAGGTGCTTGGCCGCCGTGGCCCAGAAGTGGAGGACTTGCTCCCTCGGTCCGGGGTGGAAGAATGCCTCTGCGCCGTTGAAGTCCTCGTAGTCGCCCACCTTCTCGATGTCGCGAGCCACCCTCCACGCGCCGGCGTGCCAGCTTCCGCCGTTCAGGAAGATCACGCCATCGGGGTCAACGCTCTGCATGGCGGCCCGGCAGTCGCGCAAGAACTCCGCCATGGAATCCTCGCGGAACTCGATGAAGTTCTTCCAGTTCTCGTCCGACCAGTCCTCGTTTTCGGGGATTTCGGCGTTGTACTGCTGGCGGAACTGCTCGCGGCAGGATGCGCAGTAGCACGCGCCGGGGAAGATCACTGGGCCGTCGAGGAAGACTCCGTCGAGGCCGGTCTTCATGATCTCGACGATCATTTCCTGCGCCCAGTCACGCCAGCCGGAGTTCACGCACAGGGTAGTGCCGCCGCCGTAAAGCGGGCTTACCCGACCGTATGGCGTGCCGTCCGCCAGAAGCTGCTCCCAGTCGGGGTGCTGCGCCGCGAAGTCATAGGAGAACCAGTGCATGTTCGTGTAGGCGAGTACCTTGATGCCGTACTTGCGGGCGTGTGGCAGGTACTTGCGGATCAGGTCCCAGTCGCCCAGATCGGCATATTTCTCGAACTTATCCGTGTTGAAGGTGGTCAGGTAGCCCAGCCCCGGCGCGATGCCCGGTGTGCCGATAACCCACTCGCAGTTGACGTGCCAGTCCTCGGCTTTCGACCGCGCGAGGGCATCCAGATCGGCGTCCATCATGCGCCCCAGTTGGTCCAGATAATCCAGCCGCATCATCCGCACCGGCCGTTCATGCCACTTCATAGTGTATCTCCTTGGTGACTGACGTTCTCAATTCCCTTTGGCCGAACCCAGGCGCTTTTCCTGCTTGCGTATTGCAGCCCGAATGGTATCACACGTCTTCCCATCGTCTACGTTCTCGCATCTTGATCATCAATTCGAGATATCCTTCTGCCCAATCTGTGCGAATGTGTTCCCAATCGTTTGAGCATCCTTGCATATTCTGCTAAAATGAAGGGCAACGAACATTTTGCTATCCGGGGAGGATGTACATGGCTCAGATGACGAGACGAGAACGGTGTTTGGCGGCGGTACACAACCAGCCGGTTGACCGGACGCCGGTCGGATTCTGGTACCATTTCAAGCTCGATCACCCGTCCGCCCAGCCGCTGGCTGAGGCCGAACTGGCCTTCGCGAAGAAGTACGATCCGGATTTCTTGAAGGTTATGCACGACCTGTGGCTTGATCTTCCGGACGGCCTGACGCTCATCGAGGACCCCGAGGACTGGCGCAGACTGAGGCCGCTGAACCCGCGCGAGGGCAACTTCGCCGAGCAGATCAAGGCGCTCAAGGCCATCAAGCAGGGCCTCGGGAGCGATGCGCCGGTCATTGACACGATATTCAACCCCTACGCGTCCGCCAACAAGCTGTGCGGCAAGAAGCTCATGGAGCACTTCCGCGCCAACCCCGAGGCAGTGAAGCAGGGGCTTCGGGCGCTATCCATCTCGCTGGCCGATTATGCGGATGCATGGGCTGCGGAAGGCGGCGACGGAATCTACTACGCGTTGGACGGAGCGCAGACCACCACCATGACCGAGGCCGAGTACCGCGAGGTGTTCATGCCGCTGGACAAGATGGTGCTGGACCGAATCATGAGAGCCGGCGAGTTCAACCTGCTGCACATCCACGGCGAAAACATCATGTTCGACATGCTTCACGATCTGCCGAGCAGCGTTCTGGTGTGGAGCGACAAGCTGACGCCGCCGAGCCTGCGCGAGGGCAGGGGAATGCACAAGGGCTGCATCGCCGGCGGGATCAACGAGATGACCTTCCACGAGAAGACGCCTGCGCAGGTGACCGCCGAGGCGCTGGATGCGATCTCGGAGGCCGGGTCAACCGGGTTCATCCTTACACCTGGATGTGCGATCTCAACCGACAGCCCGGAGGAGAACATCCTCGCGCTGAGGCAGTCCGTCGGTGCATAGCCGTTGACAACATCGTTGCACAAGCACTAGAATATGCGTGCGTCCAAGCGTTTTGTACCCGCGAAAGGATTCTAAGAGCATGGCAAGAGAGTGGCTGAACAATCCGTTAATATACTACCCCATCCTGTGGTCGGAAAAGATATTCAAGAAGCCGGTGTTCGGCTGCCATGAGTGCGGCCAGTGCGTGCTCAGTTACACTGCGCTCACTTGTCCCATGAACTGCCCGAAGCAGCTCCGAAACGGCCCCTGCGGCGGCACTCGTCCCGGCGGGAAGTGCGAAGTCCACCCGGAAAAAGCCTGCGTGTGGAACAAGATCTACAACCGCGCTAAGAAGTCCGGGCGCATGCACCTGATGGAGGAGATTCAGCCGTGCGTGGACTGGACCCTCGAAGGCACGTCCGCGTGGGTGAACGTCTTCCAGGGCAAGATCAAGCCGCCTCGGTGGCGATGATTTCATAGGTGTTAGGTGTTTGGTGGTAGGTGGTAGGGCGGGAGACGAACATCGAACTCCCAACGCCGAACTTCCAACCTCGAACAAGAGACCGGCAAACCTGATATCGCCTAACACCAATCACCTAACACCTTTCCCTGAATGTGTCGCCCTCGTCAGCCGATAATGCTGATTGAGGAGAGTGGCACTTGATCCGCATTTCACAGAGCATGCTACACAACACCGAACAGGCGCTGAGCAGAGAGTGGCTGGTCACCAACGGCACGGGCGGCTATGCGTCGTCCACCATCATCGGCGCCAACACCCGCCGCTACCACGGGTTACTCACTGCCGCTTTTCAACCACCGCTCGAACGCCAGGTCGTGCTCTCCAAAGTAGACGAAGAACTGCTTATTGATCGGGGGAGCCATCCGCTCGGCTCAAACGAGTACGTGGGCGGCGTAATTCACCCGGACGGATACCATCACCTGCGATCATTCCGCCTCGATCTCGGCATCCCCACATGGAAGTATCAGGTTGGCGACGTGAAGTTGACGAAATGGGTTTGGATGGAGCGCGGCAAGAACACGGTGTACGTCCTTTATCGGCTGGATTCGTCGCCGGAAGACGTGAAGCTGATGATTCGTCCGTTCTGCGCTTTCCGAGGCTACCATCACGACGACATCCGGGCCGCGCAGGACGACTTTCTGACCGATCAGCACGGCGCGGATACGATCAACGTAGAGTCGAGCCGGACAGCGTATCATCTGAAGATGCACATGCCGTTCGCGTCGTTTCACGCCATGCCGGACTGGTACATGAACTTCTATCACCGCGAGGAGCAGGAGCGCGGGTTTGACTGCACGGAGGATTTGTACGCGCCGGGCGTGTTCGTGCTGAGCCTTTCGGTCGGTGAGTCGGCGGTCTTCGTCGCCACCTGTGAGCGCGAGCAGCCGGACGATGACTGGGAGTCGGCATGGGTGCGCGAGATGTCACGGCGGAAGGCGCTTGTCTCGGGCGAAACAGATGATCTCCGCAAGGCGCTTCTTCTCTCGGCAGACCAGTTTGTTGTACGCCAACCATCCGGCGACGCCCACCAGTCGTCCATTCTCGCCGGCTATCACTGGTTCACGGACTGGGGCAGGGATACCATGATCAGCCTGCCGGGCCTGCTGCTTTCCACCGGGCGGTTTGACGAGGCGAGGGAGATTTTGCTCAGGTACGCCGAGTGCGCGGACGGCGGCATGATCCCCAACAGATTCAAGGACGACGGCTCCGTGGAGTTCAACACAGCCGATGCCACGCTCTGGTTCTTCCAGGCTCTGCACGCGTACGTGAATGCGAGTGGCGATGATGAGATCATTCCACAGCTTTTCCCTACGCTGGTCGGGATGATTGATCGGCACATCAGGGGCGTCAGGTACGGCATACACGTGGACCCGGATGACGGTCTGCTGCACGCCGGACGCGAGGGTAGCCAGCTCACATGGATGGACGCCTGCGTGAACGGTTGTCCGAGTACGCCGCGCATAGGTAAGCCGGTCGAGATCAACGCGCTGTGGTACAACGCGCTCAGTCTCATGGCGGAGTGGGCTGACGCAGTGGGCGTGGACGATCACCTTTTCAAATTTGCCGCCGAACGATGTAAGATCAGTTTCAACCTCAAGTTCTGGAACGATGCCTCCGACTGCCTGTACGACGTGGTTGACGGCCCCACCGGCAACGATCCGTCTATTCGTCCCAACCAGATCATGGCGCTCTCCCTGGCTCACACCGTCCTCGATTCCAGCCTGTGGAAGTCCGTGGTGGACGTGGTGGAGCGAGAGCTTCTCACGCCTTACGGTCTGCGCACGCTCTCGCCCGCGGCCCCGGCCTACGCAGGCGAGTATAGAGGCGGCCCGGCGAAACGCGACACGATCTACCACCAGGGGACGGTCTGGCCGTGGCTGCTGGGGCAGTTTGCCGACGCCCACCTCAGGGCTTATGGAGACACGGACCGCATCGCGGAGATGATAGCTCCGTTCCGCGCGCATCTGCTTGAGGCTGGTCTGGGAAATATCAGCGAAATCCTGGACGGAGACGCCCCTCATCGCCCTGCGGGATGCATAGCGCAGGCGTGGAGTACCGCCGAAATCCTGCGAATCCTGTCGAGCCTCTAGCCTCTTGTTTATCCTGTGTTTGCTTTGGGTATAAGCTCGTCACCGATGCCCATAGGAGGACGAGATGGTGAAACAGAAACGCGCTGGAGTAAGCGGAAAGAAGGGCGGCTCCATCATCAATGCGGAGCTGAACAGCTCTTCTCCGAGTCCCAAGAAGAAGGCCTCGAGCAAGAAGGGCAAAAAGGCCAGTCGGGGCAAGTGAACTGACACAGGGGTCGGGTTTGGGCCTTCTACCCCCTAGCGCCCAGCCGACCCCTGAATTTTTTCAATTGTTTCGGCCACGTCCTGCCGGTATTTCAGCAGCGCGTCCGGGTTCTGCGTATACTCGGTGAGTGATTTCACGACCCCGTCGCCCACCGAGAGGAGCTTCTTCGCCTTCGCGAGCAGCGCTTTGTCCGCTTTCGGGTTGTTCTCCGCCTTCTTCACCACATCGCCGAGCAGGTAGAACATCTCGTAGTCCTCGATGCCGTCGCGGATGCACTCAAACCTGATTGAGCTGAGGAGCCTGCCGTTCGGGCCGGGGTAGACCAGGTGCCCGTCGCCGTTGAACTGCCCGAATGTCCAGGTGTTCCACGGTACTTCCGGCCAGCGCTTGCCAGCCTTGATAGCCGCCACCGCAGCGGGGTCATCGTGCGGCAGCCTGCTCGTCGGCAGGTTCTCCACCAGGCGGTTGCTGCTCCAGTTTGTGATCTGATAGTAGAGCATTCCCGGCACGTGGTATTTCCAGTTCATCCACGAGAGAATTCGCGGGTCAATCGCCGGGTAGTCAATGAAGTAGTTCGCATAGGGATGCAGCGGCGTGCAGCAGACGTACCACCACACCTCGTCGCCGCGTTTGGTGAACTTCTCGGCAACGTCTGCGCGCCAGCCTTTGGTCAGCGGAACCCAGATGTCCACATACTTGTCCAGCGTGTCGTTCGGCACGACCGTACACATGGTGGGCAGATCGGGGAACTGCTGCTTCACGAAGCCGAACATGTCTATCAAGTCAGCGTAGTTGGGCTGCTTGATCTCATCGAAGCCGTAGACATACGCCAGGTTCCAGAGACCCTTCGGCTTCAGGAATGCGCGGTATTCGTTGATGAGATCGGTCAGCTTGGTCTTGTCGGTCTCCTTGCGGATGTAGGAGAGGTTGAAGCCGGTCAGCCCGCGATCAACGCAGAACTGCAGGTTTTCCTTCGTCGGCACCGGCACATTGGAGTACAGACTCATCGGGCTGATGCGGTGGTCGAGCAGGAACTGATAGGCGTTCAGGCGCATTTCCTGGGTCAGTTCGCCGTACCAGTTGCGCATATCTGCCTCGCTGAAGGTGAAGGCGGTCTTGAGGTGATTCTCCTTCGACAGCGCGAAGTTCCACACCCTGACCTCGATTGGCATCGTGGTCTTCGGCGCGTTTGCAGGAGTGATGGTTACCGTTCCCTTGTACAGCCCCGCCGGTGTCTGCTCGGTGGGATGAACCGTGATCCAGACCGGCTGGATGCCGCCCTTCACGAGATCGAACGGACGGATATCCATGAGCGGGTCCGGCCACCAGCCAACGTAGTCCACCGGGTAGACAGGCTTGCGGGTCTTCACGTAGTCCACGAGATTCAAGGTCAGACTGCCTGAGGGAATGATGCCGTTTGCGCTTTTCAGGTCCGATACACTGACGGAGACGCCGGTGAGATCTCGGTCGTACGCCATCACAGCAACCTGTGCGGCCTCGTAGTCGTTCTTCGCGGCGCTTATCCTGGCCTGTCCGCCGAGCGTTCCTTCGAAGAACCTGTCACGCATTATCTTTCTAAGCGGGGTCTCGAAGCCGACCGCGTACCCGCACCCGGTTGTATCGGAGCACGCGTACTGCGCGTGGTTCAGCACGGGTTCGAGCGTGGCCAGCCTGACTCCGAGTTGCGCCCATGCCTCGTTACTGCCGGTTGCCCTGCCGGCGAACGCTTCCGCCTCCGTCAGCGACTTCAGCAGCGATGAGCGTTCACCGGCAGCCGACGGGGTCTTCGGGGCAAGCGCAGTCAGCGCCCTGCGGTATCTCATCAGCGTGGCCTTGTGCTCGGGGATGTTGGCGAGTGCGTATGACCGGAGAATGGGCTTGCCGGTCTTCTCATCCTTCACCGTCACAGTGACCATGTGCCTGCCCTCGTCCCGCAAGTCCACATGGAACTCCTGGCGCATCTCCTCCTCGGCCCCCGCGTTCGACCGGAACTGCGACACTGGTTTGCCGTCAAGCTGGACGCTGGTCTGGGTGTTTACTTCCGCTGTGCCGGTGACCATCTGCAGTGTGAACGTGTGCTTGCCCGGCGACGCAATAGGCGTCCGCTCCACCGCCGCCACCGCAGACTTCCTTCCGCCGAAAACGATCTCGCCGAACCGCTCGGGCGAGTGGAAACCGGGGCCGATTTCCGTCCAACTACTTGTCTCCACAAGCCGCGTCTCATGCCTCGCGAAGTTCATGCCCCAGACCGTGCCGTCCGTCGGCTTGGTTATCCCGAGGCTCTTGAATGGAATGGTGACAGTGGCGCTCCATCCGTCGTCCGCCTCATCGGTTTGGACCGACCAATCGCCGTCCCAGGATTTCGGGGTATTGACCTTGTTCATCTCGTCATACATGGCCCCCGCGGCGTTCACGACGATGTGGTAGTAGGTCTTGCGATCGTGCTTCGTGTCCAGGAAGATCTCGACCGAATCGTCGGTGTAGATGCGCGAATCCCGTTCCGCCGGGGTTGCCCGAAGTTTGGACATGTCGGCTTCCCAGCATTTGAAGTAGAGGTAGAGGTTCGTGTTATCGTAAGCCATCCAGACGTTCGTCGGCTGAGTAGGAACCCTGTCACCCTCGGGGGTCGTGTCCAGGAGGATAGGCGTGAGGCCATACGGTATGGATTCCACGGACAGATTAGGCATCAACTCACTGACGGCGAACACCGGCGGAACGAAGGGCCCCGCAAACGCGGGGAAGGCGAGCGCCAGTGTAGCGATGAACGTGCGGATTGCTTTACCCAACATGCCGGTATCCTCCTCGACAGATGCATCCTCATGGACTGCTGAAGCCGTGATGAGTATACCAAAGGGACACGCGTGTGGCAACTGCCGAAGAGGACATCCGGTGTGCGCCGACTTTGCTAGATATGTCTATCTGCTTCACGCCATGCGGCCTTTTCCTCGCGACTCAATTCTACGTCAAACCGTTGCAGGTGAAAACATACACCGAATACCAACCAATGCTGTTGCCGTTTCAGTGCTCCAGATAGTATTTGTCTCATCCGTGATGCCCACATATCGAGGGTCTCACCATCACGTGGCCCACCAAAGATTTCGAAATGCTCTACAATCTTTGGCCACACTGAGAAGTCTCCCAAAAGCATCGGGCGACAGTACTGCTCCAGCAGGTCAAGCTGCCGCATAATCTCCTCGCGGGTCTTCATAACGTTGCCTATGCGGCCCTCCTGAAAAGGCAACTCCGGGTCCAGAACATACAGTATCTCACCTAAGGACTTATTGCCCCAAATGGGATTCTTCACCCCGTCCCACACCGGCGATTCAGCATCAGCGTAGTACGCAGGCACGATGGAGATGTGAATGATGCTTGACATTCGCTCATGGCTGATACTTATGCGGACGTGCTCTGAATCGCAGAACACGACGTCTCCCGGTACTGGAGTAAGCTTGATGCCGTATTTGTCGAAGAACGGCGACAGCGAGGTAGCTGCGACGGAAAGTGGGCTATCCGACATCTGCTCGCGAATATACCGTACTATCTCTTTCAGTTTCACCTGCGCTACCTCCCGGCGGTGATCACAGCTTCTGCTCAATACCCAGTGCGCCGGTGGGGCACGTCTTGGCGCACTCACCGCAGTCGGTACACAGGTCGGCATCCACCTCCGGCGCCAGCAGACCCTCCTGAGACAGCGCTTCGACGGGGCATACCAACACCGCCGGGCATTTGTGGTTCTGCGGACAGAGATTTGCTGTTATTGTGACAGCCAATTTTGTCTCCTGTTACCTACTTGAACGAAGTAGTGATATCCTCATCGCGATTCTGGGCGGTAGTCTTCTGGAATCTGGATGTCGCAATCCGCTCTTTCAGGGCGGTTTCGTACCCCACCGCGTCCAGCGGAAGCTCGACCGTGGTGTCCGTCCATGTCGAGTAGAGCATGCAGTTCGCCAGCTCCACCGACCGTATCCCGTCCGCTGCCTCTGCTATCAGCGGGGTGCCGTCGAGAACCGCATTCACGAAGGCCTGAGTGATGTTCTGATGCTTGCAGGGCGGTCCGCCGAACGGAATCTCGCAGTTCCAGCGGTCGGGCATCGCGAATCCCTTGTCGGTAGTGCGTGAGAACTCGGTCATCTGGATCTCGTTTCGGATGAAGGTGATCTTGCCGCCCTCAGCCACAAGCTTGCCCTGCTCGCCTGCTATCTCCAGGCGGTTCGTGCCGGGCGCCTCGCCGGTGGTGGTGATGAATGTGCCGGTCGCGCCGTTTTCATACTCCAGGTACGCGGTGACCTGGTCTTCCACCTCGATGTCGTGCTTTGCGCCGAACTTGCAGAACGCCCTGACCTTCGTCGGCATCCCGAAGAACCACTGCATCAGGTCGAGGTTATGCGGGCACTGGTTGAGCAGCACTCCGCCGCCCTCGCCGCTCCATGTGGCTCGCCATCCGCCGCTGGCATAGTAGGCCTCAGTGCGGAACCAGTCGGTGATGATCCAGTTGATGCGGTTGATCTCGCCCACAACACCTGCGTCCAGCAGCTTCTTGATCTTGATGTTGATTGGGTCGGTGCGGCACTGGAACATCGCACCGAAGACGAGGTCAGTACCCTTGTGCGCGTCTATCATGCGCTGGCAGTCGGCCTTGTGGACGGAGATCGGCTTCTCCGTGAGCACGTGGATTCCCTGCGAGAAAGCGTCAATGCCGATGGTGGTGTGGTCGTAGTGCGGGGTGGCGATGATAACCGCGTCCATCAGGCCGGAGCGGAGCATCTTCGCGCTGTCTGTGAAGTGCGGGATGCCATCCCAATGCGCGAGCTTGCTCTCGTCTACATCGCAGACCGCCGCCAGTTCGCAGCGCTTGATCTCGCCGGCCTTCAAATATCGAGCATGATGCCCGCCCATTCCGCCAACGCCGATAATGCCAAGTCGTACTTTGTCCATGAAACACCCTCCCGAATGAACTGATGATATCTGCGTTACTATTCATCCGAGAGTATCGTTAATCCTCCAGGGTGGACACAAGTCGGCGACTTGTGCGATAGTATGGCAGAATCCAAATAAGCGGAGGCGCAGTGTGGGCAAGCTCTCAAGGAAGAAGATGATGACGGTCGTCAAGGTGATCCTGGTGGTATTCGCAATATGGGCGGTCCCTACTGCCTACAACGAGATCGGCATGTACCGAACGGATAAGTATTGGGCCTCATGGGAGCGCACCTTCAAGGCCGAGATGGAGAACAAGTGGCACATGAGCTTCCGCGACATTAAGGATTGGTCCGGTGACGTGATCGGCACAAAGGGCGATAACCATGATGCGAGGTCGGGGTTGGATATTGTATGCGATATCCGCGTGGAGATAGGCAAGTACGGCCCGACAATGGAGCGTGTTGTGATCGTCGCTCGTGGGATGGATGAGAAGACGCTCGACAAGGCCGCCCGCGACCTGTTCAAGGAGGCGGCGAATGCACCGCTGGCAATCCCGGACTATGACCGAGCGAGGGTCGACGAATGGATTCAGTCTCAACTCGAGGGCCCGGGTTCCGACAAGACGACGATAGGCGATACAGGCGTGTTTGTGTGGCTGGGGCGCGCGCAGAAGATACTGGCGATCGGCTATGCAGACGACATTGCGCAGACGGCTAGGGGACTGAGGAGTGAGAAGGCGGTTCCGTCCTCTCCGCGTCTCCCATCCCCGAGTGCCTCCTCGCCGTGCCTCCGTGTTGAGGGTTCCCAAAGAACAAAGAGCCCGGGATTCCTCCCAGGCCCTTCTGACTAACTGATCTACTGACCAGCTGACCTACTGCTATGCTGCGATCGTCTTCGGCTTGGTCACGCTCCAGTCGCCTTTCTCGCCCCTGGACGTCACCCAGCGCAGCGCGTAATACACCTTCTTGCCCGCGTCCGCGTCCGGGTACGTGATGTCGTGGCTCGTTCTCAGCGCTTGATCTCGCCGGCCTTCAAATATCGAGCATGATGCCCGCCCATTCCGCCAACGCCGATAATGCCAAGTCGTACTTTGTCCATTTTTTCCTCTACCTCGTGTTGAGTTTGGTCTGCTTAACTTGTTATACTCAGGTAACAGGCAGTCCTGCGCGTTTTTTGCATAGGATATGGGACGCCTGGGTCGGTTCGTTATGATCTGTGGTAGCCGCACCCTTTATGGGTGCGTTCCGTTACGCAGGCTGAAGCCTGCGGCTACAGGTAGAGCAACTAGGAGGCTCTTATGCTGGACAATACACGTGTGGAACCTGCGGCCCCGACGGGGTTGATATGCGAACTTCTCAGTCACCCCCAGACCACCGTTATCACCAACCCGCGCCCGACGTTCGGGTGGATTGTGAATGACTGCAGGCGCGGCGCAGTTCAGAGCGCGTACCAGATCATGGTGGCGTCGAGCGAAGATAAACTTAAGAATGCGCCGGACCTATGGGACTCAGGCAAGGTCGCGTCGGATGAGTCGGTCAACGTGCGTTACGATGGAAAGCCATTACCCGTGAACTCAGTGTGCTGGTGGTCGGTGCGAACTTGGGATGGACAGGACAAATCCAGCCCGTGGAGCGCGCCGCAGCAGATCAACACAGGAGAAGCGCCCGCCGGTGAGCCGTTCTACTCGGAGCAGTGGGTGGACGTGACGCCCGGCGACTCGACTAACCGGGTTCGCGCGAACCGTCATCCTCTTGAAGTACACCCGTTTCCGCCGGTTGTGCTGATCTGCAAGAAGCCAGGGCACTATCTCGCAGACTTCGGACGCGCGGCGTTCGGCACTATCACCGTGCCTATCACGAGCAAGATGGATGGCGTCGAGGTTGAAATCCGTCTGGGCGAAAAGCGCGGTGCGGATGATACGGTTGAGACCAACCCCGGCGGTTCGGTCGTCTACCGGAGCGTGCGCCTGACGCTGAAGAAGGGGACACATACCTACAAGGTCGTCTTCCCCACCTCCAACTATGGGATTCGCATGCCGGAGCACATCGGCGAGGTCGTGCCGTTCAGGTACTGCGAGATCATCGGAAGTCCGAGCGAGATCCGCGACGAGGACTTGGTCCAGTTGGCGGTGTTCTACAAGTTCGACGACTGTGCCTCGTCGTTCGTCAGCTCTGACGACACGCTCAACGATGTGTGGGAGTTGTGCAAGTACTCGATCAAGGCGACGAGTTTCCTGGGCATCTACGTGGACGGCCAGCGCGAGAGGCTGCCCTACGAGGCCGATGCGTTCATCAACCAACTCGGGCACTACTGCGTGGACCGCGAGTATGCCATGGCGCGGTACAGCCACGAGCACCTGATTGACCACCCCACCTGGCCGACGGAGTGGATTCTGTTCTCGGTGCTGATCGCCTGGGAAGACTACATGTACACGGGTAACGCTGATTCTCTCCACCGCCGATACGACGACCTGGCCGCGAAGAGCCTGCCATCGCTTGCCCGTGAGGACGGCCTGATCAGCACCCGCACCGGGTTGATGACGCAGGCTGTTCTGGATTCCGTACACTTCAAAGGCAAGGAACTGCGTGATGTTGTGGACTGGCCGCACGGATCGGAGACCGACGGCTACGATTTCGCCGAGGTGAACACGGTCGTCAACGCGTTCCACTACCGCGCGCTGATGCTGATGAAGAGCATCGCAGAGGTAGTAGGGCGTAGGGATGACGCCGCCAAGTATGGCGAACAAGCCGAGCGGGTGCGTGTTGCCTTCAACGAGAAGCTCTTCGACTCCGCAAAGGGTGTGTACCGAGACGGTGAGGAGACCGACCATGCCTCGCTTCACGCAAACATGTTCGCGCTGGCCTTCGGGTTGGTAGATGATGAGCGGAAGCTTTCGGTCGTGAAGTTCATCAAGAGCCGCGGGATGGCGTGCAGCGTCTACGGCGCGCAGTTCCTCTTGGAGGCGCTGTACGGGGTCGGAGAGGGTGACGCCGCGCTCGACCTGATGACGAACAGCAGCGACCGAAGCTGGCCTCACATGATATACAACATCGGCACTACGGTCTCCCTTGAGGCTTGGGACGCCAAGTACAAGCCGAACCTGGATTGGAACCACGCATGGGGAGCCGCGCCCGCGAATATCATTCCTCGCCTGTTGGTCGGTGTGGAGCCGATTGAGCCGGGGTTCCGCGTGGTGCGCCTCAGGCCGCAGGTAGGATCGCTCAAAGAAGTTAGCGCCGAAATGCCGACCATTCGAGGAAAAGTGGGTATAACGATAACGAGGGATGCCCAGACCTATCGCCTGAAGTGCATAATCCCGGCCAACATGACGGCGGAAGTGCATTTGCCGACGACCGATTCATCAGCCGTCACGGAGAGCGGTCGCCCTGCCGCGAAGTCAGAGGGCGTGAAGTTCGTGGGGTTGTCCGACGGCAGATCGGTCTTTGCGGTCGGAGCAGGGGAGTATGATTTCTCGGTGTGAAGTGGGAGCGCGGGTGTCCCCACCCGCATCCCCCTCCGGAAAGAATCACGTGAGGACACGTGCGCTCCCAACTTCGCCGTACTTTCGCTTTTCAACCAAATACCCCGGGTATGATAAGATGTAGGCGAGAAATACAAACTATCTACGGAGGAACGCCATGCTTAATACCAAAGCAGTTGACATCATGACGAAAAAGGTGAAGACTCTCACCGAGGATGCCACTCTTCGCGAGGCGGCTGAGCAGATGGTCTGGCACAAGATCAGCGGCCTGCCGGTAGTAAACGACGCCGGGGTACTGGTCGGGATTATCACCGAAGCCGACCTGATGAGCGAGGATAAGCGCAAGGCGGCAATCCCCCGGATGGCGCTCTACGGCCTCTACATCATTCCCGAAGAACTCTTGGAGAAGTCCTACCACGAGGGGTTTTCACTCATGGTCAAGGACGTCATGACCAAGAAGGTGATCACCGCCGGCCCAGACGCATATGTTGAGGAACTCGCCGAGATCATGGTCCACAAGGGCATTAACCGAATACCTATCGTGGAAGACGGCAAGCTGGTCGGCGTGGTCAGCCGGAACGACATCCTCAAGGCGATGAGCAACGCGTCGTAGTCTGAATGCGCGCTATCTCACCGATACTTCTAAGCCTTCGCCGTCAAAGATGACGTTCACGCTCGCGCGGAAGTTGGCCTCGTCGCGGACGAACTCCAGGTAGTACGCCAAGCGCTCGGCGCAGTTCACGCTGTTATGCGCGAGGACCACGGTTCCATGCGGGAGGCGGTCGAGGCATGCTTCCGTTATGTCCAGGTAGACGCCCTTCCCGCGTCCGCCCGCGCCGTCTGCGTCTAGGTAGAGCAGGTTGATCGGCTCAGGGAAATCACGCGCGAACTCCACTGCATCAGCCGCGACGATTCGCGCGACTCCGGTGGGGTCAATCTTGCGCACGTTCCGTTCCGCGCGCTCCGCTTCCTCCGGCTTGATCTCAATTCCGATCAGGTTCTTCGCTGTGTAGACCGCCCCCGGCCCGACCGCCGCACCCGCGTTCGAGATGAACGTGTTCCCGCAGTAGACCCCGGCGGCGATCATGTTCTGCGGCTGAGTGATCGCATTGATCGCCCAGATCAGCCTCTGCATACGCGGCGTGATAGCGGTCCAGGGTATCTCGAACAGCTCCTTCACGGCATTGCGGAAGAGCAGGAATCTGCCCTGGTCGTACATGGTATGCGGAATGATGCCGGCCAGGTTCAGGGCCTTCAGCGCGGCATCCACGGCGCTGATCTCCTCGCCCGGCGGCTCAAGCTCCACAAACGGGTTGTGGATATCCATGCGGTATGTATCCCAGTCGGCGCTCTGAAACGTGCAGTTCATTGGAAACCTCCGCTAACCGTTTCGCCCCTCTGGTGCATATCACCTTCCCGGATGGTTGCTTCATGCTGGAGATTGCGTTATCATCATGGGGGTAGACCTAGATGCAGAGGCTTTCGAGTACGAGTACGAGTAAGATACACGAGGGGAAGCAAATGAAATACACACAAGGCACACTCGGTCGGGTTTTCGTCGCCAAACTGGATGACGGAGACGCGATCTACGATTCGATACTGGAGATTGCGAGCAAGGAAGGGATCAAGTCCGGGTTCGTGATGGCGGTCGGCGGCATACGGAGCGGCAAGGTGGTCACCGGGCCTGAGGACCCGAACACCGAAGTGGTCCCCGTCGTCACCGATTTCAACGACGCCAGGGAACTGGTCGGCTTCGGCACAATTTTCCCGGCGGACGGAAAGCCGACGCTTCACATGCATGCGGGGATTGGCAACCATGAGCATGTGATGATAGGCTGTCCGCGCATCGCGGCGAACGTCTACCTGGTGCTTGAAGTCGTTATCGTCGAGATGCTCGGTATCGAGGCGACTCGGGAGTATGACCCGAAGTGGGCGGTGCATGTCCTCTCGCTGGTCGGAGTCTAGGTAGTCAAACCTTTCGAGCAAGCGCCGCGTAACAGGTATTTGTACTAGTTTATCCGATTTTCCCTTGCGTATCAGCCTCCTCCGGGCTATACTAGTAATAAGTGGTAATGTCGCAATACTCACTGCAACGGTAAATGTCAGGCCAGTGAAGCCCCGACACCCCGCTGTACAATCGCCGGAGGAGAGATCAATGCGTAGACTCGTCTTGCCGATACTGATTCTGGCAGCAATCATTGCTTCATCCGCAATATGCTTTGCAGCCGCCGATGAATACCGTGCATTCTGGATTGATGCATGGGGCACGGGCGTACTAAGCCAAACAGAGGTGAACAACCTGCTGGGTACCGCCGGCACTAGTCAAAAGGGCCAGATTCGGGACGCCAACTGCAATATGGTAATCGTTCAGGTGCGGCGGAACTGCGATGCCAACTACCCGTCGTCAATGGGTGAGCCGTACATGTCAGGCCTCAGCCCTGCGCAGTTCAACTCTTTGCAGGCGGTCATCAACGCGGCGCACGACACAACCGGCGGCAAGCAGCGAGTCGAAGTACACGCATGGATGGTTACGTACCGCACGTCCGGGGGGGCAGTATACGCTGCTCACAGCAGCGCCCCAACCGGCAGCCTCACTACTCTAGACAACTACTGGCCGTCGAGGGATGACACCGGCGCTGAGGTTTCCGATAAGGCGTTCGACCCGGGCCATCCTCTCGCGGAGGAGTACACCGTCAATGTTTTCATGGATGTGGTGAACAATTTCGACATAGACGGTGTTCATTACGACTATATCCGCTTCACAGCGAACAATCAGGGTTATAACCCCACCAGCATAGCTCGGTATAATGCGCGTTACGGCTTAACCGGACAACCGGCTGCGACCAACGAGCAATTCAAGCAGTGGCGGAGAGATCAGGTTTCCGCTACAGTACGCAAAGTATACGCCAAAGTGCAGGCCAGCAAGCCGAACGTAAAGGTATCAGGCTCGTTTGTCACTTGGAATCCAGCTCCTACCACCTCTACGCGTGCCGGATTCCAGGCAACACGCCCTTACTATGATGTTTATGCAGACTGGGATTCGTGGATGCAGGAAGGGATTGTTGACGTAGCCGTTCCCATGACCTACTACAACTATGCTTCACTGCCGACTGACTGGACGAAGTGGATCAACTATGAAAAGGACCGCCATGGGAACAGGCATATGATTATCGGTCCGGGGATCTACCTGAACTCTCTGTCGAACGCGATCCTTGAGATTCAGCAGACTCGCACCGCTTCACCATCCGGCAACTACGCTCAGGGATTCAGCGGGTATTCATACCGTGTGCCTTACGTCAGCGGCACATGGGCCGGTTTTGCCCCTTCGCTTCTTGCGCAGGTAACTCCCACGACTGCTAATCTGCCTGCTATGCCGTGGAAGACCGCTCCCACCAAGGGACACATCAGCGGCACAGTCACCATCGGAACCCCGCGGCCCACAGGTGCGTGGGCTGATGGCGCCACGGTATCAATCACCGGCCCTGAAACGCGAAGCATGCTGACCGACGGCACCGGTTTCTATGCGTTTATTGACCTGACTCCGGGTTCATACGTGGTCACCGCCGCGAAGAGCGGATACCCAAATCAGCAGAGGAATGTGAACGTGGGCATTGGCTCTGTTACCGGCAATATGTATGTCAACGATTTCGTGATGGGGAGCGGCACTCCGGCGCCGACTATCACGGCCGTTTCGTCTTCAGGAGTGACGACCAATGCAGCCACCGTCACCTGGACTACGGACCAGGCATCTTCGTCGTGGGTGGAGTATGGAACAACCACAAGCTACGGCAGTTCCACCAATCTTAACCCTGGTCTGGTAACTTCTCACTCACAGGGGATCACCGGACTGACACCGGGAATCACTTATCACTATCGAGTCACCTCAGCAAACACGAACGGCTCAACCACTTCGGGTGATTACACATTCACCACAGTGGGACCGCCGGCCATATCGAACGTAACGGCGACCGGCATAACCAACAACGCGGCCACCATCACGTGGACTACAGACCAGGCGTCATCGTCACAGGTTGGGTATGGTACTACTACAAGTTACGGCAGCAGTTCAGCGTTGGACAGCGCTCAGGTCACATCGCATTCAGTGACAATTTCAGGGTTGTCTGCCAACACTCTGTATCACTACCGAGTACTCTCCGGGAACGCGAATGGTACTCGGACTTCGATAGACTTCACGTTCTCAACGTTCGGACCGCCGACGATTACGTCTCCGTCGGCTAATAATATCACGGCAACCTCGGTGGTCATCACGTGGACTACCAGTTCACCGACTAATGGAACCGTCAATTACGGAACCACTGCGAGCTATGGGAACGCCACGACTGACACGAACACCAGCACGACGTCGCACAGCGTGACGTTGACGAATCTGAGTCCGACAACAACCTATCACTACCAGTGCGTTTCGGCAAACGCATACGGCACTGCTCAGACCACCGACCTGACCTTTACTACTATAGCCGTTGCGAATGAAACCATTGTTGACAACACCGATCCTGGGTGGACCAATACCGGAAACAGCGGTGGATGGACGTCCGGCTCCTACGCGGGTGTTCCGAGAATCGGTAGCAACTACGTGTATTTTGCGGGTGACGGCACGACTACCGAGTCTTCCATTACACGCAAGTGCCGTTGGACGCCCAGTCTTCCTGCGACAGGCACATACGATGTGTATGCCTTCTACCAGGTCGGAACAAACCGCAACACCGCCGCGCCGTTCGTTGTGCATTACAATGGCGGAATTCGTACCAGCATACAGAATCAGTACGGTAGTTCAAGCGCAAGCGGTTGGTTCCTGGTCGGGCAGGATCTGCCGTTCCTCGCCGGGACAGCAGGGTATCTTGAATTGACCACGCTCAGCGCCGACACAAAGCTGGTCAGCGCAGACGCCGCGAAGTTTGTGCTCAAGTCATTGACGGATACCACCGCTCCGGTAATGTCCAGCGTCACCGGCAACGGTCCGTATACAACCTCCACGACCACATTGAACGGAACGTGGAGCGCAACGGACCCGGAGACGGGCATTCAGCGCTACGAATACGCGGTCGGCACCACCGCTGGCGGAACAGAGACCAAGGGCTGGACTAGCGCCGGCGTAGCGACTTCTGCCGATATCACGGGTCTGTCGCTAACTTCCGGTACCACCTACTACATCAGCGCGCGTGCGGTGAACGGCGCGAACCTGACATCAGCGCCTATGACCGCAAGCGGCGTGATGGTAGATACCACCGCCCCGATGATGGGAACACTGACCGACGAGATGTACACACTCTCCACCACAAGCCTGCAGGCATCGTGGACCGGCTCCGATCCGCAGAGCGGTATCCTACGCTACGAATACGCGCTCGGCGACACGCCTACCGGATCCGAGATCAGGGGTTGGACGGGCGTTGGTACATCCACGTCCACAACCATCAGTGGTCTGTCGTTGGTGGTTGACGGAACCTACTACATCAGCGTCCGCGCTGTAAACAATGCAGGCCTGACTTCGGACCCCGTAAGCTCTATGGACGGTGTAACGGTGGCCACTCCGGTTGCCGGAATAGCCGCAGCGAAGAGCTATGATAATGAGAAGGCAGTCTATCTGCCTGCGCGAACCATCACCGCGAAGTTTGCCAACCGATTCTACGTCGAGGAAGCAGATAGGCTGTCCGGTATCTGTGTGGATGCCACAACCACCTCGACAGTTGGCCAGAAGATACCGATCTTCGGTAAGCTCGGGCTGTTGGATGGTGAGCGCGCTTTGCGGCACTGCAAGGTTATTGAGCCGGGCAGCGCCGGTGCGGACATAGACCCGTTGGCGATGATCACTCGGTCCATCGGTGGTGGTGTACTCGGCTATCAGGACGGCGTGTGGAGTTTGGATTCCGTGAAGACTCCAGATGAGGGGTTTGTCAATGAATGGCTGCAATCAATGGCTCTGAATAACATCGGACTCTTGGTTACTACATTCGGCAACGTGACCTATGCAGGCGACGGGTATTTCTATGTAGATGACGGTGCGATGGTGATTGACGGCTCTGGCCACTCCGGCGTGAAGATACTCGCGGCAGGGCTGACGTTCCCGTCTACGGGGATGGTCAGGGTGACTGGAATATCCTCATGCGATCTGAACGCTGAGGGAAAAATCGTCCGGATGATTCATGCGAGGAGCAACTCCGATATCGCCGTTATAAACTAGCTGCTAAGTCGGAATATCAGAAAACAAAAAGCGGGGCGGGTGGACTTATCCACCTGCCCCGCTTTCTAATGTGTCGCTAGCGATCCCAGAGAAGTCGGCAAACTGCCGGCGCTACCTCTAGACTTCCAGATTCAGCCACTTCACCTCATCGGGCGTCAGTTTCATCCACCCCACCTTCAGTGAGATGTGCATCTCCTCGGGAGTCGCCGGCTCCTAATCCCCAATGTCATGCCTGCGGCAACAGCTCGGCGAGCCTGGCCTTGGACATGAAGGTCGCCTCTCTGCCTGCCAGTTCCATGCTCCAGTAGGCGTTGATCCCGAGCCTGAGCACTTCGGCGATGGACGAAGCGTAGTCGATCTCGCCCCACCCCAGGCCCTGGTGATCATCCTTGGCGCCCTTGTTGTCGTGCAGGTGCAGGACCCAGACCTTCTCCCTGAGCTTCCCGAGAATGCTCTTCATCATGACCGTCCGGTCCGGCAGTGGGCGGTCGTTGTAGTTCAGATTGTGGTGACCGAAGTCGAAGGTCAGCCCCAGATTCGGGCAGTCAAGGTCGGCGAAGAAGCGGACGAGGTCCTCCTCCTTGCCCATGAACCAGGGCATCATGTTCTCGGTGCAGATCCGGACACCAAGCGGCTGGGCGAAGGTGACCAGTTCCTCGTACGACCTGAGCATCATGTTCCAGAACACGTCCCTCGGATACCATTTGGCGTGCCCGGACGGCGTGCCCGGATGGATTGTTATCGTATCACACTCAAGGTCGTGGGCAAGCTCGATCTCGCGTTTGAACTGGCGGACGGCTTCGGCCCTGGTATGGTCGTTGATGAAGCAGATGTTAAGGGACATGAAAGATCCATGCACGAGCAACTTCACACCGAGGGACTGAGCCAGTGCCAATGCATTGCGCCGGCGTTCGGGCGTCAGCACGTCCGGTGTCTGCTCCAGATACTCCGGGCAGAACTCGAACATGTCGAGCCCCAGTTCCGCGATACCGCGGATCATGTCCTCGAAAGACGGGAAACCGCCCTCTTCCCTATGAAACGTGTCCTGGTTGATTCCGATATGCGGCATCGTTACGTCCTTTCATCACTCGAGGTTCAGCCACTTGACCTCTTCGGGGGTCAGGGTGACGTCTAGGGCCTTCAGTGAGATGTGCATCTCCTCGGGGGTCGCCGGACCGAACAGCGCGAACGTCGGGAACGACTGGCACAGCACGTAGGCCATCGCGATCACCACGGGCGTCACACCCTTCTTTGCGGCCAGCTCCTTCGCGCGCGCCAGCCTGCGGAAGTTGTCCTCGCTGTACCAGCACGAAACCAACCCGCTGTCAGAGGTGTTGTTCTCATCGCCGTATACGAAGAATCCTTTCGCCGTACTCGACCAGGACATGATGGGCATGCGCGAGTTCTCGAACCAGGTCCTCGATTCGATATCCGATGAGGCTATGCAGCCCGCCCACGGCGCTTCCACCATCCGCGCCAGGCTGAAGTTGTTGCTGACGGCCGAGATACCCCTCAGGCTCTTCGACGCAGCGTAAGCATTGGCGGACTTGATGCGCTCGACCGACCAGTTCGACACGCCGAACGCCTTCATCTGCCCCGCCCGGCTGTGCTGGTTCATCACGTCAATGAACTCGCCGACCGGGATTTCCGGGTTGTCTCTGTGCATCATGTAGATGTCCACATAGTCCATCTGCAGACGCTCCAGGGTCTCCAGGAACTGCTTGGAGAGATTGACCGGATCGCAGTTCGGGGTGTGCGCGCCCTTCGCGAGGACAACCACCTGCTCGCGAACGTTGCGGTTCTTGACCCACTGGCCGATGGTAGCGTCACTGGTGCCGTAAATGTACGCCGTGTCGAAGCAGTTGCCTCCGCATCGGAAGTACTCGTCGAACATGACGGACGAGTAGGGCAGTCCGTTCCCGCCGGGCGTGCCCATTACCAGTTTGGATACCGGCTTGTCCAACCCTTCGATGCTGCCGTACTCCATGCCGGCGTCTACTCGAACCCTCAGCGGTCGGCCGTCCACGGTCGGGAAGTCCGCGCCGGGTTTCTCCACGTCATAGGCCTGACCGATGCCCTGCCGCCACTGGTCCAGCGTGCGGATGTTGCCGAGCGAGTCGCCCCACGACATCTCAGGCGCCTGGCGGTTCTCGATATTGGCGGCAACAACGTCGGCTTCGAGAGCGTACAAGCTGTTCGCGTAGGCGTCTACGATAATCTCTTCGGGCTCCTTGCCGTTCTTGTTGACGATGATCTTACCCACCGCCGCAAATCTGCCGGGATTCCAGGGAATCGGTATGAAGATGCTGCCCTCTGTGCCGAAGATGCGGACCACGTTTTCCTGGCTCAGGCGAACACCGGTGGCGACCTGCGCGATGATATCCCCAGGGAATCTGAGAATGCCCACGGTGTACTCGTCAACGCCCGTCTCGCCGATGTGACCGGCGGCCTTCACTTCAATCGGCTCAGCGTACGGTTTGCCGGTTGCCTCACCAGCCACGAGTCGGGCCATGGAAGTGGCGTAGCACCCTACGTCCAGGATTCCGCCGCCGCCCAGCGCGTTCGAGAACAGCCGTCCCTCCGGGTTCCAGCCTGCGTAGAAGCTGAACGTCGCCTGGATGATCTTGACGTCACCGATGACCTTCTCACGGAGCAGTTCGCGCAGTTTCGCGGTCTGCGGATGGCAGCGGTACATGAACGCTTCCATGAAGAAGACATCGTGCTGTCTGGCCGCCTCGATCACAGCCATCGCCTGCGGGTAGTTGAGCGTTACGGGCTTCTCGCAGAGGATGTGCTTGCCCGCCTCCGCGCACTTGATCGCCCACTCGGCGTGCAGGGGATGCGGCGGGGCGATGTAGACGGCCTGTACGTCCTTATCCGCCAGCAGGTCTTCGTAGCAGGCGTATCGGCGCGGCACGCCGAACTCCTCGCCGAACTTGTCAGCGGATGCCTGCGACCGGCTTCCGACGGCTAGCAGTTCGCCCGTCTTCGATTCCGCGAGACCTTTGGCGAACATGCCTGCGATGCGGCCCGTGCTGAGAATGCCCCATTTCAACTTGTCTGTCACTGTTCCGTCCTCCATGAAAACTTAGAGCGATGATACTGGTGAGATTCTACCTCTGTGCAGTCCGCAGTGTCAACGAAATGACCGCCCCTGAGTAAACAAACTTGAACATTCTTGTTCCTCGGCCATATAATGTCGGTGTCCGACCAAACTTCAGGGAGAAGAGAACGCATGCTGACTGACAACATTCTGACCTTGATTGGCAACACACCGCTCATTCGGCTGAAGGGCGAGAACATATACGCGAAGTGCGAGTTCCTGAACCCCGGAGGCAGCATCAAGGACCGGGTCGCCCTTGCCATGCTGGAAGGCGCGGAACGGGACGGGCGGCTGAAACCCGATTCCATCATCGTGGAGCCGACCTCCGGCAACACCGGCATCGGCATCGCGCTGGTTGGGCGGATGAAGGGCTACAAGGTGCGCATTGTCATGCCCGAGGGGATGAGCGAGGAGCGGAAGAAGATCATCCGCGCGCTGGGCGCCGACCTGATTCTGACGCCTGACGAGGAGAGCATCGGCGGAGCGGTTCAGCGAGTGGAGGAAATGGCGGCGGCAGACCCCAAGGTCTTCGTCCCTCAGCAGTTCGAGAACCCGGACAACCCGCGGGTCCACTACGAACAGACCGCGGCTGAGCTTTGGCGGCAGATGAACGGCGACATCTCATGCTTCGTGGCGGGCGTCGGCAGCGGCGGGACACTTCAGGGCGTTGGCCGGTTCCTCAAGGAGCACAAACCGTCGGCCCGAATAGTCGCGGTTGAACCGAAGAACGTATCAGCGCTGCTGGGTCATGAGCCAGGCCTGCACCAGATACAGGGCATCGGCGACGGGTTCATCCCGGCGATACTTGACCCGGCAATGATTGACGAGGTGGTGGAAGTCACTGACGACGACGCCATCCGCACGGCGCGCTCGCTCGCGAACGACTTCGGCCTGCTGGTCGGCACCTCCGCCGGCGCGAACATCTGGGCGGCGCGGGAACTGGCAACGCGGATTGACGGCAATGTGGCGACGGTGCTCCCCGACCGCGCGGAGCGGTATTTTAGCACGGCCCTGCTCTGATGCTGCACCGTGAGACGGCGGGATGAGTAAGAGTATGAATAAGAGCGGGAGCGCATATACCGTCGGCTACTGGAAAACTGATATTACACCGCCTATCGGAATGCCGTTTCTGGGCTGGCGGCCAAGGCATCAACCGATCAGGGGAATCCACGATTCGCTGTTTGCGCGTGCGGCGTACATCAAGGCGCGGGGCGAAAGGGTCATCATCATCAGCGCGGATACTCTCGGCTTTGCGGGCGGTCTCCTGGGTCCGGGGCGGAGCTTCATCGGCGAGGTGAAGGCCGAGATCGAGCGTATAACCGGCATCCCCGGTACCCACATTCTCATCGCAAGCAACCACATTCACTCCTCCGCTGAGACGCTCGGCTTCCGTCCGCTCACCGCCGAATACCCCGAGGCGCTCACCTGGCTGGAAGGTCTGCAGAGGTCGCTGGTGGAGTGTGCGGTCAATGCGTGCGGGGCGACCTTCGAGGCCGGTCTCAAGATCAACAACGGCTCTGTCTCCGGCATCGCGAAGAACAGGCGAGGGGATGACTGCCTGGATCAGGAGGTCATTGCACTCACGTTCGAGTCTGATCGCGGGCCGGAGCTTGTGATGGTCAACTACGCCTGCCATCCGGTGATTCTCCAGGTCTGGGACCAGGTCTCGGCGGACTACGTGGGCGCGGTGTGCAGGCACGTGGAGGAGGGCATCGGCGCGAATTGCATGTTCCTCATGGGCGCGTGCGGCGATATCAACCCGATCAAGGCGGACTCCAGGGATTACGCCGATTCCGATGCCATGGGGCGCGTGATTGCGGACAAGGTCCTCAGGCTGGTGGCTGATGACCACCCCGCCGAGCCTGCCGTCGTGAGAGCCGCATCCACCTTTGTGGACTTCCCGTCTCGCTCGTTGCCGTCCGTGGACGAACTCCCGCCGGATGGAGACAATGCGGAGGCGCTGGTCAGAATCGCTGAGGGAACCGGGCCGTTCACCGGGGAGGTTCAGGCGATCAGGGTGGGGGACGCGGTTCTCGTCGGCATGCCCGGCGAGGTATTCTGCGCGACCGGCATGGCGATCAAGGAGATATGCAAGCCGCTCACGGGCATCCCGGTCGGCTATGCAAACGGCTATCTCGGATACTTCATTCCGCCGGACGCCTGGCAGAAGGATACCTACGAAACCCGCCTCGGCCCCTGGTCAAAGGTAGGAGCCGAAGCGGTAGAAATGCTGCTGGATACAGTGCGACAATTCGCATGCGCCATGATGAGTGATGAGTGATACGTGAACTATGCTCGACGATTCCTCGTCGTCCCCATCAGCCATCAGCCATTCCCTCATTTTTCAGGAGTGCCGATTTTCACCATGCATGCTGCGTGCGGGAGAACCTCTGCCGTGAACGAATCAGTGCGAACCCCCAGGTCCTTCTTGCGCCACAGATCGCGGACCGGCTGCGGGCCACTGATACCCAAGTCCGACCACTGAATCGTGAGCTTGCTCTTCTCGCGCCCAAGGTTGAACAGACCTACCGCCATCGTTCCGTCTGCAAGAGGACGTCCCCAGATCTCCACGCCGTTTGCCTGCTTGATTCGTCCGGCCGCCTTGCCCAGGGTGTCCTGGTCAATAGCAAGCACCTCGTCGTTCGTGAGCACGTCGTAGGTGAACTCGTCCATCTGCAGAATGTCACCGCCGATCAGGAGCGGTGCGGCGAGCAGACTCCACAGCGTCATCTGCGAAATCTGCTCGTTCTGAGAGAGTCGCGACGGACGAAGGTTGCCGAATCCCACCTTGCCGATGCAGAGCATATCCGGATCGTTCCAGTGCCCCGGCCCGGCATACTTTTCGCGCCCGGCGTTGCTGAATCCGATCTTGGCCATGTTGCCCCAACTGTCCAGCAGGTCGCCGGTTGTCCGCCACATGTTCGCGCCGACCAGTTCGCCCCATTCCCACACGTTGCCCATACCGTACTGACACAGGCTGTAGACGATGTCCCTGTCCGCCGTGTCCAGCGCGGTTCTCATTATCGCGTAAGGCTTCTGCAACTCGGTGAGGCTGTGGCCCTTCGCAATTCCGCCGTAGGTACACCAGTCGTGTTTGAAGAAATCCACGCCCCACTTGGCGTATGTCTGTGCGTCCTGAACCTCGTGCTGGTAAGTACCCTCAAATCTCGCACAGGTCTGGGGTCCGGGGGATGAGTAGAGACCGAACTTCAGCCCTCTGTTGTGGATGTAGTCCGCCATCGCCTTCATGTCCGGGAACCGCTCGTTGGTCTGAATCTCGCCGTTTGCGTCTCGACCCGCTTCCCAGCAGTCGTCTATGTTCACGTACTGGTAGCCGTGACCTGCCAGCCCGGTCTTCACCATCACGTCGGCGTGCTTCATCATTATGTCGGCGGTTATCTGGCGGCCCCAGCAGTACCATGAGTTCCACCCCATGGGCGGAGTGAGCGCGAGTTTCCGTGTACCGCCGACGATAGTGAGGGTGCCGCTCGCGGAGCGCTTGGCGTCTCTAACCGTCAGCTTCACATCCCACTTGCCTGCTTCCTTGAGCGCACCGGATATCACTCCAGTCGCGGAATTCAGTTCCAGCCCTGCCGGGAGTCCCTTCGCTGAGTAGGTCAGAACGCCGCTGCCGGTTGCGGGTATGAGGAACAGGAAAGGCCGCCCGGGGGTTGCTCCGGTGATGCGCGGGCTGTTGATCGCCAGCCTGTTTTTGTCGGTATGCGCTATCTGCATCGGGGTCATGGCGAACTGGTTGACCGTCTGCGGGTACTGCGCCTTATCCGTGCCTGGCGATACGTAGAAGCGCGCATCCGCCCAGTCGGCGTGATCGTTGTTGATATTGTCCCCGGCATCCTCGATACTGAGAACCATCGTCTTCGCGCCGTCGAGCTTAGCGCCGATCAGAACCGGCTTATCGCCGCCCTTCATGACCGCTGTTCTGGCGGCCATCTTGCCGTCAACCGAGATGTTGAAGACTACCGATCCCTGGCCTGCTGTTTCGTCGTCCACGCCCACCATAGCCGTGAAGAGCTTCGCGTTGCCCTTGAGGTCAATGGTCACCTCACTGGTCGCGTGCGAGCCGATGCCGTGCTCGTACACGGTCCCGCCTAGTGTAAGCGGCTTGCCGATAACAGACTTTCCGACTTGCGGGGTGCCGTAGTCCTGGGTCATCTTGATCAGATCCAGGCTCTCGAGTGGGACGATTGTCCATGAAGGCTCCGGCGTCGGCAGCTCGGGTATGAACGCGGTTATGTTTGCGCCTGCCGGAATTTGCAGTATGCACAGTAACATCATCATGCAGATAAGTCGTCTCATCACAGTGGGCCATCCTCTCGTCTGTCAGGTTTATATGTGTGGACCGCTTGCCCGCATGCCGCACACTAATATAGAATATACGAAAGATGCTATCTTACGCAACAGGAGACACATATGCGAAAGTCGCTATTCATGACGATTCTTGCTATCTTGGCTGCCGGTATAGGTTCCGCCGCATTCTCTGCGGATGCGCCGACCGGGGCGCGCACCATAATATTCAGCGCTCCGGGTTACGTCCCGACTGCGGATGTCACCGCGAACGACGGAAGCGTGTACTCTGCTGAGCGGCGCATGGGTTGGGATAAAGACCTAAGGGGACAGACCCGCAAGCGGGCCGACGGCGCCATGGGCGTTGCTCTAATGGACAGGGCCATCAGCCAGGCGACGTTTACGATTGATTTGCCCGACGGTGAATACATTTTTACGGTGAAAGCAGGCGACTCTGATTTTGCGGCGGGGTTGGCGATAGTGCAGGACGGCATGTTCATGCTGCCGGCGGTGCGTCTGCCCGCCAGGGAGTTCGCCACCCAAGACGTGCCGATAGTCAGCAAGGACGGCAAGGCGCGCATCACCTTCGCGGGCGGTCAGCAGGGCCTGCCGAACTCCATGATAAACAGCATTGTGATTACCCCGGCATTTGCGGACACTGCGAAGTGGACCAGGATAAGCGATATCTCCAACGCGTACAGGAAGACCAACAGAGAACTCTTTGACACGAAAACAGCTAAACGTCGGCGTGACAGATTCGCCTATCAGCCTTTGGTTCTCACCGATCAGTCCGCTGCAAGGCAAGTTGCGGACCTCTGCGGCAAGTGGCTGTTCCTGCCGTCCCAGGAACTCGCCTCGGCGGATGGCGCATCCCCTACACTCGATGATTCGCCGTGGCATGTGCTCGGCGTTCCCCAGTTCTGGAACCCCATTGAGTGGTGGATCTACATGAGCGTGAACGGCACTTCGCACAACTTCCTTCGCCAGGAGATAGAACGGTGCGAGAACTTCACTTTCGACTACGGCAACACTTCCTCCGGCTGGTACCGCCAGTGGATTGACGTGCCTGCCTCGATGAAGGGCAAACGTCTCGTTCTCAAGTTCGACGCAGTCGCGAGCATGGCGCAGGTCTACTGGAACGGCAAGCCCGTGCGCAACCATGTCGGCATGTTCGGACCGTTCGAGTGCGAGGTCACCCCATACGTGAAGTTCGGGGAGAAGAACCTCCTCGCGGTGATGGTGGCGGGTAGCAAGACGGACCCTGCCGCGGCGAAGGATGTGGCGGCGGTGGCGGTCACCGTGAACGTGACCAGGGAGATGCTGAACTCACTGCCCAAAGGCTGCTACAAGGCCGGGATGGCGGGCATCTGGCAGCCGGTTCGTTTGGAGATAACCGGCAAGTCCAGGATCGAGGATGTCTACTTCCAACCCAAGCTGGACTGCGCGAAGATCACGACCTCCATCAGCGGGGCCGCCGGGCTGGAATGGGGCGTCAGGCACGCTCTGGTTGACGCCGGGACCGGAGCGGAGTTGAAGGCGGAATCAAGCGGGATATCCTATTCGGAAGACAAGGTGGCCCAGGTGCATAGCATGTGGCTAGGCGAATGTAGACCCAAGCTCTGGTCACCGGAGCATCCCAACTTATACCGCCTCAAAACGCAACTTCTGGTGAACGGCAAAGTCGTGGATGAGAAGACCACGACAGTCGGCTTCAAGACCTTCGTGGCGAAGGGAGACAGGCTCTACCTGAACGGCAAGCCGTACTTCATTCGAGGCGCAGACCAGCCGCCGCACGGGCTGACACCGAACGAAAAGCCTCTCGCCGACAAGTTCATGAAGATGATGCATGACGGCAATACTATGGTCACGCGCTTCCACGTTGCCCCGCCGAGTCAGGTCTGGCTGGATGCCGCCGACAAGTACGGCGTTGGCTCCAGCGTCGGCGAGGATTGGCCGTGGGTGCTGATGGGAACCACGCCGCTTCCCGACAGCAAAGCGCTGGCCGTCTGGAAAAGCGAGTTCGCGGAGATTGTGAAGGCGAACAGAAATCATCCCAGCCTGATGCTGTGGACGATCAGCAACGAGAGCTATTTCCAGGGCGACGAGGACGCGAACAGGCGGCAGGAGAAGTATCGCCTCTTCTCGGACATCATCAAAGACACCAGGAAGCTCGCTCCGGGCATACCCATTGTCCTGCACTCCGGCTACACGCGCAACAAGGACTACTACGAGAAGACCATGAAGCCGAACGAGCTTGACGACGGCGACGTGGACGACGGGCATTTCTACTTCGGTTGGTACGAGAAACACCCGTTCCGTGTGAACGTTCCGATGGATGTGGAGCGCCGTTCGCAGACCCCCAGGCCGTTCATCAGCCAGGAGGCGTCAACCGGATATCCGGACAACGACACCGGGCACCCGACTGAGTCCTACATCCGCGACCACGTTGTCCCCCAGGCCTGGGTCGGCAAGTACGGCACCTACGCCGAGCGGCCTGACAGCTTCCTGGACATTCATTCGCAGATCACCAAGGAGTACCTGGAGACCATCCGCCGCAACCGCACGTTCCTGTCAGGCTGGATGATCTTCTCGAACACCTGCTGGTTCAAGGATGTGTACGATGCCGAGCGGATCACGCCTTACCCGGTGTACGGCGCGGTGCAGAAGGCATGGTCACCTGTCCTCGTCTCGCTCGTTCGTCCCGACCGCCACTTCGAGGCCGGGCAGAGGTTCATTAGCAAGGTGGTTGTGTGCAATGACGACCCGGATCGCCCGAATCTGACGAACCTGACGCTGAAGTGGCACATCTACGGCAAGTCGTCCGACATGGGCGCTTCGGGAACGCTCGCATTCCCGGACTGCGCGTATGACGGCAAGAGCCAGACGACGGTGGAGTGCGTTGTTCCGGACAAGCTTCCGCAGCCCAGGGCTGACATGACCCTGGAACTCCAACTTTTCCAGGGCGACGAGCTGATCTCCCGCAACGATTACCCACTGATCTGTGCGGCGAGGGAGTGGTCAACCGTTGGCAAAGGCAAGCTGATAGTCCTCGAAAACGATTCAACGGCTGGCGCCTACCTGAACGGTCTAGGGTATGAGTGTGAGACTGCGAAGAGCGCGGACTTTGCCTCGCTCTCTGCGGATGCGGTTGTCATTGCCGCTCCGTCGGTGGATGGGCAGGGGATGCTTGACCCGCTGAGCGCCTTCGTGCAGCGCGGCGGAAGGGTTCTTTTCCTTGCACAGCCCACAGCAGGTTTGCCGAATCTTTCTGCGGATAAGAAGCTGGTTGACGCATCGGGTGATTTCGCCGATGTGCTGGAGCCTTCGCTGCTCGACGGCATGGACCCGATGGACATGCACTGGTGGAACGCGGAGAGCGGCGATGTGCCGAGGGTCTGCGCGAAGGCCTACAAGTTATCGGACGGGCAAGGGATCACAAAACTCGTTCAGCACATCCAGCCGCACGGGTATCTGCACGGCGCAAATGCGATAGATGAATTCACCTCGTGGCCGGTGTTTGAGTACACAGTGGGCAAGGGGCGTATTATGGTTAGCAGCATGCGCCTGGCCGATGACCCGATCTCAAAACGATTCACCGCGAATCTGTTGCGGTATCTGATGAGACCATAGAAGAAAGGTGTCGGTTTTTGGGTGCGGGTGTCGGGTCAGACCAGCCATTTGTCGTGGATCATTCTCTGTCCAGACACCCGAAACCTGAAACCTGGCACCCGTCACCACGTGTCATTCGCGACGTAGCCATACTCGATCAGCATGTCGCCGGCGATTCTCTTGACCAGGTCTTTCTCGTCCTCGGTCAGGCTCTTCCACCGGCCTCTGCCGTCGAAAAGCGGCTGGTTCACCTGCCAGTTGCGGTACTGCTCGTGGTTGGCTCCAACGGGGCTGGTCGGACGTTTCATGCTTCGGGGGTAAAGCGACTTGTGGACCTTGTGGTATTCCCGCAGCCCCTCCTCAAACTCCTCGCTCAGGAAACTCAACGCGGTCGAGATTGTCGCCTCGAAGCTCTCGATCATGTCCTCGTATCGCATCACGTGAACACTTGGGTGGTTCCAGTAGGACTGTCCGGCGCGGTTGTCCTCCACCCACCGGTTGATGCCTTCTCTGAGGTCACCGGTCCGCGACTGGATGGACCATGCGACATCGCGGCCGTCCCTGATCAGAATCATTATCTTGGCATCCGGGCGCATCGTTAGCAGCTTGTCAATGCAGTGGATGTGCCGAGGGGTCTTCTCCGCCCAACGGGGTTTGCCTTCCGCGATCGCCCATACGTCGAACGATCTCAGCAAGGAGCCGGGGTTCTCGCTGAAGCAGAACTTGGTTTCATAGGGGACAGCCGCAATCCTGGAGTGAGCGTCAAGTACTCTTAGCAGCAGCGAGGTTCCGCTGTGTCCGCAGCCCACTAAGAAGATAGGCGGACCGGTTGCAGCACACCCTTTCATATACCGGTTGACCAGGTATCTGGGCCAGAGTGCGGCGCGTAAAGCCCTTTTGCGTATTGCGGATTGGATATGCATTGGCTTTCCGATACTCCATGATTGCTTGCATGAACATGTTATCAGTGGAGATGGTGCGTGTCAACAACAGGAATGGCTGCATCTATACCGCTGACCGGCCAATATGCTAAAATGCCGCCATGAGCAAGCCGGACATTACATCGAACGATGTCATTGAGTGGGATTTCCGGATTCCGATGGTGACAAATGGGTTCGTCATGGGCGACATGTTCAAGGTCGTCGGCCTATCGGTGGGTTTCTCATGCCTCCTCATGCTGGCGATCGGCGCGTTCCAGGGGCGAGACGGCTTTGTGGACATGTTGCACATCGTACCAGTGTTCCTCGTCTGCCTGGTCATGTTTGCCCACGGTTTTCCCGTCAGGTTCACCGTCAGCAAGACCGGTGTGACCTATGAGGTGACGCGCAGCCAGCGGAAGATGAACAGCGCGATACTGTGGATGGGCATACTCTCAGGCGGACCGGGTGTAGCCGGCTCCGCGATGCTGGCCCAAAGCCAGGAAGCCGGTTCCTACGGCTGGGAAAACGTCTACCGGGTTGACCTGTTCCCGCGCAAGCGCACGGTGGTACTGCGCAACTCCTGGCGTACCATCCTGAGGGTCTACTGCACTGCTGAGAACTACGGGCCGGTGGCGCACATGGCCGTGGACGGTGTGGAGGCTCATGCGGACGAGCGAAGCAAGAACTGCACTGAAGCGAAGACCCTGAGACACAGCATATTCGAGAGTGTGTTCAACCGCTGGTCTGCGCTCGCGTTCGTGTCGGGCATTCTGGTCACAGCCTCGCCGTTCATTGATATGGACGATTCCGCGGGATTGGTGCTTACGATTGGCGTGGTTGTGCTCTTCGGCGGCATGGCATGGCGAGGGCTGCGAACGGCGTTGGGGGTATTCGGGCTGGTGGGGTGCGTGTTTTTGATCGTGCTAATGGCGGTCGAAGCCTCGCGCACCGGGTTCACAATCGCATCCACGGTCTTCTCAAACTGGGACATCGCCGTGGACAATCACAAGGGGTTGCTGATCACATCCATAGTCGGGTTGCTGGGCATGATTGCGTGCAGCATCCGAAGCATCGTGACCGGTCGAGCAACCAGGTGAGTTCAAGTTTCCTCGTGCAGGAGGACTGATAATGTGTCTTGACATCAAGTTGGCTGTGGCGATGTGCGTTGTGCTCCTGACAGGACTGGGTGATAAAGCTTTCGGGGCGAAGCTGTCGAATGGCTTCTTCAGCCTTGATATCAGCGGCACAGGCATCACCCGCATGCAGGTTGACCCGCTGGGCAAGAACCCGCGGAGTATGAGCTTTGCCAAGGACCTCCGCTCGGAGTTCTTCCGCGAAACCCCGGCTACGAAGGTCACCGTCAGCGGTCACAAGGCGACGATATCGAATCTGGAGATAGCGGAATACCGGGGCCTCGCCACCAGCGTCGGCACGGACAATGCGATCAAGCTGGAGCAGGGCCACACCCTGGGCCAGACCTTCCGCCTGCCTGCGGGTGCACAGCTTTCCTTCGTGGAGGTCAGGCTGCCGACCTGGAACTCCAACACCCACGGCTGCACCCTTAGCCTATACCGTGACGGCAAGCTTGTGGCGTCGAAGAAGCTCGCGAACGTCCCCGACAACTCCTGGCAGCAGATCGCGCCGGACAGCCCGCAGTTCGAGGGTCTGTACACCGTGGAGATCTCCGATCCCAACGGCGACATCGGCTGGTGGACCAGCAAGACGGGTGTGGACTCGATCGGCGAGGCGCTGGTGGACGGCAAACCCGTTGACGGTGATCGCGCGCTTCAGGTTCACTCCAACCAGACTGTCGGCAAGGGGAGCCTGATCTACACGCTGGACGGGAGCAGTCTCCACATGGACGCGGAGTTTACGCCGACCGCCGACATGCAGTACAAGACCTTCCCCTGGCGCTGGAAAACTACCTGGACTAAGGACGGCTACGACTGCACGCCTAAGTCCGGCACGGTCTTCAGCCGCTTCTTCACGGACAACCTGCGCTACCTGAACATCCAGTGGTTCAAGCGGCGCGACACGGGCGCGTATGCGTTCGACGGCTGCAAGTGGATCGAGATGGACGGCACGAAAGACGCCGACTTGCGCGTGGAAGGCGACAGAATGCACCTGCACTGGGAACTCAAGCCGGACGAGATGCACCTGCGGCTGGATACTCCGCTGGAGCATGTCGGTGATGTAGTCAAGTCACGTTTGACCATCGTGGCTCGGAAGCGCGATGATACCGTTCCGCCGGAGTACCCACGGTTCACATGCTCCGACAAGGCAGTCGAGAAAGACCTGAACACCTTCTGGTGGGAGCGGGGATTCTCGTACCCCTACCCGCCGAATACGTCCGTCGAGTGGACGGAGTGGACCGCGCTCACTCGTGCGTGGTTCGACGACTGCAGCCGTGACGCGCAGATCAAGATGCTGGACGACTATCCGATGACGGCGGAGGGATACGTCAACACATACGGCGATATCGTCGGCTGGCCGCTGGTACCGAACCGCGACACGAGGCATTTCGACACCAATGCGCGGTTCATCCTGGCGTACTGGCGGAACTACCTCTGGACCGGCGACAAGCAGATTCTGATACGGAACGCGGACCGGCTCCGCAAGGCGATGAACTACCAGCTTGAGGTTCTCAAGGGCAAGGACGGACTGATCTGCACCCCGGATTTCAAGACCGGCCGCCACGAGGATCTGAGCGACAACTACTGGGACATCCTCCCTTTCGGCCACCTGGATGCGTTTGCCAACGCGGCGTATTATGGATCGCTGAATGCGATGGCAGCCGTGGAAGAAGTTCTCGGCAAATCCGAAATCCGAAATCCGAAATCCGAAATTCCGGATCACTCATCACTCATCACTCATCATCCGCCGTCCTTCTACCGTGATCTGGCCCATAAGTCCCACAAGGCCTACGATGCTACCTTCTGGCTCGAAGACAAGGGCCGGTATGCCGGGTGTGTGGACATTGACGGTGTGAAGCACGACTACGGTTTCACGTTCGTCAACCTGGAGGCGCTGTTCTACGGCCTCGGTGACGCGGAGAAGGCCAGGCGCATCTACCACTGGATGGAAACCGAGCCGACCTCGTCCGGCAAGGCGGATACGTACACCAAGTGGATCTTCGCCCCGCGCGCCAACACCATCCACAACCCGGTGTGGCGAGACGGAAACGGGCCGATTCCGGTGAACAGTGAACAGTCAACCTCTTCGACAAGCTCAGGGCAGGCAGTGAACAGTGACCAGCAGTCCATTGACCCTCCCCAGCCTACCACCTACCACCCAACACCTAACACCGGCCCCGTTCCGGGGCCCTGGTGGACCTACTGGTGGTGGGGAACCAAATACGGCGATCAGTGCCAGGACGGCGGCGCGATACTGTACACCTCGTTCCACGATCTCATGGACCGCGTGAAGTACCGAGGCGCGGACAACGCCTGGCAGCGGTTCACCGAGATTCTCGGTCGCTATCGCATGCCGGACCGCCTGTGCGGTGGCTCGCCGCTCTACCGTGGCGAGATACCCCAGCAGGAGGGTGCCGGCGCAGTGGGCGTTGACATGCCGTTCCCCGAAAGCGGGCTGGTTCCGCTGTACTATCTCTACGGCGTTATCGGTCTTCACGCGTCGGACGATGGGTTGGTCGTCTCGCCTGCCTTGCCGAAATCGCTCTCGTACGCCGGTGTCCAGGGCGTCTACTGGCACGGTATGCGGCTGAACATCCGCATCACCCGCACGTCTGTCGAGCTAAGAGGCGCCGACGGCGCGGGTAAACGCATAGACCGCAGGTTTCCCTACAAGCCAGGCCAAAGCATAACATTCTGATGGCTTCCAAATCCGTGGATGCCAGTTTTCATCCCGCTATGAAAGAGCTTTTCCCGTCATCCGTCGTCCCCGTCGATGGGTGGATCAACCAGTTCCTTCATCTGCAAGAAATGTCTTTCGTCTTCTGCTCTTATTAGATCGAGTAGATCGCTCATTACCTGTTTCGTTTCTGTCAGTACGGATTGGTCTTCACCTGTCCCGTCGAAGGTGGCACTATGCGAATACGTATGAAGGAAACGCAGAATTCTTGTCTTTTTCGTCTCATCGAAACCAATCAGAGCTAACTGCTGAGTCAGCGCCCCGGTACTGGATGGCTGTCGAAACGCAAGAAAGGTCTCCAGTAGCCGTCGAGCGATGTTAGGCAGATGATAGCAGTCATCCAAAGATGCGAAAGACACGGCGCTAGACGCCTGATATACACGCTCAAATAAATAATGATATTCTGATTCGTATTCGTGAAGCAAGCTGTCCAGTTTTGCGATTGATGAAACCCTGCAACCATTGTCGACGCTGCAACTCAGCATGTAGAAACGAGCTGGGCGTTGATCGGGGTTCTTCTTGTTTTGTCCCTCCAGATGGTTGAACCAGTTCTTCGCTTGGCGGAAGAATGAATGGCTGTGGGTAAGTATGAACAACTGCTTGGCATGCTTTGTCCGCTCTTTCATGAACGCAAACGCGTGAAAAAGCCCGTTCGTATCTAGACTTGAAATGGGATCATCTATGACAACTATCCCATCGCTCATGTTGAAATCCTTGTCATTCAGAGATTTCAAGAAGTAGAGAAAAGCAATTGCGGTTTTCTCGCCTTCGCTCAGATTCTCAGCAACTGAGCCGTCTCTGCTGATTTGGTATCCACCGCCGAGTACCGTGAATGCAATGTCATCCCTGCCCAAATAGGCTTGAAGATCAGAATTGAGTTCATCTGCGGGCTTGCGATGCTCTTCGATTTCCTTTTCAATGTGCTCAATTTGAGACGCCAGATCGGCGATTAGCTCCTCGCTGTGACTAAGGTTGGCCTCTGCAGCCGAAACGGCTGTCTTCTTTGCCACATAATCCGCGTATGATTCGGCAAGGCTCGATTCCTCTAGCTTCCGTCTCGCATCACTGACGGTTGCCAGGAAATCATCCGTCTGTTTGTTGTGCAGGCTGATGACCTCATTGGCTTCCCGTATGGTCGAGTCGTCAAACAGTGGAGGAGATATGTCGAGGTCCAGGCGTTGGAACGGCTGACCTTTCTTGGTTTCCAGGGCGGTTATCAGTGACTTCAGAAAGTCTGCAAGGCGATCTACCTGTTCCCGTGCGTTATCAACATTGCTCTGATACCTCTGCTGCAAGTGAGGATAAAGGTTGGCCTTGTCTGGAGCCTGAAAGGATGAAACACGATCGCGCTGAGACTGGATTTCATCTCTGAGTTCGTCACATTTCTCCAAAAACTGAATGTATTCCTCATTAAAATGAGCTTCGAGGTCGTTAAGTCTCCCTCTTGGCAGGATTTGCCCACAGAATAAGCACGTCGTCGCTGATTCCTCACGATGCTTGTCTAGGCCGGTCTTTGTCCACGCAGCCAAATCCTGGTCGTTCTTCAACGCTTCAATTGCCTTGGCTAAAACAGTCTGTTCCAGCAGATGCTTGACCTGATTGAGCAGGAACGAGGCTTTTGGGATCGCGAATACAAGGCCGGGTATCTTCTCCTTCGACGTTGACTCCTTCTGTTTCTGCAACAGACCCTTGTCCGCGAGACAAAGCTGTTTGGACGCGATTTCAGCGTGGGTTAGGTCTGACAGCCGGTCATATGCCGATTGGAGGGACCTCATAGTGTAGTTGTTGTATGGATTGCCTCCACCAGATGAACTCAACAGGTCCTTGATGGTCTTGGCTTTGCTGACCTTGAATTCCTCGAGAGCCTTTTCGCAGCGTTTCTTCTCTTCATCCTCCCTCGCCGCTTCTTGCTTGGCCGAACGGACTTCTGCTCTGAGAGACTCTACTCTCCTTTGCTTCTCTATACTGTCTTCTCCGATGAAGAATATGGGTGTGACCCCGCCATCCGCCGTAAATACACTCTCTGTAACGAAGTCTCTATTGAAGACCCGAACCTGTGGAAGTGCGTGGCTTGTTGCTATCTCGGCTCCGGTGATCCTTGTGCCTGAGATGGTGATTTCGATATCAGCTTCTGGAATAGGTTCTCGCTTTTCCACAGCGCGGAAGATATTGGAGAGCGTAGACTTTCCAGTGCCATTCCACCCATAGATCAGGTTCTTCGCCTTGAAATCCGATAGCTCCGCAGGCCAGGTGAAGTCCTGAAAGATTCGGTACTTCTTGATTCTGCTAATGCGTTCGATTGTCATTCTTGGCACTCTCCCGTCACATCGTTTAGGTCGGCGATACGGCTATGCCTGCGAAAATCTGTGTCGGCTACACTAGCTTTTCACCTGTTATTAGCCGCTCAATTCATCAGGCAACTCTATCACAGCCGGCCTCAATGCGTCAAACTTGAGCCTCAATGCCTTGATTTCGTGGACCTAATCAAGGATAATAGTGCCATACCGTAATATGGAGGCCGCCGTGAAACTGCGCAGTATCCTCATTCTCGCACTCATACTCATCTCGTCATGTACCTACGCCGTTCAGCCGTTCACCTTCATCCACATCACGGATGTCCACGTGAACTCAGCCGGTAAGAACACCGATCTGCTGAAGAACATCGCGGAAGAAGTGAAGGCGATGAACCCGAAACCTGAACTCGCAGTCTGTACCGGCGACCTAGTCGAGATCGGCTTCGAGTCGGAGTTTATGAACTACAAGACGGCGATGGAGACCTTCGGTATGCCGGTTTACAACGTCCCCGGCAACCACGAGACCAAGTGGTCGGACTACGGCAAGCTTGGCCCAAAGCGGTTCCTCGGCCAGCCTCCGTACTACAGCTTCGATCACAAGGGTATCCACTTCGTCGCCATGGACAGCACCCTCTGGCTTGAGCACTACGGCATACTCGATCAGAGTGAACTCGCTTGGCTGAAGAAGGATTTGGACAAAGCAGGCAAGAGTACCCCTTCAGTCCTCTTCTATCACCACATGCCCGGGTTTATCCCGAACGAGGCGGAGCTTCTGCGCGTCATTCGCCCGTACAATGTGAAGCTGATTCTGGTCGGGCACGGTCACAACTTCAAGACCTGGAAGAAGAACGGCGTGCTTTTCCAGGAGGGCAAGGGCGTGATGAACAACCCCGGAGGCTACCGGATTCTTGAGGTCACCCCCACCGAGATCAAGAGCTTCACGGTCGTGACCGGCTCCGGTGAGAAAAAGCCCGACGGAGTCGTCTCCCTCGCGCCGATTCCTAATCCGGTGACGCTTGTTCGTCCGCGCACCGGCGAGAGCATCAACGGTCAGGTGAGCATCCAGGCCACCGTCAAGAGCCCCATGGAGAAGGTTGAGTACGCCATTGACGGCGACTACCAGCCGACCACTCCGGACGCCAAAGGCCTATGCGATGTGAAGGCGGACTTCTCCGGTTTCCCAGGCTGGCACACGGTTTCCATCAAGGCGACCGACAAGGACGGCATGGAGTGGACGGACACCGCCTCAGTCCGCATTGGTCCCCCCGTCCCCCCATCTCCCCATCCCCCCGTCGCTTTCTTTCCCCAGGAGGTCTGGCATCGGAGTGTTTCAGGCGCGATCGAGCGCCCGATTCGCGCGGCGGGTGACAGGCTCTACCTCGGTACACTGGGCGGCGATATCTACTGCCTGGACGCGAAGACCGGCAAGGATATCTGGAAGCACAACGTCGGCTCGGACAGCATCAGCCAGCCGGCGGTTGGTGACGGCTTCGTGTACGTCAGTTGCGTCGGCGGAGATATCATCGCGCTCTATAAGAAGACCGGCAAGCAGGCATGGAAGTACCACACCGACGGCCCGGTGGTCGGCTCGCCAACCCTCGGCGAGGGCAAGGTCTTCTGCGGTACCGGCGACCGCGGGTTCTGCGCCCTGGATGCGAAGACGGGTTCCTTGCTCTGGAGGTATCCTCTGAAGCACATGTGCCAGGTTGTCCCGCTCTACATGAACGGCGTGATCTACTTCGGCGCATGGGACGGCATGTTCCACGCGGTGGATGCGAAGACCGGCAAGGATGTGTGGACGTACAAGACCGGCGACACGCTCTACTGGTCGCCCTCCAATTCCGATCCCGCCACGGACGGCAAGAGCATCGTCGTTACCGCCTACCAGGGCGAGGGGAACGTGCCGGACGTGTTCTGCTTCGACGTGAAGACCGGCGCGCTGGTGTGGAAACGAAAGAACCCCGGCGAGAAGGCGCTGGCCATCTTCAACAGCCCGTATGTCGTCGGCGACAAGTTCTTCCTCCCGGACACCGGCGGTGGGCTGTACTGCATGCAGATGGCGGACGGCAAGGAGGTCTGGCGCACGACAATCGGCCAGACGTGCTATGACAACTGGCCGGTGGTCTCAGGCGGCAAGCTGTACGTGTGCGGCCTGCGCGGGAACATCGTGCGCTTCGAGGCGGCAACCGGAAAGAAGGAGTGGACGTACTCCACAGGCAACGGTTACTTGCTGGCCGCACCGACGGTCTGGAAGGATCTGGTGATCGTGCCGTCAATGGATGGAACGGTGACGGCGGTCCACCGGTAGCGCCAGCGTCTCGCTGGCATTGTGGAAAAGCCGGCAAGATGCCGGCGCTACCATAAGGAGTAGACATATGTTTTCAGCAATTCGTATGAGGATTCTTCTTGCCTTGTTGGTTCTGGCAGCTCTTTCCGTGTCTGCCCAGGCTGCCGACACGTTCACATTCGCGCATATCTCGGATACGCACATCACCGCATCGGGGGCGTTTTCAGGCAACCTGAAGGCCATCGCGAGTGAGATGAACGCGCTGAACCCTAAGCCCGCCTTCGTCCTCGCAACCGGCGACCTGACCGAGATGGGCTTCACCGAGGAGTACGCCAAGTACAAGGAAGCGATCTCCGGGTTCACCATGCCGGTCTACAGCGTGCCCGGCAACCACGAGGTCAAGTGGTCGAACTGGGGCAAGCTCGGCCCGAAGCAGTTCATGGACCAGGCGCCCTACTACAGCTTCGATCACGGCGGCATCCACTTCGTCGGGATTGACTCCAGCATGTGGCTGGAACACAACGGCTTCATTGACGAGAGTGAGCTTGCCTGGATCAAGGCCGATCTGGACAAGGCGGGCAAGTCCGTGCCGGTCGTGCTCTTCTATCACCACTGCCCAGGGTTCCTGCCGAACGAGCAAGCGCTTCTGCGCACACTCCGCCCGTACAATGTCCGGCTGGTACTCGTGGGCCACGGTCACAGTTTTTCCACATGGCAGCGCAACGGCATCCTGTTCCAGGAGTGCAAAGGCGCGATGAACGACCAGGGCGGGTTCCGCATCCTGGAGGTCACCGGCGACGAGATCAAGAGCTACAAGAAGCTGGTCGGCAAGGATAGAGAAGTGGACGGCTCGGTCTCGCTGAAGCCGGTCGCGCAGGCGGTGGTGCTCCTCCAGCCCATGCCCGACCGAAAGTTCGAGGACCAGGTACACATCCGCGCGATGGTGATGAGTCCGATGGAGAAGGTGGAGTACCGAATTGCGGGGGCTTACCAGCCGATCACCCCGGACGCGAGCGGGATCTGCGATATCAAGGTGGACTGGACCGGGACACCCGGCTGGCACACGGTCTCCATTAAGGCTACCGACAAGGACGGCGTGGAGTGGTACGACTCAGCTCCCATCTGCGTCAACGCAGGCGCGAAGGAAGCGTGGAAGCTGAAGGTATCAGGTGCGGTTCAGCGGCCCGTGCGCGCGGTGGGCGATCGGCTCTACTTCGGCGCGTGGGGCGGCGATGTCTACTGTCTGGATGCACGAACCGGCGGCATCATCTGGCGGAAGAACGTCGGCTCTGATGTGATCAGCGAGATCGCGGTGGCGAACGGTACGGCATATGTGGGAGCGACCGGCTACAGTGTATTTGCGCTGGATGCCAACACCGGCGAGCAGAAGTGGGAGTTCAAGACCGGCGGACCGATTCAGGCTTCACCCGTGGTCGGCGGCGGCAAGGTCTTCGTCGGCTCAGGCGACGAGTCGTTCTACGCGATTGACGCGAAGACCGGCAAGCAGGTTTGGAAGCACGAGATGACGCACATGACCCAGGAGTTGCCGATCTACATGAACGGGGTTGTCTACTACGGCTCCTGGGATGACTATTTCTACGCGCTGAACGGCGCGGACGGCAAAGAAACATGGAAGTTCAAGACCAGCGAGTCCGTCTACGCCTCCCCGTCAAACTCCAACCCGACGACCGATGGGCAGCGCATATTCTTCGGCATGAATACCCAGAAGGACAAGGGCGACGTTTGGTGTCTAGACGCTACGGCGGGGAAGATTCTGTGGACCGCCAGAACCCAGGGCAAGTCGGTTTGTTCGTTCAACAGTCCATTCGTTTCCGGCGGCAAGGTCTACATCACGGACCTGAGCGGCTGGCTTTCGTGTCTCTCCGCTGTTGACGGCAAGCAGGTTTGGCTGGCACAGACCGGTCAGGCGGCGTACGATGATTCGCCGGTGGTGGCGAACGACAAGGTGTACATCGGCGGGCTGAGCGGCGGGCTGTTCTGCTTCGATGCACAGACCGGCAAGCAGGATTGGTCATACTCAACCGGTGAGGGCTACAACTTCGCCTCGCCGACGGTGTGGAGGAACCTGGTCATCATTCCGTCCACCGACGGCACTGTCACGGCAGTCAGAAGATAGTCTGCAGTCATGGGCATCTGAGAGAAATGGCGTAAGGGAGCACTTGGGTGAGTAAGAAAAGTTCAATACTGCTGTTCGCGATAAGCGCTTTCAACCTGATCTATAATTCGTCTCTTCCGCTGCACCCGGACGAGGCATATTACTGGGCCTGGTCGAAGCATCTTCAATTGTCCTACTTCGACCATCCGCCCATGATTGCGTATCTTATCAAGCTTGCGACCTTCGTAAGCAGCAGTGAATCTGCCATCCGGCTGGTGGCGGTGGTGTGTATGACCATCGCAGCATGGGTGGTTTATCAACTCGCGAAGAGGTTGTTCGACGAACAGGTGGCCGATATCGCCTTGCTGATATTGCTTTTCATGCCTGCCACCCAGGCAGGGTATTTGATCGTAACCCCCGACGCCCCGCTCATCCTGTTCTGGTCGCTGACGTTATACTGCGCATATCGGGCAGTGTGGGAAGGCGAGAATCGCTGGTACTATTTGGCGGGCATCTGCGGCGGATGCACTCTATTGTCCAAGTACACGGGCATACTGCTTTTCGCCGGACTGGGATTGTTCCTTCTTGCGTCAAAGTATCGTACCGTCTTGCGGCGCAAAGAGATATACTTCACCATGCTCATGGCGCTCGTCATCTTCACGCCCGTGATTCTGTGGAATGCCCAGCATGACTGGGTTTCCTTTCGGTTTCAGTTGATGCATGGGATGGGCGGCGCAAAGGTCTTCAAGCTGAAATATCTTGCTGATTTCGTAGGCGGTCAGGCGCTCACCATGAATCCCGTATTCCTATTTGCGCTCTTGTACTATGCAATCCGGCATTTCAGAGCGAACCTGCGGGATGAGAAGACAGCCTTTCTTTTCTGGCCTTTCCTCATCACGTTTGCATTCTTTCTGTATGGGGGACTGTTCAAGAAGAGTGAGGCGAACTGGGCTGTACCGGCATACATTTCCGGCGCGATACTGCTGGCGTATTGGATCAGAAAGTGCAATCACCGATGGGTGTACTATGCGGGAATCAACCTAACGATCCTCATGGTTGCGCTGGTGAAATACCCCGAGGTTTTTCCTCATCTGCCAAAGAAACTGGTTATGAAGCAGCAGTTTATGGGATACAAGGAGATTTTCCGGCAAGCGGGCAGGTACACGGAGAACCCCGACACGGTCATACTATCCGATAGTTACCAGCATGCCTCAGAAGCATGGTACTATCTGCCCGGGCGACCCGAAGTGCATATCCTCACTCCGACACGTATTTCCATGTACGATTTCTGGCTGGGCGATCTCGCAAAGAGACCGTTGAAGGATGCTGTTTTCTTTGGCAGCGACGAAAATGCCATGGCGCTGCATCGCTTCTATGCTCATGTTGATTTGATTGACTCTCTGCGCTATAAGAACCGGTATGTTGAACGTGAAATTAGAGTATACCGGTGCGCCAACTTGCCCGCATTATTCATGAACAGCATGAATAATGCTCAGAAAGCTGCGGATTATGCGGACATGCATAACCCGCGCTAGGAAGGTCCTTGAGTGGCTGTTCATAACAATTCATGGAATTTGTCTCTGAAGGCCGCAGAGCGTCACGTGGTCGGCGCAAGTGTAAGCGCCCTGATCCGCTGCTGCGGTCTGCCGAAGATTGTGACTCCTCCGGGTTGCATTGCAATAGATCCGCATGTACACACCTCATTCTCCAAGTGCAGCATCTCTCAGGTCGAACAGATCATCATGCGCGCCGTGCGTATGGGACTGCGCGCAATCGGCATTATGGATCACAACATTGTGACGGGCGCCGGGTATGCGGTAACCTGCGCGGACGAATTGAAGCGGCGGAAGCTCATACCGGAGGATTTCTTGATCATTCCGGGTACGGAAATCGCTTGCGGCTCCGGGCAGCACATCGGCGCGCTTTTCCTCGAAGAGCCGATTCCGAAGAAGCAGGGTGTGGATGCGACGGTTCAGAAGATTCATGACATGGGAGGGCTTGCGGTCGCGGTGCATCCATACCTGTCGTCGGGAATCGGAGATGCTTTGTTCGATGCGCCCTTTGACGCGGTGGAGATCGAGTCCGGGTCCGTCCTTCGGCATGATGCCGCTGAGAGAGCACATCTGTTGGCGAATGACGACAGGCTCGGAAACCTGGCAAAGCTTGGGTCGAGCGACGCACACCATGTTGTTGCTCTTGGAATGTGTTATACGGTTATCAGGACGGACAGCGTTACTCTGGAATCACTGCGAAGCGCCATTACCCAGGGTCTGTCAACGCCTCACACTTCTGGAACCTATGTGAAGCTCAGGAAATTGGCGTACAGGCTACCCGCGTTGCGGTAGAGGAGGGGTCGGAGCGCTTACCACCGGAACGCAGAGTCCGGTATGCCGGTGTTGATCTTCACCTTTTCATATAACGTGGTTCCAGCAAGCTTCTTGTCCCGGCTGTACACGTCAATGCGACTCGGCACCCAGATGCCGCTAACGCGCTTATGATTGGAGTAGACGTACGTCGCTATCGGTC
>JANYKG010000103.1 GCA_025358205.1 Armatimonadota bacterium
GTACTTACCGTTCGGCCACCAGCCCAGCGCCTGCATCGTGACCTTGAGATCCGTGTCGAACCGAATCGGGTCCATGATATGCCAGCGGTAGAGGCCGTGCTTCGGCACATCGCCCGGGACCCTGGTGTACAGCGGGTAGCCGAGGAACGCCGTGGAGAACGGCTCACCCACGCCGTCCGGACCCCAGAAACCCCACGCGCCGCCGAAGTAGTCCTCTACCGCTGGCATATCATGGACCCGATTCGGTTCGACACGGATCTCAAGGTCACGATGCAGGCGCTGGGCTGGTGGCCGAACGGTAAGTACCAGCAGCTTCAGGATGATATCGCGTCCGTCGGCTACTGGTACCAGTCGGAACCGCACGGCAAGTTCCCGGCGATGCTGCCGGTCCACCTCCGCTGGCCGAGGTAGGCAAAGCGAAACTCATGAGCTAGTAGCGGGTATTGATGGCGGTAGAGCGGCTGGTAGGCGATTCACTTACCAGCCACTTTGTTTCTGTAGCCACACGTTCTCGCGCTGATCCGGTGACCCTGGTGACTATTGATGCGGATCTTGGGCCAATGGCTTGATGCCTAGGGCCGCTTCGCGTTCCGGGGTGTAGATTGGCAGGCCCGTCGGTCCCAGTGACTGCGTCTCGAACACCGCGCTATTCTGAGTGCCGGACAACACCATGTTGTAGGAAAACTTCTTCAGCCATCCCACGGGGTATTTGATATCGCTATTTGAAGCGTTGAAATTCTGACGCTGCTGGTAGCCTTCTTTAACTGCAACACGCATTGTAATGGTCGCGATGGCCTCGTCGTTAAGCGGAAATTCCTTCGGCCACTCGATCTGTTTGTCGAATATCCATGCATCTTTTCGTGCCTTGATCTCTGCATTATATTGCCGCAGCAGATCAACCAACAGTTGTGGATGGAGGCTCCCAAGCGGAATCCCGGACTCGGACTGAGCCTGTGTCCTTTCCTGAGCGTTCAGAGAATCGTAGAGCATCCAGAAGTTCTTCTGCTCCGATATGCCATAGGCTGTCAGTATGCTCAGATCTGGCGAGAATCTTATCCACTCTTCGACTTGATCGGATGTCAGTCGCATTACCCGTAGGAAGTCGTCCAGTCTCACGCCATCCCCACTCATTTTTTGCCGCAGGTCCGCCAGAAACGCATCGGATACGATGTCTCTGTGATGGTAAGGCCAGTTGTTTGAGATACCAAGAATGATCTTGTCTTTCTGGCTAGCGTGCCATATGAAGCCGACCTTCCACGTGTGGGTGGCGCGCTGGTCAATTGCCTGCAACACCGAGATCACGGTGACGTCAGTACTCGACGCAATCTCCGGGCGCAGGCACGAACGCTGGCTCTCGAAATCTTCGCAGATGATGTTATCGCCTGTCGCCTTCGCGAGAGCGGCGAGCAGTTCTCCGCAGGAGGGCCTTTTGCCCTTGATGAGGTCGAGCTTGATCTTCTCCTGAATGAGCGGCGAATCCCAAAGATCAGAATTGCCCTCCAAAGGCTTGATGTTCCCACTGGGATCGTCTATGATCGGCAAGTCCGAGCTACGGGGGCGTTCCGGAATTCCGACCGATTCCATCGCTTCAGGCGATAAGCATGATGCAACATTGCCAAGCGGATAGAAGTTCTGTGCTCCGGACGGGTCCAGGATGCTCACCTGGTCTCCCGAGATCAGCATCCGGAACTTGTGTAGTTCATCTTGCGTAGGCTGGATCGCATGCGCGGCATCATCAGCCGTTGGCTGACTCCACTGCCCGGAGTTGTATGGACCCTGTGCTGTGAAAACATTCTGCAGATCCCCTCTCCACTGAGCGGACGCGCTCTGCAGATCAAGTCGAAGGGTCTCTCCAGCCATCGCTCGCGCTCTCATGTCCGGGCCCAGGGCAGTGAGAAAACTCGACATTGCGCCGTAGAAGTTGTGCGTTGGCTCCGGTGTAGATCTCCATAGCTTATCGTCAGGGATGTCCTTCATCTTTGCGACGGTATCCCAGTTCCAGGCACGCGTGGCGGTAGCACATGCAGCAACGTCCGCATAGTAGTCGTCTAGGGTTTTCTGGCGCTTTCTATCCCGCCAGATGTGATACACGGTAGATTTCCCAACCTTCTCCGATTCGAAGAAAAGGTGTGTGCTGATGGCGATGGAATTCAGCAGTTTCCCCAGCGCAAGATCATTCGTGCAAACGGTGACCGGGATGTCACGCACTTGCCAGTCCTTGTTATCCCTGCCACAGCGGATGGTTACCTTCGTCGTCTCAGATATCTGCTCCAGCACCACATGCAGCCGCACGTTCACGCATTCGATGGTTACCGGTTGTATGAGCCTGGGATCACTGGGCTGGCTCTTCTCCAGTGCCGACACCCCCGCGCCGACCGAGGAAACCAATATGACGATCAAGAAGACGAGGACCGGAAGACGCACCTTGAACCTCCTAGGACATAGCAGCATGTGATCTCTATTCCATTTATAGACCGCCCGGTTGTCGGAAGCCTTCTTTCATGACGCCGCGACCGTCTGCAGAAGCGCGTGTGGGCAGCAGCACTGGATTTCCAGCGGTGTTGTGGGATCAGCCTTTACAGCTACGGCATAATTCTTGCAGTTGTCATAAAACTCTAGCACAGTCTAGCTGGCTTGGTCAAGCTTGGTTGCCGGGGATTGTTTGGGATTGCATATGTGGGGATTGGGATGCGATTACGAATCGTGTAGGTTTGTTAAACATGTGTTAAACAGCCTCCTGGTACCGACGAAGCATTTCGGCAGGTGACTTGAGGCCAATGACCGTCATTGGCGCGTGACTGCTAAGACTCGTCTGATCTCCTCTCTGGTATGCTGGTTCGGGTGAGAATGCGGTCTCTTGGACCGATCCATCAGAGACTCCAGCGTGCCATCATATCTTGCGATCCACCTGTGAACAGACTGTCTTGATAGCCTGTGCAGCCTCGCAGCGTCTGTCACGCTACCAAGCCTCTCGGCGTCTTTTATTACTCGTAGACGAAACTGTGCCATGTGTCGTACACTAATATCGTGGGACACGGGGACCTCCTTGGTTGGTTTTGTTCGTCACATACCAGATACCAGAGAGAACCCGTTTCCCGCAACCCCAGACTGTAACACATGTATGGTAAACCCAGATCGAACAGGCCGCCTCAGTTTGACCCGAAGTCCGCCAATCGTGTAAAATACTGTCCGTGGATACGATGGACTGACCGCGAATCGGTTCAGTCACGGCGGAGCACGGAAGTGATGGAATCCCACCAGCAACACAATTCCCCATCACCCCAAAACCCCCGCCGTCGCGTGTCGCTCAGGAATACCGAAACACTCAGGATTGGGGACATATGTTCAAGATTTGCGTGTGCATCAAACAGGTCCCGGCGACGACTGAAGTGAAGTTCGACCCGGAGACCAATACCCTCATAAGAGAGGGCGTAGATTCTCAAATCAACCCGTTCGATCTCTATGCGCTGGAGGAAGGCGTCCGCGTTAAGGAGCGGCTGGCGGCGGACGGCGAGGAAGCCTCCGTGACAGTGCTCTGCATGGGTCCTCCTCAGGCTGTGGATGCGCTGCGTGAGTGCATCGCGCTCGGCGGCGACGACGCGGTTTTGCTGTCCGACAGGGCCTTCCGAGGCGCGGACACGTGGGCCACTTCCTACGCGCTCGCCTGTGCGCTGGCCAAGATGCAGCCCGATCTGGTGCTGTGCGGCATGCAGGCCATTGACGGCGACACCGGCCAGGTCGGCCCCGGCATCGCGGTCCACATGGACTACGCGCAGGCGCCTTACGTTGCCAAGATCGAGACACTGGACAAGAAGAAGATCGTGTTGAAGCGGCTGCTGGAGAACGGCTACGAGGTCTGCTCGGTCAAGCTCCCCGCGGTCCTCACCGTGGTGAAGGAGATCAACGAGCCGCGGACCCCGTCCCTGCGCGGCAAGATGAACGCGAAGAAGGCGGAGATTCCCACATGGACGGCAGCCGACGTAAACGCGCCCGAAGAGAAGCTGGGGCTTCGGGGCTCGCCGACGCAGGTGGTCAAGGTCTTCAGTCCTCCTCACCGCGAGGGCGGCGAGCGATGGGCAGGCGAACCGGATGAACTGGCAGACAGGCTGGCCGGACTTCTGAAAGAGTTGGAGATTGTATAAATGGCAAAGCTCCAAATTCGAAATTCGAAGCACGAAATTCGAAACAATCGGGAAATGACCGAAAAGGCAAACGGCAAACCCCGGACCTGAGGCATTGCTTGGAGCTTGTTTCTGAGTTGGAGGAACAGAGTAAGATATGTCCATTAGAGTGATTGAAGATAAGTGCAACGGCTGCGGGCTGTGCGTGAAATCATGTCCGCAGGCTGCCATCAGCGTAGAGCCGAAGAAGATGGCGATCATAGACGTGGAGTTGTGCAACTACTGCGGATCGTGCGTAAGCGCGTGCAACTTCAAGGCGATTGCCATTGAGATAGAGAAGCAGGCGCAGGAAGACCTCAGCCAGTACAAGGGCGTGTGGGTCTTCGGCGAGCAGTACAAGGGCAAGGTTTCGCCCGTCGTCTTCGAGCTTATCGGCGTCGGCCGCCAGCTTGCGGATGACCGAGGTTGCGACCTGGCAGTGGTCATCCTTGGCGACAACTTGGACGAGGCTGTGGCTGACCTGGCCGAGTATCCGCTGGACAAGGTGTATGTCTACGAAGCCCCGGAACTGGCACAGTATGACGGCGAACGGTATTCGCGCGTGCTGACGGACGTGGTGCGCGAACTGAAGCCGGAGATCATGCTGGCAGGCGCGACCACAACCGGACGCTCGTTCATGTCGCAGGTTGCTATCAAGGTTTACACCGGACTCACCGCGGACTGCACAGGACTGGCGATCGGCAAGGACGACGGACTGCTCTACCAGACACGCCCGGCTTACGGCGGAAACATCATGGCCACCATCCTCTGCCCGTACACCAGGCCGCAGATGGCGACCGTTCGGCACAAGGTGTTCCCCACAAGCCCGAAGCGAACCGACGGCGCGACGGCGGAGATCGTCAACCTGAAGGCCAAGCCGCAGTTGTTCAGCTCCAGGAGTCAGATTCTGGATTTCATAGAGCAGTGTGAGGCGACGGTGAACCTGGTCGAGGCGGACATCATCGTCTCCGGCGGACGCGGCATCCAGGACCCCAGCAACTTCGCGCAGGTCGAGGAGCTTGCGAAGGCGCTTGGTGGTGCGGTCGGTGCGAGTCGTGCGGCTGTGGACGCGGGATGGATACCCTACTGCCATCAGGTCGGCCAGACCGGCAAGACGGTATGCCCGAAGCTGTACATCGCGTGCGGCATCAGCGGTGCGGTCCAGCACCAAGCCGGTATGTCGTCGTCGGACATGATCATCGCCATCAACAAGGACCCGGATGCGCCGATCTTCCAGATCGCAAACTTCGGCTTTGTGGGTGATTGCCTGGAGATCATCCCGATGCTGACCAAGCGGATCAAAGCTATGCGCGGCGAAGCGTAGATTCAGTGAACGGTGAATAGTGAATAGTGGGGCCGGTTCTGCAGCAGCGGAATCGGCCCTCTTTCGTTGGGAGGGAGATGAACGTCGAACATCGAACCCTTCGGTCCGTTGAATGTTGGGTGTTGAGCGTTGGACGTTGGATGTTCGTGTCCCCTTCCCCCATCAACCATTAGCCATTTTCCATTAACCATTTCTGCCCGCTTGCCCGCTACCGCCGCCGGATGGTATCCTTGTATCATCAGGGCATAGGGGGATCACATGGCACGAATCCTGGCATTCCTGGGCGCGCTTCTGCTTGGCGCGAGCGGTTCCGCAAACCAGAAGGTGAGCGGCTACCAGGGTATCTGGTACTTCATCGGCCAGAAGGATGCATACCGCTACAAGTACAGCGGCGGCCTCGGCACGTACTGCGCCGATCACGTCCCGATGGCGGTCTACTCGCCCGAGGTACACAAGACGTTTTTTGTCTACGGCGGCACGAAGGGCCTGGGCGTTGACAAGCCGCTGCTCGAAATGGCGGGGAGCTACGACCACACTACCGGCATGGTCTCTCGCCCGACCATCATCATGGAGAAGGGAACCGGCGACGCGCACCATAACCCGGTTCTGACCATTGACAAGGACGGCTACCTATGGGTCTTCTGCGCTGCGCACGGCGGCAAGGACGGCTTCATCTACAAGAGCCGCGAGCCGTACTCCACAGACAACTTCGACCTGGTCATGCAGAGGGAGTTCTCCTATCCGCAGGCGTGGTATTTCAAGGATTACGGCTTCGTCTTCCTCTTCACAAAGTACACCAAGGGCCGCGAGTTGTACGTCAGCACGAGCAAGGACGGCGTCAAGTGGACCGAGGACCGGAAGTTCGCGGGCTTCGACGGGCACTATCAGGTCACCTGGACCTCTGGCGTCCTACGGGACGCCTCCGGGGGAGTGGCGCTATCGCCACGGACGCACGGCCACAAGATCGGCTCCGCATACAACTGGCACCCAGGCGGCAATCTGGACGCCAGGACGAACATCTACTATGAGGAAACCAACGACTTTGGGGCCACATTCACCAATGCCGCCGGACAGAAGCTCGATACGCCAATAAGTGAACCCCACAGCCCCGCGCTCATCCATGACTATCAAAAGGAAGGCTGGATGTGCTACATCAACGACCTGGCCTATGACAAGGACGGTCGCCCGGTGATCTTCTACAACCTCAGCAAGGGCTTCGAGTCCGGCCCGACCAACGGCATGAAGATATGCATGACCGCGCGCTGGACCGGCAAGGAGTGGGAGATGAACAAGGTCACGGAGACCGACCACAACTACGACATGGGTTCGCTCTACATCGAGAGCGACGGCACCTGGCGCATCATCGCCCCGACCCAGACCGGCCCGCAGGCGTGGCTGGCAGGCGGCGAGATGGTGATGCGGACGAGCGCCGATCAGGGCAAGACGTGGAAGGTGGTCAAGCAGTTGACATCGGGCAGCGCGATGAACCACACCTATGCCCGAAAGCCCGCCAACGCTGATGATGATTTCTATGCGTTCTGGGCGGACGGCAACGCGTCCGAGCCTTCGATCTCGCATCTCTATTTCACAAACAAGGCCGGCGACGTCAGGGTCCTGCCGTTCACGATGACGCGGGACGCGGAAATGCCGCACGTGTACCGTGGGAAGTGATGGTCAAAGGAGATGGTCAGGAACAATGGTCAAAAGATGGTCTGATGGTCACGCGTATTCGACCATTCGACCATGTGACCATTGTTTTGACCATCATTCTCGGCCATTCCCTGCTGCGACCATGAATTCTTCTGGAGGTAACGTTCATGCCCGATAAGAGGCCGAACATTCTGCTGATCACGTCCGATCAGCAGCACTTTGACACACTGGGAGTCACCAATCCCAGAATCAAGACGCCTAACCTCAACCGCCTGGCCTACGAAGGCACAAGGTTCGACCGGGCGTACTGCCCGAACCCCACGTGTACTCCAACTCGGGCGTCCCTCATCACCGGAGTCTTGCCGTCACAGCACGGCGCGTGGGCTATCGGCACCAAGCTGCCGGAGGACGTTCCGACGGTCGGCGAAATCCTGCAGAAGAACGGCTACTCCACCGGGCTGATCGGCAAGGCGCACTTCCAACCGCTCGCATCGAAGCCGGGCAGCGAATCCATTGAGTGCCATCCCACACTTGAAAACCTGGACTTCTGGCGCAAGTTCCACGGCCCCTGGTACGGTTTCGAGCACATAGAGATCAGCCGCAACCACGCAGACGAGCATCTGGTCGGCCAGCACTATGCCGTTTGGATGGAAGAACACGGACTGAAGAACTGGCGCGACTATTTCGTGAAGTGGCCGGTGGACAAGAGCGAACCGATCAGGAAACACAAGTGGGATCTGCCGGAGGAGTACCACTACTCGAAGTGGACTGCCGACCGCTCGATTGCGTACATGGAAAAGTGCAGCAAAGGCGACAAACCGTTCTTCATGTGGTCCAGCTTCCATGATCCTCACCCGCCGTACCTGGTGCCGGAGCCTTGGGCCTCGATGTACAACCCTGATGATATGGTCCCCGGTAAGCTGACACCCGGCGAGCATGATCTCAACCCGCCGTACTTCGCCAAGACCCAAGAAGCCCAGCCCGATTTCTCAATGTACAAGGAGACCTACGGCGCGCACGGGTTCCACTCACACCTCATGAAGCCGCAGGAACTGAAGCACTGCATGGCCACATACTACGGCATGATCAGCTTCATGGATCAGCAGATTGGCCGCGTCATGGATTCGCTCGAACGCCTTGGCCTGGCGCACAATACGATGATTGTCTTCAGCACGGATCACGGTCACTTCCTGGGCCAGCACGGGCTTACCGCGAAGGGGCCGTTCCACTACGAGGACATGATCCGCGTGCCGATGATCGCGTGGTATCCCGGCCACATACCGCAGAACGTGGTGAACGATTCGCTGCAGAGTCTGGTAGACTTTGCTCCCACAGCGCTTGGTGCGGCGGGCGTGGAGGTCCCCGGTCTGATGACCGGATGCAACCAGTTCAACGCTTGGTGCGGAAAGTCCAACTTCGAGCGCGATTACATCATCTGCGAAGACCGGTTCGAGCCGACGCTGGTTGATCTGCGGACGCTCGTGGACAAGCGTTACAAGATCACCGTCCACCGCGGGCACGACTACGGCGAGTTGTTCGACCTGCAGGACGACCCGGGCGAAGTACACAACTGTCAAGTCTCACCACGTTGTGAACAGAGTGTTCCGCAGGTGAGCAGGCTCTTTGATAAATAGTTCAGGGCATTTCTTGTGCCATTCGCAGACAGCCTGATAGGGCGTCTTACGACCGATGGCACGATTTGGTCTCCT
>JANYKG010000105.1 GCA_025358205.1 Armatimonadota bacterium
CATGCATAATCCACGCTAATGGTGTGGACGACCACGCCGCCGATGTCCTCGCCTTAGTCCGGCAGATGTGAATCAGGGACGCCTACATTCATCGGCTTGCCTCGCACGATCAGATTTCTGACACCCGCCGCGCCCGGCATGTGGGCGTCAGTCGGCAGCCCGTCGCACAGGATCACACCGTTGTGCCACATCACCGCGTCAATCATGTTTGCCGCGCCGAACATCGAGGGCACAACACCTGTTGGCTTCGGCGGTGAAACGTGGTCGTAGGTCTCCGCGAACTCCCCGGATCGGGTGATGTCGCGCATATAAGCTTCGGCCATCAGCGCAACCTTGTCCTTGTAACCATACTGCCACAGCCCGTACATCAGGTGGTTGACCGACGGATGCTTGTTGAAGTTCCAGATCAGGAACGACACCTTCTCGTCCAGCAATCCGTTGAAGAGCGCGAGGAGACTGTCCCGCTCAGGCTTCTCCAGGTATTCGGGCGGAAGGACGATGCCGGTCAAGTTCCACGGGTTGTTGAGGGCGTAGCGCTCGTTCTTGTCCGGGTTGTATATCCGGTAGATCGGGCCGCCGCGAGTCTCCCAGAACCATGTGCGGTAGTTGGCCGCCATGGTCGTCCCCTGAGCCTCCCAGTACGCCTTCTCCTCAGGCATGTTCAGCGCATCGCACACCCGCTGCATGTAGGTGATATCCATCAGCGCGTGGACAACGAACTCCACGTCTTTCTGATGGGTCGGAACTAGCTCCTTGAATATCCAGCGCGGATCGGAGACCTTGAACTGCAGCAGCCGTTTCATAGCCGGGTAGAGCTTCGCCAGCCGGTCGCGTTCGCCCGTCAGCGAGTAGAGAATCCACGCGGTCTGAACGTGGCGAGACGGCAGCCCTTCACCGCCGAGCGTCCCCTTGCTGTCCACCAACGACATCATTCCCTCGAACGACGCCCATGCCGCTTCCGGCTCCACATAGGCCCCCATCTGCATCGCCACGAAGCTCTCCCACTGCGCGGAGGGGCGTGACTTCGGGTGACCTTCCGCCCACAGCGACGGCTTCCCACAGGCGAACTGCGGGTAGGGGTACTCATTCTCCGGCATCGGCGGCAGGATGTTCGAGATCGTGAACGCCCACGCCTTGTAGTACATCCGGCGGATGGATGCCGGAGTTGCGCCCTTGTACGGCAGCAGCTTCAGATCGAAGTTGGCAGGATGCGGCACCCGCGCAAGCCTGGTGTTCCAGTCCGCCTCACGCTTGGCGAGCGATTGCGCGAAGGCTTTGGCATCCATACGGATTACTTGTCCCTTATCCGCGCCAACCGGCTTGAACCTGGCCGATGCTATGATCTCGTCACCCGCCTTCACACCGTCCACTTGCACCGCCCATATCCCGTAAGACGCGCCGTGGTCGGTCTTCCCCCGCAGCCAGCTCTGCCAAGTGCCGGAGACTCCCAGCCATTTCGCCCGACGGTTCAGTGTGATGGTCGTCGTGAACCTCTCGGTCCGCAGGATCACCGCGCTGTTCGCCTCGTCCCAATGGACCTTGCCGCTCGAAAGCTGACCGACCAGGACCATCGGCCCGGGCTTGCCGCAGCGCAGTTTCTGGGCGATTGTATCATTGTCCGTCAGGCAGGTGGTGGTTTCATATTCGTCCGCCGTTTGCACTATCTGGTGCGGATACCACGTCGCCTTATCCGTGGCGAAGGAAGTACCGGGTTTGGTGAACCCCGCAAACCGGAGATTGGCGAACACCGCGTGCGACCCCTTACCGCCGGTGACGAAGAGCTTGACGGTGACTTTCCGCTTGCCGGTCAGTCCCATGGCCGCCCGAAGGTTGACCGCCAAACCGTCCGGCGCGTTTCCTTCGGGTACAAGCAGAACGTCCGGTTTTCCAGGCTCCTCCGCCTTCACCGCCCAGCCGCCGTGGACCTTCGATATCTCCACCAGCAAGTAAGGCGTCTTATCCAGGTCAACCTGGCACTCCACCATCGCCGCGCCGTAGCCGTCATCGCCGGGGATGGAGAGCGAGATCTCCGCGTTCTGTGGCTTCACCTGGATAGTTGAGTCGTGGTCCGGAATATGCGCAGAGAAATCCACCGGCGGAGTCATGACCGTTGACTTGCTGATGTCCGCCCGGCTCCCCCGCAGCCATCCGAACAGCGTCGGGATGTGCGTTGGCCGTTCACCCTCATAGCAGGCGGCATTGACCTGAAGGCCCGGCAGCGCGCCGTCGAACACCAGCGGTGGCGCGCCACCCATTGGGTTGACGACCAGCCGACTGAACGGCGCGGTCAGCCAGCGTGGTTTGGATAACCTCTCGCCCATCGCGCCTGATGTGATCGGACGTTCCATACATGCCACCTCCGTGGATAACAGTGCGGTCAAGGCCAATGCGGCCGCCGCCATCAATACCGCCTTCTTGCTCACAAATACTTCCTTCTTCACTTCCAATTCCCTCGAATTCGAGGGATTTAGACCGAGGTTATCGTGCTTCCAATTGTGGCGAATTCGCCACAATTGAAGATCGAGCAATGGCCCTGCTACTCATCCCCATATAGCCGCAGCCTTCACGGCTGGGTCCCTACCGACTGAGAAGACCGGCAATTCTAGAAGGCTTTGGCAACCAGGTCAGCCATTCCCCGTCTGCGGGCAAGCCTCTTCAGCTTGCTCTCGTCCTGGCCAAATGGAATGCCATTCGCCTACGTCTCCTTCAGCAGCCTGGCGAGGCGAACCTTCATCTCCGCCACGACTTTCGCATGCTTGGGATCGCTCGCGAGGTTCTTCATCTCCAGCGGGTCGTTCTTCAGGTCATACAGCTCCGTGATGTCATCTATGTCCGGGTAGGTTATGTACTTCCATCGCTCCGTGCGGACCGCCTGAATCTTGGGGGTGTTCTCCGGGAACTCTCTGTCAACGAAATACTCGTACAGGAAATCTTCACGCCACTCGGGCTTCTTGCCCTCCAGGAGCGGCTTGTATGATCGTCCCTGCATGGTGGACGGAACAGCGACTCCCGCCAGATCAAGCAGAGTCGGCGCGAGGTCAATGTTCAGGCACATCTTGTCAACCACGCATCCGGCCTTCACCATCTCCGGGAACCGGACCAGGAACGGTATGCGCAGCGCCTCATCGTATGCCTTCCGCTTGTCGCCCAGCCCGTGCTCTCCGAAGAAATAGCCGTTATCCCCCGCGAAGATGACGACGGTGTTCTCCAGTTCGCCGCTCTCCTCCAGCGCAACGAGTATCCGCCCAATGCCCTCGTCCACAGCCGCAAGGGTACGGCAGTACTTGCGCACGCCTTCCTGCATGCCCGCGTATTTCTTCTCGTGGTCGCCAAAGGTCTTCGGCTTCAGCTTGTCTCGCAGCCACTTGGGTTTACCTTCCATCGTGTCCTCAGCGCTGGCAGGGGGGGTGTAGATGCCGTCCGCGTACAGAGTGGAGTGCCGCACTGCGGGCAGCCTGGGATCGTGTGCCGCCTTGTGGGAGAGATACATGCAGAACGGCGCATCGCGTTTCTGCTTCATCCAGTCCAGCGCCATGTTGTTCAGGATGTCGGTGACGTACCCGTTGTTGTCTGTCCACACACCGTCAATGTTCAGCTTGGGGTCCATGTACGTGCCCTGGCCCATCAGCGCCGCCCAGCGGTTGAAGCCCGGCTGCCTTTCCTTCTGCCCGCCCATGTGCCACTTTCCGAAGAAGGCCGTTTCGTAGCCCGCCTTCTGGAGCAACTCCGGGAATGTCTTGTTCTGCTCGGAATCGAACTCACTGCGGTTGTCGTAGACCCCGTGCGTGTGCGCGTATTTGCCCGTCAGCAGGCTAGCCCGACTTGGAGAACAGAGCGAGGTGGTGACGAACATGTTGCTGAAACGCGTGCCTTCTTTGGCAAGGCGGTCCATGTTCGGCGTGCTGATGTACGGATGGCCCATGCAGCTCATGAAGTCCCACCGCTGATCGTCGGTCAGAATGAAGATGATGTTCGGACGCTTCGCCGGTTTGCCGAAAGCGCTTGCCGCACCCAGCCCAATCAGCCCCACACCGGCGGCAGCAGCCCCAGTCATCTTCAGAAACTCACGTCGTGTCATCTCATTTACGCCGTATGCCATTTCATTGCTCCTTGCCCAATTGTGAAGTGCGGTCTTTCTCCGTGTGTCGCAAAGCGACACACTCCCCGAAGTGGCTCAGCGCAAAGCTTGAGCCGCGGACCATCGCCGATGTCCCCGTGCAATTCATTGCCTGTCCCTGACTCGTCTGCTCAATCACCAGAACTCGTGTTCTACACAATTGGTTGTGCTTCCTCTTCACCCTGTGGCTGCCACTCCGGCCTGAGCTTGTCGAAGGATGGGCCAGTGGTTGATCTCTCCACTTGCGTCCTTGGCGACTTGGCGGTTAAAATTCCGTGAACTCGTGTGAACGAGGGTGAAGCAGACGTGACAAAAAGGTGAAAACAGGGCCGTCCAGCCACTGTTCGCTGTTCACTGATCACTGGTAACTGGTGACTTCTCGGTAGTCGAGGGGAGGGTCATGGATTCCGGTTGTTTCCGGCCATCCACCCGCGCGAGGATGCCAAAGCTTTCCACGTTCTCCGGCACGGGCGGCTTGCTGTACTCGCTGCACTTCTGCCGCACAAAACTGAGGATCTGCTCCTTGAACACATTCACATCGAAAAGCTCCGCGTGCTCGCGTATGGCCTGAGGATCGAAACGCGTTGAGTCGAAATCCATGATCGCATCGGCCAGGGATTCGGGGGTCTGCTCATTGAAGAAGACTCCGCTCACGCCCACCCGCACTGTGTCCAGCGCACCGCCGCCCGCGTATGCTATCACCGGTTTGCCGCACGCCATGGCCTCCACGGGAACCAGGCCAAAGTCCTCCGTGCCGGGGAACAGCAGCGCCTTGCACTCGCGCAGCAGCTTCAGCCGCTCTTCGTCCGATACGCGTCCCAGCATCTCCACGGTCGGTCCGGCCATGCCCTTCAGCCGCTCCATATCTCTGCCATTGCCGACCACTTTCAGAGGCACGCGCAGCTTGTTGCACGCCTGTATCGCGATGTCTATGCGCTTGTAAGGCAGCATCCGTGACACGATGAGGTAGTACCCGCCGTCTCGCTCGCCCACTGAAAAACGCGACATATCCACTGGTGAATGGATGATGGTGGAGGGTCGCCGGTAGTATTTGCGGATTCGCTTATCTATCTCGCTGGAATTGGCAATGAAGTGATCCACCCGGTTTGTGGTGATCTCATCCCAGCGTCTCAGCTGGTGAATGACATACGGCAGCACGCTCCTGGTAAGCCGTGAAAACGGTTCCTGCTCGATGTATGTGTGATAGTTCCACACAAACCGCATGGGTGTGTAGCAGTAGCAGATGTGGCAGGTGTGCGGCCCGGTGATGACCCCTTTGGCGAACGATGACGAGCTGCTGAGAACAACATCGTACTCGGACAGATCGAAACTCTCGAAGGCATAAGGGTAGAGCGGCAGATAGCGCCTGGAGTGGTTCTTGGCAAACGGAAGCTTCTGCATGAAACTGGTGCGGATGTCGGCGGTCTTGAAGGACGGGCACATGACCTTGGGATTGTATATGGATGTATAGACCGGCGCGTCCGGGAATATCTCGCGGAAAATCTTTACTACCTGTTCCGCCCCGCCCATCTGCGTCAGAAAATCGTGTACTATGGCTAGCTTCACCGGTATGCCACCTTCTGAGCATTATTCACGTTCTTCGTGGATAATGCGGGCCTGCGAGATACTATGAAAGACTTTCAACGTCCGCTTCGCGGTTTCCTCCCACGTAAAATGTTTTGCTTGTTCAATACCCTTTGCGCTCATGTCTTTAATTTTCGTTTGATCGTTCAATACCGCCTCAATCTGTTCCGCAAGCATGGCTACGTCGCCCGGGTCAACCATAATGCCTGCATCACCCACCACCTCCGGCAGCGAGCAGGCATTCGATGTGATGACGGGCGTTCCGCATGCCATGGCTTCGAGCGGCGGTAGGCCGAACCCTTCGTAAAGCGATGGGAACAAGAACAGATCAGCGGCATTGTACAAGAGCGGCAGATCCGCATCCGATACGCTGTTCACGAACACAGTTCTATCCGCCACCCCGGCGGCATCCACGGCGGCCTTAGTGAGGCTGCAATCCGCGCCGGGACCATCCAGAAAGACAAGGCTGTGCGGCGCCCTGTTCCGCGCCAGGGCGAACGCCTGAACCAGCATAGGCAGGTTCTTGTGCGGTTTGTGGTTGCCCACATACAGAATGAATTTCTCCGGCAAGCCGTGCGCCAACCGAAATCTCTGCACGACTGCTGGGTCTGCCGGGCAAAACCGAGTTTCAACTCCAAGATGTATAACCTCAATCTTAGATTCCCTGATGCCAAAATACTTTATGATCTCTCGCTTTGCCGATTCGGAATCAGTAATAACCCGCGCCGCCAGGCCCATCGAAAGCCGCATCATCGTTTCGTAAACCGCTCGCTTCTTCAGGGATAGCAGTTCTGGAAATCGGGAAAAAGCGGCATCCCAAACGCCGACTACGTAAGGCGCGGAAACCTTCACCGGATGAAAGAAATATGGAAAATAGACCACATCCGGCCGTTCACGCCCTATCATGCGGGGAAGCTGCGTGAAGACCCGATGCGAATACTGCGGCACGTCAGCGATCACCCGTTTGAAGTTGGAGCTATCCCCAAAGTCTGCAAACACATCTGATCTGCAGAGTATCGAGTAGTCATTTGCCTGATCCTGCTTAACCAGTTCACTGAGAACGTTGTGGACAACCCGGCCCATGCCGGTCGGCTCGGCCAGCACAATTCGCGCATCTACTGCTATCCTCATGTCGTTGCCTCCTGCCCGGCGGAATGCGCTCGGCTTATGCTATTTGCGGCAACGGCCAGCCCTGCCACGATCCAGAAGTTCATGGCGGTAGGCGGCAGCATAAACACGGAGTCCAGGGCGTATTGCGTAACGGAGCCTATCATGCCCGCCGCAAGCCCGCAGGCCACCGCGCGCTCCGGGGTAATGCGCGAACCATCTCGCACGCCGACGCACCTGACCACGCCGTACACCGCTGCCAGGAACATCAGCAGCCCGAGGATTCCTGTCTTCATAAGTATAATCAGCAGAGAACTGTCTACCTGAAAGATGGAGTTGCTGAACGACCCAACCGTCCCGCCCATTCCCGCGCCAAACAAGGCCGTGAGCGCAAACATGCCGGGCGAGAGGTCTGTATACAGCAGCGCCAATTTGCCGTAAGCCGGTATCCTGCCGGCGCCTGTGGGATCGAAGTTGAACAGTCGTTCGCCAAGCTGCATTACGTAGAGGAGTACACCGCCCAGAGCGCCAAATCCCGAGGCCACAAACACTGGGATTGTCAGCGGACGGAGCATCCATACCAGAGCGAACAGTGAGACGAGGCCTGCCAGCACCGCGCCTCTAGACAGCGTGAGCATCAGCGCCACGGTAGCAAGGCCGAAGAGCATCAGGTAGTAGAACCGTTTTCTCAGTCCTGAGACCGATGCCAGCGCGACGCAGAGCGGTGCGATGAGCGCCAGGAAACTGCCGAAGAGATTGCCGTTCTGGAACGTGGAGGTCACCTTAAGCCCAATGGGCGTCATGTTATACTTGGACTCGAAGACATCCGCTTGCTGGGCGTCGGCGTAGGATATTGTGACACCGGGGATCATGACGCGGTAATGGCCGAATACCTTCTGCGCCAGACCGTACAGACAGACCAGCAGCAGCGCGACGACGACGAGCCTGATTACGGTTTGCAAATCATCCACGGTTCGGACGTGGGTTCTGACCAGAAAGAACAGCGGCAGGAAACCGAGAAGAGCAGAGACCTCGGCAAACCAGAGCTTCGGCTCGGCGCTGGTCACTAGCCCCACGGCACAACTCACCACGCCGACCGCCGCAAACCCCACCACGCCGTAGACGGCCAGTTGTTCGTGAAACTGCTTGCCCCGCACATCCAGCCTGGCGCGCCACATTGACCAGCTAGCCCAAACCATCAGCAACACCAGGTATAGCAGGGTCGGGGCCGTAACCGGCACACCGCCTAGCTTAGTGCCGGACCGTGGTATGGTCATGCTCGCAAAGATCGTCGCATACAAGAGCCAGCGGATCACAGGGCGATTCATAGGCGGTAGTATTATCCGTTCAGCAAGGAATTGTAGACAGTAATCGTCTCCTGAGTCTCCCGTGTCTGATTGAAGAACTCCTCGAATCTTCTTTTCGCGTTCTGCGACAGCCTGGCGGAAAGCTCGGCATCTGAAAGCACAGATGCCATCGCGTCAGCCAGCTTCGCCGTGTCGGTCGGATTCACAAGCAGTCCGGTGACGCCGTCATCTATCACTTCACAAGGAGCGCCAAACACCGAACCGACGGTCGGTCTGCCGATAGACATGGCCTCGATGAGCACCCGGGCTAACCCCTCCGGTTCCACGGATGCCTGCACTACCAGGTCGGCAGCGCACATAAATGACACAGGATCGCTGTGGTATCCAGTAAAGACAGTAGATTCAGCGATCCCCAGATCCACCGCCAGTTGCCGCAGACTCTGGGTGTAAGCTTCGTCTCCCGTGCCCACCAGCATGAAGACCGCCTTGGTGATGCGCTCCTTGACCACCGCCGCCGCCCGCAAGAACTGATCTTGTCCCTTACCCTGGTATATCCGCCCGACAATGACCGCTACAGGGGTCTCCTGCGCTATCGCAAACTCCTTGCGTATTCTATCTCTCTCTGCCTGAACATCAATGATCGGCGGCACTGTTCCGTTCAAGATAACGCTGGTTCTGCCAGGCTTGTGTCCATGCACACGCTCTATAGCTTTGGAGAGATAGACGATTCTGTCCGCCATCCTGCAAAGAAGCCGGTAGAGTGGAAGCGGGAATGTGAAGTCCCTTATGTGCCAGATAACCTTCACACCGGTCAACCGCCCGGCCACCGCGCTCAAAATGTGGGCGCGCACAGTGTTTGAGTGAATGATGTCCGGCTTGAACTCCCTTATCAAGCACACAAGCCCACGGACTCCTCTCGCGAAAGGTAGAAGCGATGCGCTCCTAAGCCTGGGCATGTCAATCGCGAACAGCTCTACGCCGCTCTCCCTCACCATCCGCACGAACTCTGCCGACTCTGCCTCGCATGCCACCGCCGTCACATAATCAGGTCCCAGAGCCTCTATCAGTTCGAGCATAGATAATTCGGCGCCGCCTAAGACCGGTGCGTGATCTACGAACAAGACTCTAGTCTGTGTTTTCAATGAACTCCGTGCTTCCTTGGCTGCCCGCCTGCCGTCAGTGTGTGAGAATAAGGAGTGCGCCCCACGTATTGTAGCAAGACGCTCCTGCCTGAATCAAGTGAAACCTACCGCCGCGTGCGGAGGAACGGCGTCCACAAAGTCGAATGTATACTATGGAAAACGCAAGGTTGGGGGATTTCGCATTGAGAATAGGATTCGTGCTCTGTGAGCACCCGGTGGATGTCCGCATAAAGAAGGAAGCGCGAGCATTGGCGTCTGCCGGTCATACCGTCATCGGATTGGTGCAGGAGCAGTACACGAACCAGAGGTTGATTGAGACGGATGGACTAACGCTGCAGACCTATCCGTCGCCGCCGCCCAGTGAGTTTCAGCGGGCGCTGACATTCATCAAGCGTATGTCATTCATGCGCATACCGGTGGAAAAACGCATTGAGCGATTTGCCGTAGCGAACAGTCTCGACGCGCTGCACGTCCATGACCTGCCTAATGTATGGGCGGCCATCCGGGTGGGCAGGCGACTCGGAATTCCCGTGATAGCAGACTTTCATGAGAACTACGCATCAGCCGTGCGCGCATACGTGACCGGCCACTTCAAGCCTCAACACATCATCACCACCAATCAGACGCTCTGGCACAATTATCAAAGGCGGTGCGCCCGCGCGGCGGACAGGGTAATTGTGGTGATAGAAGAAGGCCGCGACGTCATCACCGGCTACGGCATCCCTGCCGACAGGGTACACGTTGTGCCGAACTACGTAGACCTGGACTACCTGGCGGAGTACAGCGCCCAGGCGAAGGCGGATTTCCGGCATCCCGGCAAGTTCGTTATCAGTCACATAGGGTACATCGGTCTGGACAAGGGCGTGGATACCGCCATTCGCGCGATGTCCATTCTCAAGACTAAGGCCCCGGACGCGCTGCTCGTGATTGTGGGCGATGCGGGAGAAAATACCGAGTACATGGCCTTACTCCACAAGCTGGCAAAAGACCTGGACGTGGAAGACGTGGTGGAGTTCGCCGGGTGGCAACCGTTCGACATGGTGCCTGGCTATCTGGCGGCATGCGATGTAGGGTTAGCGCCGCTTCTCCGAAACCCGCACCGCGACAACACTATCTCAAACAAGCTGTTTGACTATATGGGATTTGCCAAACCGGTGATAGCCAGCGACTGCCCGCCTACAAAACGGATAGTGGAGGATGCACAGGCCGGACTGGTTTTCCGTGCCGGAAGTCCCGAAGAGCTTGCGGACGCGGCGATGCGGCTCTACAATGACCGAGAGATGTCGAAGCAACTCGGCGAGAACGGCGCACGAGGTGTGAAGAATAGATACAATTGGGGAACCTCGGCGGCTGAACTTACACGCACATACGACATGCTATCCGGTGTACGGGGCAAACCAGCAGGCGAGACAAAGATAGCTGTGATACTGCACTACCAGTCCCCGGTACACGACAACATGGGCAGCCGCGCGCTCTCTGAAGGGCTGCTGAACTTGACCCGCGAACAGCTTGGGAAAACCCACCAGATCAGGCTGATGAACGAATCGCCGTGGTCGCCCACACTGAGCATAGAATTCCTCGGCACAGACCCAGCAACCGCAGTGGAACGGTTCGACCGGCTCGTGCGCCGGACGGTCAGACGATTAGGCAAAGACCTGAACGAAGACCGTGAAACCGCAATATGCGCCGTTGATGAACTCAAAAACTTCACGCACAATGATGTGCCGAGTATTATGGTTGACGTGCGTCGAACCTGGGCCGAACGCGCGCTTACCCGACTCGTACCCAGTGTGTGGGGCATGTCGTACATGGAGCGTCGGCTGCTTAAGCTGGCTCGATTCGACACAGTGGTCTACAACGGAAACGGCTACTTCGCTGATTACTATGGAGACGCGCTGGTCCGCAGGCTCTTCGAGCTGTACGCGGCGGCGCTAATGGGCAAGCAGATAACCGCATGTAACATGTCCGTTGACCTGAAGAGCGAAACGCTTCGCGCACTGACCGCCCACGTTTTCAACCACATTCCAAGGATTGTGGTTCGCGAGTCGCTTTCCAGAGACGAGCTGATTTCCTACGGCGTGGACGAAAACAGGGTTGTAGTAGGCGCGGATGCAGCGGTGTATACTTCAGTGGAAGCCGCAGGGGACCTGACCGATGTGTTCGGCGAGAACCCTCCTGATCCCGCAAACTCCGTGGCACTCATCCTTCGCGGTGACCGAGGCAGCAATCCTGAGGACTGTGCGCGGCTGGTCGCCGGGCTGAAGGAACGCCTTGGATTGGATGTGGTTCTGATTTCCAGTTCGCTCAAACAGGATGGGGATTTGATGGCGCAGACCGCGAAGATATCCGGTGCGCCGATGATGAAGGCCTCCACAACCCATCCGCGGTTTATCGCTATGCTGTCCGCCTTCAAGTTGGTTGTCAGTCAGCGCTATCACCCGTGCGTCTTCTGCATCTGCACGCAAACACCGGTGGTCCCGCTTGCCGGAAACACTCTGAAGACGAACGGGCTGTTTTCGCTCTTCCCGTATTCCATCAAGGTACTCACTCCCGACTTTGCTGAAACCACGAACCGTGAGGCGATACTGACGGCGGCGGAGTATGCGTCGGCCAATCGGCAGGCCGTGTGCGAGGAACTGGCGGCAGGGTATGCGCTGATGAAAACGGAGGCTAGGAAGAACGTACAGCCCGCTGGAGAGTGGCGCATATGAGGCTCAGAGAGGTATTCTTCGATACAGCCAAGCACTTCCTGGTCTACGGCGTGGGCATGATGGCGTCCAGACTGGCGACGCTCATACTCATCCCCTTATACACTCACTCCTTCGGGGTGGCGCATTATGGAGTATTTGCGATGCTGACCATCACGTTGGGCGTGGTCAGCACTGTCTCGCAACTGGGGGTGAACGCCGCCTTTCTGCGCTCCTACTTCGATTATGACAATGACAAGGATCGCGCGCGGTTGATGGGTACCGCTTTCATCATGGTCACGGCATCCAGTTTGGTCTTCTTGCTTGGGATGGGGCTTCTGTCCGTGCCGTTGGCCCGCATGATCACAGGATCGGAGGAGTTCGCTATATGCCTTTGGCTGCTGGGCGCAACCTTGCTCGCCGATAACCTGTTCGGCCTCTACTGCTCCTTGCTCCGCGCGGAAAAGCGTTCCATCGCCTTTACCGTAGCGAACACCGGCAAGTTGATAGCCACCTGCGTCTTCGCGGTAATACTGGTCGCTGTCCTGAAGCGAGGAGTGATAGGTGCGGTGACGGCGAACTGCCTGAGCACTGCGCTGGTCTGTTTGGTGATACTACCGCAGCTCATCAAGCGGTGCGACTTCAGCTTCCATAAGGAGGAAGCCGCAAAGCTTATGGCGTTCGGTCTTCCGCTTGCGCCCATGAACATCTCCTCCTCCATACTGGCCAGCGCAGACAGGTACTTCCTGCTCCACATGACCGGCACTTTGGCCGCCGGAGCGACTGTGGTGGGCGTATACTCGCTATTGTGTACATACGCCAGCGTATTCCGCATCGGCGTGATTGAGCCGCTGTTCATGATCTGGCTTCCACAGATGCTGGCAATGAGAGACAAAGACAACGCTAATGAGTTCTACTCCCGTGCCTTCAGTTTCTACGTGCTCTTCAGCGGATTCCTGGCACTGTGCCTTACGGTTGCCTACACGCATATCATTCGGTTGGTTTCCGGACCGGCGTTCCTGGGGCCTCCGGTGGTCGTATGGCTGGTCTTGGTTTCGCTCGTGTTCGTGGGTTCCACTCGCCTGTTGGGTGTAGGTATGACGTTTGCAAGGAAGACCACGTACAGCGCCCTGTTCTATACCATGGCTGGTATAATTAACACTGTTTTGAATTATCTTCTGATACCCAAAATGGGTATGCTGGGGGCAGGCATTGCCACACTCGCCGGCTCGGCGATACTGCCGGCGTGCTATCACTGGGCGGGGCAGAAGTACCATCGTGTAGACTATGAGTGGATGCTCGTGTCCAGGGTTGCCGGACTATTCCTGTTCCTGTCCGGCGCTTACTTTGCACTGCCGAGGCTTGGGATCACCGGATCGTACGGGACTATGGCGGATGTGATGCTGGCGTTGCTCTACTTCCCACTGGCGGTGCTGATGGGGGCGTTGAACCTGAAGGAGGTGCGTTCAATGATGGATCGGGTCAGGAACGGGAGTGCTGTTGCGAAAACAACAATTGACGAAGGCGGAGACATGCCGTGCTAACCCCAAACACCTAGCGATTCTTCTGGCGCCCGCCTGCCATGTCCGGCTCCGCCGGCGCTCGGGATTCGGAAATCCCGAGCTAACGTTTGCTAGCCAATATTGGCCAAGAAGCATATCACGGTGTTGGCACTGGATTTCCGAATCCAGTGCGCCAGCGGCAGCGACGTTTCGGGAACATCTCTAACAGCTACCAGCCGATGTGCTCTCCTGGATCAACGCTATCCACGCGGCGAGGAAGAATCCCATTATCAGCGCACCGGCCAACACAAGCGACATCTTGGGCTTGGCGGGCCTTCGTTCCGGCACTGCCTCATCCAGTACAATGAATCGTTCATCGTCCATCCCCTCGGTGACTCGCGCTTTAGCTAGTTCGGTGAGCAACGTGGTATACACGGCTTCTGCCGCCCTCATATCTCGCAGAAGCCTTACATAGACTATTTCCTGTGCGGGAAGGCCCGTCAACTGATGCTCTATATTCGCCATCGAACGATCAAGAGCCGACTTGCGGGCGCTCATGCCGTCACGCGCCACCTCCAGCAGAACCAACTGCTTTAGCAGTTCCTGATGCGCCGGACTAGCGCTGCCGACTTTACCGCTGATGATGCGCTGTGCCTCAGCCGCAATCTCCGAGCGGGTCTTCTCCATCTGCTGAGTAATGCCGACAACCTGCGGATGCTCCTCGGTGAAATCTTCAAGCAGCGTTGCTCTCTGAACTTCAAGCCTGGCAAGCTCTGCCCTCATGTCGCGCAGAACGGCGCTATCCATGACGGCCTCAGGTGTGACATTCGCCGGTGCGCCGTTTGCCCAAGTGGCTCTGGCGCGGACAAGCTGTCCTTCGGCCTCACCAAGCCCAACTGTCGCCTCGATCTGCAGTTTCGCTAAGGCCATCACCTGCTCGCCGTAGACTGAGCTGTTTTCCGGCATAGCAAGTGTGGGATGCTTCTCCTGAAAACTCCGCAGTCGTTCTTCGGCGGCGGTAAGCTCAATTTTCGTGCGATGTAACTGCCCCTCAATGAAGGTTCTATGCTTCTTGCTCATGGACATAGAGCTGGACTGGTCGTAGTCTCTCAGGCGCGCGATATATGCGTTGGCGGTATCGGCAGCCAGTTCCGACGTTCGCTGTTTCAGTTCCTGTGACGGCACATGTCCATGCAACCAGGACGTAGGAACCTCAAAGGTAACCACCAGCCCGCCTTCTTTCGGGGTATCGAGCACCAGTTGCTTCTGCATATCCTTGTAGTCAAAATCGAACTTATCTAAACCCATCTGCTTGAGCACATATGTGTTGACCGTGCGGCTGCTCAAGATCGTCTTGTAGACATCCGGCCCGGTGGGTGGCGCAAGATTGCCGAACAAGGGGATATTCTTGATCTGTGAGAGTTGTGAAGCGAGGGTCTGTCCCTGTTCTTGAGGAAAGATGAGAATAGTCTCGCCCTGGTATGTTTTTGGCATGACAAGGACGATAACCATGGCAAACAGAAGAACGCATGCGGTCACAACGGCGATCATTGCTTTTCGCCGCCACAGCAGCCTGATGTAGTCTATGATTGTCAGATCATCCATGTTTCTGTGTGTCATCTGCGTAGTAGCGACCTCAGGCTAAGGGCGGTGAATATCAACTGAACTCCGTCTTGCCAGTCCGCGATGAACTTCGACGGCACGAACACTATATCTCCCGGCTCAAGCACCGGATTGCCTTCCATCGCAGCCCCCCTCATGGCACGGTCGGCATTAAGGTGCAGCACCTGAGGCTTCTCCGCAGTTCCTCTCACTACGCGCACCCTCGTCATCATCGCGCGGGGAGTAGGGCCGCTCGCCTCACCCACATAGTCAAGTAGCCGACGATTCGGGCTGAAGACGTATGATCCCGGCTTCGTGATCTCACCGAAGAGGTGAATCTTATCGGTAAGCGCAGGGAGCACCAGCGTATCACCGCTCATCAGCTTCACGTCAGCAGCCGAATCGCGCTTCACGAGAAGCCGCTCCAGGTCAACAGGGATGATGGTTTTCTTCCCGGCCTCTTCACGCTCAATGCGGGCGCGTTTCAGATCAGCCTGTGGAGTCACTCCACCAGTGGCGGTTATGACATCCAGCATAGTCTGGCCCTGCCTCAGATAGTACACGCTGCTTCTGTTCTGTATCTCGGGCACAGATTCCCCGAACGTCCGCTGGTCCAGATTCCTTGATACGAACTCGCCGACCATTAGTATCATGGGCTGGAATGCCGTGATGGATGGAATGAGCAGTGTATCGCCGGGCTGAAGCACGGTCTCTCTGCCCTTGGCGCCGGGATTCGCGCTCAAATCCACGTTCATCGAAATCCTCTGCCCGTCAGCGCCGATCCGCTCTATAGTCGCCCTGTTCAGCGCGGCGGTAGGTTGTGTGCCCAACGAGAGCGTGAGCAGGTCTTCCACGCGGAAGGCGTCTTTGCCGCCGGAGAGCGGGACCATCTCGAACCGTCCGGGTCTCACGACCTCACCGCCTACGTCAACGTAGTTCTTCACGGCGGGTACGTAGATCGTATCCCCTGAAAGGAGGTTGATATCGCTGTCCGTCTCGCCCAGAACCACCAGGCGGTATAGGTCCAGATAATGTTTCTCGCCATTCCGAATGATCTCAATGCGCCGCATCGTGCCGGAACTCTGAATCCCCGCGCCAAGAACTGCGCTGCCGGCCGTGGACATTGCCGGAAGCTCACGAGGGCCGGTGTTCTGCACCTCGCCGCCAACCGATATCCTCAAGGGTCTGGCCGTGGAGAGGGCCACGCTGACCTGGAAATGCTTGAGATACTTCTCCAGCCCGGTCTTCACAGCGGCCTGCACTTCGGCGGTCGTCTTACCTGCGACCTTCAACGTACCGACAAGCTGAAGGAAGATGTCACCGCTTGGACTCACGACCACCGCACCGGGTATCTGACCCGCACTGTCAGATCCGACCTTGTAGTTGACGGCTGATCGGCCTTCGACACGAATGGACAGAACATCGCCGGGACCGAGGGGGTAGGATTCGGTGATTAGGGCAGCGGCATCGCCATCTGATTTTCCGAAAGAGGTGGACGAAATCCTGTCGCCGAGTGCGGATGTGGTCACCGGCGGCGCAACAGAGTCCGCGCAGTATGCGAGGCCGCTTATGTAGAGGCATATCGCGGCTATGAGCGCCGTCAGTATGTGTCGTCTGCAACTCATGGCATGAACTCCTACCGCATTGTAGCACCGCCCTCGCCATTGCGTCAATTGAACTTGATTGCTGTTCCCACGGCCGTGTCAGCGCCAGTGCGAGCTGTATATGAATTTTTCGTGAATAGTTTTGCCCGCTCTGGGGAAAATGCATACTCAAACCAGATTTAGTTTGCCAGACCGGCGAAGATGGAGTATAATGAAATAATGCGCAATGTTATGCTCAAATTCATCACATTTGCCACTTGGAGAACAAGCTGAAGAGTTTCGTTCGGCCATTGACGGGGTATTTATAATGGAGGGCGGTTGCAGGCATGAGTAATAAGAAAAAGAACGAGCCTTCATATATCGTAGCAATAGGCGGATCAGCGGGTGGACTGGAGGCATTCGAGGAGTTCTTCACGCACATTCCGGCGGATTCCGGCATGGCTTTTGTAGTAGTGCAGCATCTTGACCCGACACACAAGGGCATGCTGCCGGAACTGCTGCAGCGCTACACGAGTATGCCGGCTGTTCAGATAGAAGATGGCATGCAGGCGGAGCCGAATTCTATCTATGTTATTCCTCCAAACAAGGATATCTCCATCCTCAACGGCGCTCTGCACTTGCTGGACCCTACCTCGGCTCGCGGTTTCCGGCTTCCTATTGACTTCTTCCTGAAGCAGTTGGCTCAGGACCAGGGAGAAAAGGCCGTTGCCGTCATTCTTTCGGGAATGGGAACGGATGGCACCAGTGGTCTGAAGTCAATAAAAGAGAAGCTCGGGATGGTGATGGTCCAGGAACCCCGGACAGCCAAGTTCGACGGCATGCCAAACAGCGCGCTTGCCACCGGAGTTGAAGACTATGTAGCGCCGGCTGGTGATCTGCCCGCTAAGCTTATGGAGTATGCAAAGCACCGCATAGGAGGTGCGACAAGAACCACGTTGCTTGTAGAAAGTAAGACTAGCGCGTTTCAGAAGATAATCGCTCTACTTCGAACGCATACGCAACAGGATTTTTCGCTGTACAAGAAAGACACGCTGAACCGCCGGATTAAGCGCCGAATGGATATACACCTCCTGGACAACCCCGAGGATTATGTAAGATATCTTAGGGAGAATCCGCACGAACTGGACCTTCTCTTTAAGGAGATGCTCATCGGTGTTACCAGCTTCTTCAGAGACCCCGAAGCTTTCGAGTCTCTCAAGGCCAAATTGCTCGCAAGGCTGCAGACCAGAGTGGAAACAAGCGATACCATACGCGCCTGGATAGTGGGCTGTTCCACCGGCGAGGAAGCCTATTCGATTGCCATCATACTTCGAGAATGCCTGGACGACTTGGAGCCAAGAGGCTCTATAGATACACAGATTTTCGCAACCGACATAGACAAAGACGCGATTGAGAAGGCCCGCCGCGCAGTCTACCCGGCAAACATCGCAGCCGAGGTAACACCAGAGCGCTTGCAGAGGTTCTTTGCCAGGGACGAGGATAGCTATCGGGTAAAGAAGGAAATTCGTGACAGCGTCGTTTTCGCGCTGCAGAACGTGACAATGGACCCGCCGTTTACCAAGATGGACCTGGTGTCGTGCAGGAACCTTCTTATATACTTTTCCCCGGAACTGCAGCAGAAGATCCTTCCGCTCTTCCACTACAGCCTCAAACCAGGAGGCATTATGTTTCTTGGGCCGTCAGAATCCGTCGGAGGTCAAAGGGATCTCTTTGCAGTTTTAGACAACAAGGAAAAGGTCTTCGAACGCAAGGTGACGGAGGCGTCGTCAAAAGAAACCCTTGAGTTCCCCTTGTCGAGGAAGGCAGACCCAGTGGCGCAGGAAGCGCCTCAGCAGTCTGCGGATAGGAAAAAAGGAGTGAACGCCGCGGACATAGCGCAGCGCATTCTGGTAGATAGCTACACTCCGGCCGCGGTTCTCATCGATGAACAGGGTGAGATTCTTTATTTTAACGGCAGAACGAACACATATCTGGAGCCGCCGTTGGGGAAGGCTAACCTGAATATCTACGCGATGGCGCGTGATACGCTCCGCAATGAGATAGGTATGTGCGTTCGCAAGGCGCTGACAGAGAATGCGGATTTTGCACTTAAGGGTTTGAAGGTCGGATCCAACGGCGGTGAGAAAACATTCAACCTGACGGTCAAACCCCTGACCGGGCCAGATACCGCACAGCGCCTGTTAATGGTTGTGTTCGAGGATGTCCAGACACCCAAGCGTGTCAGGCGCCGCAAATCGGGTGAGTGCGCAGACCCGGAACAGCAAAACATTGTCCAGCAGCTTGAAGAAGAGCTCAAATACAGTAAGGAACGTCTGCAGGACACCGTCGAGGAGATGCAGGCGACGTCCGAAGAGCTGCAGTCATCAAACGAAGAGTTGCAGTCTTCCAACGAGGAACTCCAGAGTACCAACGAGGAGCTGACCACTTCAAAAGAGGAGATGCAGTCTCTTAATGAAGAGCTTGCCACCGTAAACGGCGAGCTTCAGGTCAAGGTTGATCTGCTTTCGCAGGTCAACAACGATATGAAGAACCTCTTGAACAGCACCCAGATCGCAACTATATTCCTTGATAACAACCTCAAAATTAAGCGTTATACATCCGAGGCCACAAAGATTATCAAGCTCATAGAGACCGATGTGGGCCGACCCATGACGGACCTTGTGTCGAACATCGAAGGCGTGGACCTTGCGCGTAACGCACAGGAAGTGCTAGAGACACTGGCTTTCAAAGAGATACAAGTCCGTAACACGGAAGGTCGGCAGTATGCCGCCCGGATACTGCCTTACAGAACTCTTGAGAACATGATAGACGGGGTGGTGCTGACATTCATTGACGTAACCGATCTCGCGAACTTGGAGAATATGCTCATCCAACGCGATTTTGCCAAGAATATAGTCAACACCGTGAGGGAGCCTCTTCTTGTTCTAGATGGTCAGATGCGAGTCGAATTCGCCAGCCAGCCGTTCTACCGCACATTCAAGGTGTCTGGCTCCGAAACCGAAGGGCAGTACATATATGACCTGGGTAATGGTCAGTGGGATATCCCCGCTCTCAAGGAGTTGCTGGAGAACTTGCTCCCGGAAACTTCCCAGATTAACGATTTCATGGTTGAGCATGACTTCCCGTCCATTGGTCACAGGAAAATGTTGCTCAACGCTCGTGAGGTTCGCCGGGAATCAGACGAACGGCGGTTGATTTTGCTGGCTATCGAGGATGTGACTGGGACTGTCAGAGCAGAGTAACAGATCATCTGTGGCACTGGAGGGTCGAATATGCAAGACAACATATCGCAGTATCGCCATAACTTGCGTAGGAAAGCCGAAGACCTTGCGTCTCAATATAAAGCAGCCGATGCTGTGCAGATGAAGGAGGTGGATGTCAGCGCCCTTCTGCACGAGCTTCAGGTACACCAGATTGAACTGGAGGTGCAGAACGACGAGCTTCGGGACGCTATGACTGCTGCTGAAGAGGCGGTTAGCAGGTATACGGATCTTTACGATTTCGCCCCGGTCGGCTATCTGACCCTTGATGAGAGCAGCAGGATTCTGGGATCTAACCTGGCTGCGGCGACAATGCTCGGACTGCCGAGATCAGAGATGAAAGGACTTCAGTTCACTTTCTTTATCGCCCCTTCGAGCCGCGCCGTCTTTTCTCGCCTGTGCCGGACTGCACGAGGCTCCGAAGAAAGAGCTTCAGGCGAACTCGAGATGCTCAAAAATGGAGATCATCCATTCTATGTTCAATCTGAAGTCACCACCAGCGCTGAAACCGGAGTCCACCAGTCTGGGTACCGCATAATAATCACGGACATAACTTCCCGCAAAGATGCACAGGATGAATTGCAGAAGGCTCACGATGAGCTTGAGGACGTAGTCGAGCGGCGCACCAGTGAACTCGCTGCGGCCCGGTCCGAGGCAGAACGCCGCACAGCGGAAATGGAAGCCTTTGTAGCAAGTCTGGCTGATGGCGCGATCTTATTCGACGCGGCAGGTGTAGTCACGTTCATCAATCATGCAGGCATGAACATGCTTGGAGATACCGGTGGTGAGTCGTTTGAAGGTTGGCTGCAGCGATACCGGCTCTTCGATCTGAAGGGTCGCTCTATACACATTGAGGAAAACGCCGTCTACAGGGCGCTGCGCGGTGAAGCGGTAAATGACATGCGGTGCGTGATGGTTACGCCGCAGGGTAAAGAACTGACTATAAGCATTAGTTCGTCACCTGTTTTGAGCGGGGAAGGCAAAGTCATTGGAGCGACAATGCTCTTCCGCGACCAGTCATATAGGGTTGCCTTTGAAAATGAGAGCCAGATGCTTCTGGAGCGCGAGAAGAATATTTCCAATATTCTGGAGCATGCTGTTATCCCCCTGGAAGTGAGGCGCGTACCGGGACTTAACGTGTCGGTAAGGTATGAGCCTGCTCTTGAAGAGGCGGGAATAGGAGGGGACTTCTATGACGTCTTTGAGCTTGACGACGGCAAAGTCGGTATTCTGATTGGGGATGTTGCGGGAAAGGGACTGGCAGCGGCGGTTGGGATAGCGGCAGTCAGGTACTCGATACGAAGCTATGCGTATCTGGACCCTAGCCCATCAAATGTGCTGACGCTGGCCAATGCGGCTATTTACAGGAGCAACATTGACGACGAAGAATTCGGCATACTTACAGCCTTCTTCGCTGTGATTGATACTCGGAACGGTGAAATATCGTATGCAAGCGGCGGTCACGAACCGGCGCTTTTGAAAACCGCTGGGGGTGGAATTGAAAGGCTGGAGACCGGCGGACCGCTGCTGGGCGTAGTTGGCGGCATCAAATATTCGGGACAGAGCCGCGAACTGCAGCCGGGAGATGTGGTCGTGATGGTTACCGACGGCATCACGGAGGCCAGACCGGACCCACTTTCGCTTTTCGGTATCGAGGGAGTCGAGCAATACCTCGCAAGCTCATCGAACGATAACCTGGATGCGGTTGCCGAGGGTATTCTGCAGGCGGCTAAGAACCATGCGGGCGGCTCATTTTCCGATGACACCGCCATGGTGGTAATGTCGCTGGACAGAGAGACCAAATAGCAGGGCGCTGTCACAACACTAAGTCCGCCCAGATGAGTCCGCCACGTTGGCCCCATCAACCGGGGCAATACACCCTCTTAAGTTCACTCAGTCACAGGGCAAGCGACCCCGTTTCCTCATGCGGCTTTACTATCCCGCCCCGTTCTGGTAGAATTCAGCGGAATTGGAGCATATTCACCCGCCCACATTATCCATGAATAGTGCTCAGGAAGGCCGCGGATCGTGATCCGCGCAAGGCATGAAAAAACACTCTCAAGACAACATCCGCAATTTTTGCATAATAGCGCACATTGACCACGGGAAGTCCACCCTTGCCGATAGGATTCTGGAGATCACCGGCGCAGTTGCCGGCAAGGACATGCAGGAGCAGATGCTGGACTCGATGGACCTGGAACGCGAGCGCGGCATCACCATCAAGATGGCGTCCGTTCGCCTGACCTACAAGGCTGAAGACGGCCATGAGTATCAGCTCAACCTGATTGACACCCCTGGGCACGTGGACTTCACCTACGAGGTCTCGCGCAGCCTGGCAGCGTGCGAAGGGGCGATACTTGTGGTAGACGCCGCTCAGGGCGTGGAGGCCCAGACGCTGGCGAACGTCAACCTGGCGCTGAACAGCAAGCTCGATATCATCCCGGTCATGAACAAGATTGACCTTCAGGCGGCAGACCCGATCCGTGTGAAGAAGGAGATCGAGGACGTTCTGCAGATACCCGCGGACGACGTGATCCTCTGCAGTGCGAAGGAAGGCATCGGCATACACGAGATACTGGAGGCGGTGGTTCATCGAGTTCCTCCACCCGAGGGCGACTCTCAGGCTCCGCTTCGGGCGCTGATCTTCGACTCGCATTACGATCAGTACCAGGGTGTCGTCGCTTACATCCGCGTCATAGACGGCGAGATCAAGACCGGTATGCGCATCAAGATGATGTCCACGGGCAAACAGCTTGAAGTCACCAACGTCGGGACGTTTATGCCGCAGATGGCGCTGGCGGACAAGCTGTGTACCGGCGAGGTGGGATACGTTATCGCGGGCGTCAAGGAAGTGGGCGACTGCGAGGTGGGCGATACCATCACCAGCGCAGAACGGTCCGCGAAAGAGGCTCTCCCCGGCTACAAGAAAGCCAAGCCGATGGTCTACTGCGGCCTGTACCCGATTGACAACAAGGACTTCCCCGATCTGCGGGAGGCGCTCTCCAAACTGCAGCTAAACGACTCGGCGCTGGCGTTCGAGCCGGAGACGTCGGCCGCGCTCGGGTTTGGGTTCCGCACGGGGTTCCTAGGGCTTCTGCACATGGAGATCGTGCAGGAGCGGCTGGAGCGCGAGTTTGACCTCAGCCTCATCGCCACCGCGCCCAGCGTTGTATATAGAGTCACCAAGTCGGATGGAACGATGATCGAGATTGATAACCCGTCCGCGCTGCCCGCGCCGAACTTCGTAGATAAGATCGAGGAGCCGTTCGTCACCTCCACGATCATCGTGCCGACGGATTTCCTGGGCGGCGTGCTGGAACTGGCGCAGGAGCGGCGGGGCGTGCTGATCAACATGGAATACCCCACGCCTCAGCGCGTGATAGTGCATTACCGGCTTCCGCTCTCTGAGATTCTCATGGACTGGTTCGATCAGCTAAAGAGCCGGACGAAGGGGTACGCCTCATTCGACTACGAGTTCGAGGGATACGAGGTATCGCACATGGTGAAGCTGGACATCCTGCTGAACGGTGCGCCGGTGGACGCGCTTTCGTTCATCACGCACAGGGACAATGCCTATGGGCGCGGCAAGCAGCTTACCGAGCGGCTGAAGAAGATCCTGCCGAGACAGCAGTACGAGGTGCGCATCCAGGCGGCGATTGGTAACAAGATTATCGCGGCGGAGCATATCGGCGCGCTGAGGAAGAACGTCATCGCCAAGTGTTATGGTGGCGACATTAGCCGTAAGCGCAAGCTGCTGGAGAAACAGAAGGAAGGCAAGAAGCGGATGAAGCAGATCGGCCAGATCGAGGTCCCGCAGGAGGCGTTCCTTTCCGTGCTGAAGATAGGGGAGTAGTCGGGGGAGACGCGGAGACAGGGAGACACGGAGACGCGGGGAAAGGGGTACGACGTTGGGCAATATCCGAAGTTACAGGGAACTGCGGGTTTACCAGTCGTCCATGGACGCTACGATGCGGATATTCGAGCTGACGAATACCTTCCCGCGCAAGGAATACTCCCTGGTGGATCAGATTCTCCGTTCATCTCGCTCGGTCTGCGCCAACATCGCTGAGGCGTGGCGCAAACGCCGTTACCCAGCGCATTTCGTCAGCAAGCTTAGCGATGCCGAGACGGAAGCCGACGAAACGCGAGTCTGGGTTGAGATTGCCAGAAGGTGCGGTTATCTCACCGTCGAGCAAGAAGACGAGCTTTATGCAGCTTATGACATAATTCTGGGACAGCTTGTCCTGATGATTTCGAATTCAAAGGACTGGACGATCAGGTAGAGGCTGGCGTGTGGGAGGTCACCGTGTCCCCGCGTCTCCCTGTCTCCGCGTCGTCCTAAGGGAGGTTCGTTTTGCGTAGTTCACGATTATTCGCTCCGACGTTGCGCGAGGTACCGTCGGATGTAGAGATGACAAGCCACGCTCTGCTGCTGCGGGCGGGGTTCATACGCCAGATGGGCGCGGGCGTCTACGAGTTCCTGCCGCTGGGGTGGCGGGTGCTCAACAAGGTTTCGGATATTATCCGCGATGAGATGGATAAGTCCGGCGCGCAGGAGCTTCTGCTGTCCGCTATCCAGCCCGAAGAGCTTTGGGCGGAGAGCGGACGCGAAGGCCCGATGTCTGACGTGCTGATCGGGTTCCAGGACCGCAGAGGCACGAAGTACTACCTCGGCCCGACGCACGAAGAGATCATCACTGATCTCGTGCGCAAGAACGTGCGCTCATACCGCGACCTCCCCCTGAACCTGTACCAGATTCAGATGAAGTACCGCGACGAACCGCGCCCGAGAGGCGGCCTGGTTCGATGCCGCGAGTTCCTGATGAAGGACGCCTACTCGTTCGACCGCGATGAGGCCGCGCTGGATACCGTCTACAACCGCATGTACGAGGCGTATGTGAACGTTTTCAAGCGCTGTGGCATGGACATCACCGCCGTGGACGCGAGCGGCGGGGCTATCGGCGGCAAGGAGACCAAGGAGTTCATGCTGCTGACCGACGCGGGCGAGGATTCCGTGCTCATGTGCCCGAAGTGCGGCTATGCGGCCAACCAGGAGATCGCAGATTTCCGACTGGTGGACGCCTCGACCGGCGACGAGAAGAAGCAGATGGCACGAGTGGATACCCCAGGCGCGCACACCGTAGACGAGGTCTGCGGGTTCCTGAAAGCGAAACCGAACCAACTGATCAAGACGCTCATCCTGATGGCGGACGACAAGCCGGTTGCGGCGCTGGTTCGCGGCGACCGTGACCTAAACGAGGGTCGGTTCCGCGTGCTGCTCGGCGCGTCGAAGCTGGAGATGGCGACCCCGGAGCAGATCGCGGCGTGTACGGGTGGGCCGATCGGATTTAGCGGTCCGGTTGGGCTGAAGGTTCCGTTGTATGCTGACGAAGAGACTCTGGGCATGGTCAACTTCATCGTCGGCGCAAACGAGGGCGACGCGCACCTGGTGGATGTGAACTGGTGCGACGTGGCGGGGAAGGTTACCTCCGCCCGGCTGAGGTTCGCGGTCTCGGGCGACCTCTGCGAGAAGTGCGACGAGCCGTTCGAGGAGAAGCGCGGCATGGAGATGGGCCACATCTTCAAGCTGAAGTATGCGATTTCCGAGCCGCTGAATGCGGTGTATACTGATGAGGACGGCAGCGAGAAGCTGATCATTATGGGCTGCTACGGCATCGGGGTCAGCCGCATTGTGGCGGGCGTGGCCGAGGTCAGCAACGACGACAACGGCCTGATCTGGCCGGTGAGCATCGCGCCTTACCAGGTCCAGCTCATCTGCGCGAACGTGACTGACGAGACCCAACTCGCGCTTGCTGAGAGGGTCTACGAGACGCTTGTGCAGGCAGGCGTTGAGGTGCTGTACGATGACCGCAACGACCGCGCGGGCGTGAAGTTCAAGGACGCCGACCTGATCGGAACGCCGATCCAGGTGGTGGTCGGCAAGCTGGCGGCGGAGGGCAAGGCGGAGATCCGCACACGCGTGGACAAGACCGCGGAGCCCGTCGCAGAAGCCGATATCCTGGCGAACGTCCAGGCGCGAGTCGGCGGGTAGTCCGCCAGGTCAATACGTGTTGTGGTATAATGCATCAGAGGGGAATGCGCCATGGACGACGAAATCAGGAGCGACATAGAAACAGCCGCACGTATACTTCGCGAAGAGGGCGCGACCGAGGTGTACGTCTTCGGCTCGGCTGCTCACGGCAAGATGCGGCCTGAGTCGGACATTGACTTCGCAATTCGCGGTCTGCCACCTGAGAAGTTCTTCCCCACGATGGGAAAAGTTGGTGATGCGATCCGCCGCCTGTTTGATCTCGTCGATCTTGACGACAACAACCTCTTCACTAGATTCCTCGAAGAGGAAGGGGAGCTAGTCCGTGTGGCCTAAGACGGAGAAGAGGGTCAACCTCGAACTCGCAATGCTGCGTGAGTTGCTGGATACGTACCGCCCGCTTCTGCATAAGGTGCAGTCGGCCGAACCGGACTACACTGAGATGGCTGCGCTGTCGGCAGTACTCCACTCGTTCTACACCGGGATCGAGAACATCTTCAAGCGCATAGCCACGGAGATAGAAGACTCTCCACCTTCTGGCGAGTCTTCTCACGCCATCATGCTCGGGCGGATGGCACGCCCCACCGACGCCCGATCCGCCGTCATCTCGGATGACCTGCGGCTCCGGCTGCGATACTATCTGGATTTTCGCCACATGTTCCGCCATGCGTATGCCACCGATCTGAAATGGCGCAAGATGTCCGACCTGGTGCTCCACTGCGAGGAAACGCTGGACTGGCTTGAGAAGGAAGTCGAGGCGTTCTTCTTGACCGGATAGACTGATAGGAAGCCCATCCGATGAAACTGACCGCCGATCAAAAGAGTAAGGCCAGGGAATTCATTACAGAACATGCTCGCCCGTTGGAGCGGGGCCTGTATGTCTTTCATTTCGAGAACGGCTCGGCGGATGGAGTGCTTGCGGAGCTGGCGGCGTTCCAGAACGAGGACGGCGGGTTCGGCCACGCGATGGAGCCGGACCTGCGCATGCCCGAATCGTCGGTCATAGCCACCAGTGTCGGCTTTCAGATTCTGCGAGAAGTGGGCGCACCGGAAGACTCTCCGCTCGTCGCAAACGGCATTCGTTATCTGTTTGAGACCTATGATAGAGAACGCCTGGTCTGGCCGATCATCACCGCGGAGTCGAACGCGAGTCCGCACGCCCCGTGGTGGCACTACGGAGAGGACCGGCCGGGGCGCTGGGAAGAAGACCTGTCGAACCCCCGTCCTGAGATCACGGGCTATCTGCTTCAGTACCGCAGCCTCGTGCCGTCCGGCCTGTTGGAACCCCTGCTTGAGGATGTGATTGCACATCTTGACGTTTTGCCCGAGCGGCTCGAGATGCACGACCTTATGTGTTACGCGCGGCTGCTGGAGACAGGGAACCTGCCGGAATCCGCTAGGGCGCGGATGTTGGACCGACTCCGCCAAGCCGCAAAGCTGGCGGTAGCTCAGACTGAGGGCGAGTGGGAGAGCTATGGTCTCAGGCCGGTTGCTCTCGCGAAGTCGCCGGATTCTCCGTTTGCCGACCTTTTTCCCGACGCCATCGAACGCAACCTGGACTACGAGATCAAACGCCAGCAACCGGATGGATCGTGGCCCACAACCTGGTCATGGCCGGGAGACGCCTGGCAAGACGCCGAGCGCGACTGGAAGGGCGTCCTCACCCTGCGGACCCTGCTGACGCTGAGTAACTACGACCGCCTCGACTAGGCAGAGACATTGATACGCCTTCGCTGTATCTGATCTGCTTCGGCTCGGCAACTTTTGGCTGAGACGATTGTCCATTGTGTAGTACGACCTGCGATGGAGGAACGCCAGTGCAGCCGCAGTCCGAACTACCCGATATTCCGGCCTTGGAGTCAGTCGAGCAGAGGGACTTCAATTTCCTCGTGCTCCCATTGGCCTACAGCGGTTTTCTGGTCTTCATCGTTTTCATTGCGGTGCAGTGTCTTCTGGATTATCGCCAGTACCTGGGGTCGGGCGAGGTCTCGTTGCTGGTACTCCTCCTCGCCCTGTTCGTATTCCTGCTATTTCGGATACTCTCTGGATTCGCCAGCTTCCGCACGGACAGTTCCGGCTTCTATGCGCGAGGTCCGCTGCGAAAGAAGTTCATCGCTTGGTCGGATATCACGTCTGCATCAATCCGCAAGACATGGGCCAAGGACACGCTGCTGACGCTGCAGACCCGGCACGGTTCTTTCAGCGTCGCTCCGAGAGGTCTCAGCGCGAGCGTGTCTGCCTCTGAATGCCTGATCGCCTCCGTTTGGCAGCATCTCCGAAGGCTGGGCACGAGCGACGGCCTCGTGCTGACGCCGGCCATGCTCAGCCTTTGGGAGGAAATACCCGACGATGTCCCGGCAGATCTGGACTGGGGGAAGCCTCCGTCGCGTGGCGTGAAGATCGGCGCCTTACTTATGCTAACCCTGCTGTCGGCTGGGACGGTGTACGGATTGGTCGCCATGGACGGGCCGACGGCCTTGCGAGCCATGATGGGTAGCATGATAATTGGAATGGTGGCCGTGTTGAAGTGGATTATCATCCCGGAGATCGCCTTGCAGGCGTACCGAGTACACGTGGGGATAGACGGCATCGAGGCTGACATTCTGCTGAAGCGCGTGTATATTCCCTGGTCGGATGTCACCACGGCAGGATGGAAGGGCAGAGGCCTGGGTATCGTCGCCGGACGCGTCAAGAAGGAAATCCGGGTTCCGTATTCTCTCGGCAGCAAGGCATCCGAGCAGCTAATTCTGGCAGTCATCAGGTATCTGCGCACGGCAGGCGTCCCACAGGCGATTACCTGGCCTACGCTCATATCGAAAGATCCCGATGCCCTTCGTCAGCTTGGCCGCGGGAGAATCGCGGTATTCCTAAGCGCTCTGGACCCACCTGCACGCAAGCGCATAGGCAGGCTGTATGCGATGCAGAATCTCTTGGTCATACCAGCGCTTTCGGCTCCGTTCTGCCTATTGTTCACGGGCGCTCTTGGCAAAGTTGCAGGGCGGCTGTACGGTGCATACAATCCAGGAGTTCGCTTCTTCGTACCAGGGAGTACGCTGTTATTAGTTTTTCCTTTTCTCATCAGTTCCGCCATTCTCTTCCATTGCTTTGCCATGTGGCTCGGTGATCGTCTCGCTGGTCGGTACAAGGCGGAGTGGAATCAGTTGCGACAACTCCAGCAGGCAATTGGATCAAGCTCCAGGTTCGCACGAGTACGCAACTACACGTTGGCCGTAGTCGGCTTACTAGGCGTTCTGGCCGTTCCTCTCTTCATGAACTGCTACATGAAGGTCACAGACCGGGGCATTGCCCTCAACACGTTTGCTGAGTTTCACGAGAGATCATACGGCTGGGACGATGTCCACGACATTGTCGTGGATTCAGATCATGTGCATAGTGATTCGTGTGATTGCGGAACCTATCGAGTTGAGTTCACCGACGGGAAGCAGTGGGTCGTGGAGCAAGGCAACGCTGCGAACTGCGAGGTGGAGGAGATGAAGAAGGCTGTCCAGTTCATCTCAGCCAAGTCCGGTAAGAAGATCCAGTATCGCTAATGGATCACGGAGCAGATTGATGGCGGCAGGAGCAGTTCTCCCATTGACCATAAGCTGTCAAGTCTCACCACGTTGTGAACAGAGTGTTCCGCAGGTGAGCAGGCTCTTTGATAAATAGTTCAGGGCATTTCTTGTGCCATTCGCAGACAGCCTGATAGGGCGTCTTACGACCGATGGCACGATTTGGTCTCCT
>JANYKG010000107.1 GCA_025358205.1 Armatimonadota bacterium
CAACCTGTACTCGACTCAGCTTGCTCTCCAATGCAAGCCGCACTGCCTCTTCCCGAAACTCTTCCGTGTATCGCTTTGCCATTCTTGAACACCTCTCCATCTATTATACACTTGGTGTCCACTTTTTCGGCGGAAGACCACTATTTGGACTTAAGTGCAGTGACACTCCCATCCATACCTGTCACATACACCACGCTATCACTGACCTCAACTTTGGAAAGAACGTACAACAATGGGGTCGCCTGGTATTCCCAAAGCGCCGAGCCATCTGCAGCCTTGAATGCCTGCACCAAGCCCAGTTTGGAGACCACGTACACAATGCCGTCTTTCTCGACGGGCGCGGTAGGCACGGTGTCCACATCAATATTGATCTTCCATATCTCATTGCCATCCAAATCAGTCTTCCTCAAACCAACAAACGTGCCCGTCGGGTATCCCGGCTCGCGCTCGTAGATCGCCTTGCCGTCCTCAGAAATGCCGACGCCCACACAGTCCGGATCGAATCTCACCTTGCTGCCGGTAGCGATGTCTATGACGGTAAGGAAATAGCCTCTATCAGCAAAGAATACCTTGCCGCTTGATGCCACCGGCCCGCAGTCAGCCGGGCTGTAGTATCGCTTGGCCTTCTCGACTTCAGGGCCGTGAGTTTGGCATTTCCATTTCAACTGGCCGGTCTTCACATCCAGGGCATAAGCATTTTCGTCCCAAGCCCCAAAAAAAACAATGCCGTTATCCACAAGCGAATCCGCATCAATCGTGTAGGCTGGATCCTCGTAGACCCACTTCTTCTCGCCGGTCTTGGCGTCCAGGGCATAGAAATTGGAATTGCTGCAGCCGAACAGGATCAGGCCGTCCGAGTAAGCCGGGGAGTTGTAGATGCCCTCTCCTGCGGTGAACTCCCACTTCTTCTTCCCACCGGCACTGACAGCGTAGAACTTGCCGTCTCCTGAGCCGAAGTAGACCATGTCGCCGACGACAAGCGGCTTCGTAACCACATCACCCTCAGTCGGAAACGCCCATTTCACTTTGCCGGTCACTTTGTCCAGCGCATAGAGTTTGGTATCGGTCGCGCCCACGTAGACAGTTCCGCCAGCCATGGTCGCCGGTCCCTTGCACGATCCACCGACAAAAGTGCGCCAGATCAATCTGCTCGGCTCAGGTTCCGTACCGAACTGTACGCACTTTGTAAACACAGCGCCGTCCGAATCCGTGAAGATGAAACGAATATAGTGTACCCCGGCCACCCATTCCGTGTATGCCGCGTCGGCTTCATACACACCGTCGCGAAGGACCATGGGATTTGCATTATCATATGCTTCCTTGCCGGACGATTTCTGGAATGTCGTGCCGTCAAGAAGCCACTCGCCCTTGACGATGGTTTTCTCACTACCGGAGATCTTCGCGCGTAACACCATCTTACCGGTTCGGCGAATGCCGTTCTCACTCGGGCTAAGAATCTCTATCTTGGGATAAGTTGATTTCGGCGGTATCGGCTTCGTGATAATCGCCTTAGACGCGGCAGTTTGGCCATGCACCAAGTATGCAGAGTACAGCACGTGGTCCTTGATAGTAACAATGTTCACACCGGGATCACCCGGTCCCCAGGTCGAGCCACCCTGGATGTTGTCTACGCCATACCAATTGGCATTGCTGGCGCTATGCCCATGGCCCATCAATATTCCCACAAAATTGTAAGGACGCAGTACGTCTAGTATCCGCGATGTGGCGTACGGACTGCTCCACAAGGTTTCGTTAATAGGATGGTGCAGCACCAAGAATACCGGCGTCTCCGGCGTCACCTTCTTGAGGTCCTCTTTCATCCATATGAGCTGTTCCTCGGTAACGTTCGCGCGGAGTTCCTGTGGAGTCGAGTTGTCCAGGCCGATGATGTGGCATCCGGACTTGTCTATTGACCAGGAACACTTGCCGCCATTGAGCTTTCGCAGGAACGGGCGAATGGAGTACCACGCTCCATCATGGTTGCCGCCGATGGTGTAGACAGGAATTTTGTAATCCTTCCAGTAGGACATGTAGGCATCCCACGCACCTGCGCCACCGCCAAATTCAGTGGCATCACCGCTCATGACAACAAAGGAGGGCGCCGGCGCTTTGACACCGAACGGGGTCAGTTCCACCTCGCCGAGATTTGCGAAGCCTGCGATAGTGGCAGCGCTGTCAGAACGGGGAGCGTGAACATCTGAGGCGTGAATAAAAGAGATGTCCGTAGCGCTCTGTGCAGCTAATGGAAGAGCGGCCGCCGTCAGAATGAAGCAGAGTACGACGAGAATGCGAAATGCGCGCATATGATACCTCCAAAAACGCGAAAAAGTTCAACAATCTTGCTGTTCACCTATTATACGTCAACATCCTGCCTGTGAGTTGCCTATGGGGAAATCCTTTATTCTCAAGCATCGTCGTTGATAGCAGGAAAACCCGGTAATTGTACTGTGGAACTGCGCACACAAAGCCATAATGAAGATGAGGGATAGGGCAAGTTCTGCCTGTGCCTCAGGGAAATACACGCGTTCTCACGATTTTTGAGAGGGGATAGCAAATGAGCAAGATTCTGCACTGGCGTTTCGTTGGTTTACTTTCTCTGATGCTGGCATTCGTTATGGTACTGCCTATCGCGGTAGCGGCTGGGTCAATAGCCGAGTCCGCCAAACCGGTGGTCATATCCAACGAGCCTGGCAAATGCAAGATCAGTATCGGCAAAGGCGAAGACGCTAGAGTCGGGACAAAGGGAGTCATCTCCCGAGACGGCAAAGACATTTCCAAATTTGAGGTAACCTCGGTCGAATGGGGCTACGCAATCGTCAGACTCACGGACACAAATGAAAAACTGCCCGTGATGGTCGGCGATAGTGTTAGCCTGACCGAAGTCCCCACACCTACTAAGATCAAGAGTGGCGGCGCAGGCAAAACCCTTGGATTCCTGCTGTTCGTCGGTGCGCTTGTCGCTCTCGGCAGCGGCAGCAAAGGCGGCGGTGGGCACGGCGGCAGTAGCGGCGCCAACAGCCTGTCTGTTCAGGCGCATGACACCAGTCTGCCCGCTGATGGTTCCAGCACTACTCTAATAACTGTTACTGTGGTGGATAGCAAAAACGCCTCTGTCCCAGATGGCACACCGGTCACTTTCGCCGCCACTGCCGGAGCTATCACTCCTGCCAGCACAGTCACCACGGGCGGACAGGCGACCGCAACATTAACCGCTGGAGACACCCAAGGCTCATGTCTGATCACGGCTACATCAGGCAGCAAGACTGGCACGACAACCGTGTCATTCCTCCCAAGTGACGCAGGAACAAAGGGTTCCATTGTTCTGGCAGCTTCAGCCAATCCCATCCAGGTTCTCAACAGCGGCGGAGCGTTGACCGAGTCAACAATCACAGCCACATGTAGAAATTCACAGGGTGGTCTGGTAACTTCCGGCACGGTGACATTCACGTCAACCATCGGCAGCGTCATCGGTACTGCTGATATCAATGGATCAGGCCAGGCGACAACTACATTTAGCAGCAGCCAGACCGGTGAAGCGACAATCACTGCCACGTGGTCGGGCGCTGAGGCTAGCATGACAGTCAACGTCACAGCCGGGCCGCCTCACAGCATCCAAACCACCTGTCTGCCAACAGCCGTTGAGTGCGACGGCAACTCGTTTGCCACTGTTACTGTGACCGTAAAGGACATAGCAGGCAACTCGGTGACAGACGGTACAATCGTGGACTTCACAGTCCTGCCGGACGTCAACGGCGGCGGTAACGGCACTGTGACTCCTGAAACACGAACGACCAACGGACAGACAACTGCGTTGCTCTTCAGCCGTGATTCCGCAGGCAATACCAGTCAGTCCGGCACAGCCACCGTGGTTGCCACGATCGCAAGAAGCAAGCAGCTCGCGGCAGGCATTCCGGCTCCGGCTACAGATATCAGCAACCACGAGACTCAGGTGATCTTCACATCCCTGGACGTGTCCTCGATTCATGTCGGCGCTAATCCGCTCAACATAAGAGGTTGGGACTTCGTAGGCCGAACCACTACAATCACCGCGCTGGTAAAGGACGCGAATAACAATCCTGTTCCTAACGGCACAGCGGTTTACTTCACGGCTAACCACGGCATGATCTACGGCAACGGTGGAACATCCGGAGACGTGGCTATGAGCACTACAACACTCGGACAGGCGACCGCAACACTGGTGAGCGACGCATCGGGCGACGGTTCCTGGAACGGCATGGTGGACGTTACCGCTACATCCGGCGACGTAACACTCACGGTACCGAATCTCGTCATCTTCTCCGGTCCGCCTATCTTTGCCAACTGCACATTGGATGTCAATCCGGCTTCCATTGAGGCGTGCCAGGACTCGACGACCATCGTCATTCAGGCATTGGACATCAACGGCAACCCTGTGGTGAATGACACAGATGTCACCATAGCAGCAACAAAGGGGACTTTGAGCAGTACAACCGCCAGAACCGTTAACGGTGTGGTGATCGTAACGCTCAGTACGAGCGCCGACTGCGCTAACAAGACTACAGCCGGCCCGGGTCTGATAACCGTCACAATAGACTCCGGCGGCACTGGGCTGCCTGTGACGCTCACCGCTCCCTATACCATCGCCGGACCGTAGCGATTGGTCATCACACGATGAGAACGATCGGGCCATCCTGCTCCGCCAGGTCAGGGTGGCCCGAACTTGATTCACTTGAACGCGCGCTGATTCCAGGGAATGCAAAGGAAATGCGAAGACTGTTTGTATTGGCTCTCATGCTGATCGCACTTGCGGCATCAACCGCTGCATGGGCTAACGACCGCTACACGCTCTCGGCGGAGGCGGTACCGGACTGCATACTGGCAGACGGCAAGAGCTACAGCCAAATTGTCATCTCCGTACTGGACTCCCAGGGGCTGCCCGCGCCGGACGGCACTGAGGTCAAAGTCAGCGCCACAGCCGGGTCGGTCACCACGGTCGCATATGCAGGCGGCGGCAGAGCAACGGCAATCCTAACCTCCACATCATCTCCGGCCGTAGCGGCGGTCACATGTTCGGCGGGTGCGTCGTCTACTTCCGTACAGGTGGAGTTCTCGGCTTTTCCAGGCATCTCTTCCCTTGGCCCGCGACTCATCAGGATGGAGGGCGGATCACTGGCCTACTCCGTTGAGAAAGATGTGATACTGGGAAGCGACAGGGTATCCATTGACTATGACGGCCTCATCATCAACGCGTCGAACGCCCAGGTCTGCGAGCAGATGGGTGTCATCAAAGCTCAGGGCGCATTGCGCATCACCAGAGGCGACGACGTGATGGAGGCAGACGCGCTGATCTATGATCTGCGGACCGACAAGTGCAAATTGCTGCGGCAAGGAATGGAGCATAGCGGAACTCCGTCATCACTTTTCAAACAAGATAAACTAAAGCAGCCCGGCACGCTGTCATCAAGCGACTTCTCGCCGCTTACCGCCGATGCAACCAAGACATGGATTGTGGCCAACAAGCTCTCCATGTTTCCCCGTGATCGCATACAGTTCACCAGCGCAACAGTTTACGTAGGCAATACCCGTGTGCTGACTTTTCCCCACTATATCTTTGACTACAGCAGCCGTAGCGCGTTGATGGATCAGATTCGCTACACCCAATACGAGGGATTGGTGGCCGATATCCCCATGTACTACAGCGTAACCGACTCCGGCACAGGCGCGCTCAAACTGCGATATGCGCAGAAGGGCAGCGAATACGGCGGATATTTCAAGCCGCGCAAAGGGCCAAGCGTAGGACTGGAGCAAGCGTACTCGTTCGGCAAAAAGAACGAAGGCAGGCTGTTTGTGGATGCAATTAGCGACAGCAGCCGGTCACTGGAACTGGCGCATCATCAGGAGTTCGGCTCCTTCCGGCAAAACGGACGGGCGGACTTCTCGCTCAGGTACCAGCCGAACAGCGCTTATGCAAAGGGGCTGTATACCGCCTACGTCAACGCCAACATGTCGTTGTCCAAATATGACTGCTACCTGTCCGGCTACACCGGCGGCAGCAAAACGCCCGTGTGGGACCCCGAAAATCCTGAGAGCATGAATTATGAGCCTCAGGCAAGCAGTTCGATGAGGGCGACTCTAAAACCGAGGAAGAGCATTTCTCTCGGAAGCATGAGCTTCTCGCCGAACCTTTCACTGGGTTACGGACGATTGGGATTTGGTACAACTACCGCCATGGACGAAGGGCTGTATCAATCAATGGGACTCACATTCCGCGCCGCGCCCATCGGCAGCAGACTGATGAACCTCAGCATAGACGGGTCGTCTGAGATGACGATTGCGGACAACGGCAAGGTGGGCACAGGGCTACGCCTCAGCAGCACCGCGCGGCGAACGTGGAAAGGTGGAAGCGCGTCACTAGGCTATGCGCTGAACCTGAGATCGGGGCCGGTTGCAAACATGTTCTCATCATCCGTACACGCCATCAACGGAACCCTGTTCGCCGGTTTGGGTGCAAAGTGGAACTGCTTCGCATTCTTCGGATATGGACTGGATACCGGTCGGCTGAACCTCAGCTCATCCGCGATGTACCAGGTGAACGACAAGTGGAAAGTGCGCGCGGACTACAGCCTGTACCGCTACAAATTCAACAGCTCGACTTACAGTTTCGTCAGCGAGATGTCCTACCTGAAGGCCGGCATTTACAGACCGCTTGGACCTTACGAGGTCGGAATTGCGTGGTCGCCCACCGGTCAGCAGTACTGGTCAGGCAAGGGCAAGAAGCTGTGGCTGGAGTTCGGTATGGCGGGATTCTAGGAAAAATGGCTGGGAAAATGGCTAATGGACGATGCGAGATGGTCAGATGGTCAGGGGAAAATGGTCAGATGGTCGAGCAGAACCTGTGTCCATGATCTGGTAGCCGCACCCTTAGTGGATTAGCTTCCGAAAAACTCCGTTCATGCAGCCCGCTTACTCCAAAACCTTCGAGAAATGCACGACTGTGACAAGGTCATCCTGGCTGACCGCGCGGTCGTACACGCGGCTAAGCAGGCTCAGCACGTCCTCCGCCCTTCGCAGTTCCGGGCTTTCCTTCTCGATCTCTCTTGGGGTCAGCTCCGATGCGGGCTTCACACAAACGCTGTCAATGATGGCGTTGAACAGCTTCTGACGCACTCCGTACTTCCTACCGATGGTGACCCAGACAATCTGGCCCGACCGGTATTTGTCGCTCTTGTCGCCCAGACGGATGGTGGCCGACTTGCGGCCCTTTCTGAGCATATCAGCGTAGGCATCGGAATAGAAGTTGATTGCAAACATGGTCCAAAACCTCTAGCCTGAATTATTCATGAAATAAATAATCCAGGGCCTTCAAAGCATTATTCACACTATCCATGAATAATGCGGATGTGGAGGCGCAGAATGTCCTCGTGGTCATTATAGGTCTGCGGATATGTCCTGTCAAGACTTGGGAGCGCGGGTGTCCTCACCCGCATCTTTCCGGAGGGGAAGCGGTTCGCCGCGGCGGATCGCGCTCCCAGGCACACTCACTTCCCCGGGCCGATGATCTCCACGCGGGCGCCGAGCGGTGTGGCATCGAAAAGCGCATGGGCATCTTCTCGCGTCAGGCGGTTACAGCCGTGCGAAGCGGGACGGCCCAGCAGCTTGTACAAAGGCGGGCTGGTGGCATGGATGAAATGCCCGGACAGATACTGAAGCGCCCAAGGCATCTCCACCTCATAAAGCTTGGAATACGCCGTTCGCTGCCTGCTGATCACCTTGTACACACCGGCATGATCGTGCGGGGTTTTCGGGTGTACATTCGGCGGCATCCACGAGTAGTTCATGGACGAACTGCAGATGCACGCCTTGGTGATCACTCCGCCGCTCTCGACAAAAAGGCGTTGATTGGTCTTCTGGTGGAGGTCAACGTATATGCCGTCATCCGGTCTATCTGCAAGAACCGCGGGTCGAAATCGAAACTCGCGCTGAGCCGATGAAACCTTCTTGCCTGCGCCGTCACGGCTGATGATTCGGATGAAAAACTTGAGCGAATCTATCCACGGTATGGTAATAGTCTGCACGCCCTGGACCGCTGTAACCTTCGTAGCTGCGGGTATCTCGAAATCGCCTCTAGGTCTGCCGCCAAGCGGAGTCCGTGTGCCGCAGATCAGTATGTCCACCGTCTCAGCCCCGCCTGCCAGCCACTCCACGGAGTAGGTCTGCCCCTCGGTCAGTTCCGCCTGCAGAGGCGCATTGAAGTACACATCCTGCGCAGACACCGCGACGGGAATCAAAACGATGACGAGCGCGAGCACGGCGACAATGAAAAGCGAACGCATATGGTCTCCCTGAACTAGCCTAATCCTGCAAGAAGCTCTTCGTTACTGCTAGAGTTCGCTATCATCCTCAAAAGCGCCTGCATTGCATCCGAAGGAGTTCTATCATAGAGCATTCGACGAAGCTTGTGATGCTTCGGCAGAACCTTCTCGCTCAGAATCAACTCCTCGTTCCGCGTGCTGCTGAGCTTGATGTCAATCGCGGGGTATACGCGCTCCTCCGCCAACTGCCGCCGTAGAACGATCTCGCAGTTACCTGTGCCTTTGAAATCCTCGTAGATGAAATCGTCCATTCGGGAGTTGGTCTCGATCAAGGCCGTCGCCACTATCGTGATAGACCCCGCGTCCTCAAGGTCACGCGCCGCCCCGAAGATGCGCCTCGGAAGCTCCAGCGCGCGGGTATCCACGCCGCCCGAAAGCGTGCGCCCCGGCCCGGTCTGCATCAGGTTCGCCGAACGCCCCAGCCGTGTGAGCGAGTCCAGCAGCAGCACAACGTCGTCCCCTGCCTCCGCCCACCGCCTGGCGTAGTCGAGTGCCAACACCGCTAGTCGGGTGTGATTCTTGGCATCTGAGTCATTCGAGCTTGCGAACACCTGACCCTTCACCGAGCGAACCATGTCCGTGACCTCTTCAGGCCGCTCGTCAAGCAGCAGCACGACCAACCGAATCCCCGGATGGTGAGTCGAAATCGCGTTTGCCATCTGCGTGATGATGCGCGTTTTGCCGGATCGGGGCGGCGCGACTATCAACGCTCGCTGCCCCTTGCCGATGGGCGCCACCAAGTCCACCACGCGCATGGACTTCTCCCCTGCCCCAGGCTCCAGTACAATCTGCTCATGCGGATGCACCGGTATGAACGACTCGAAGTCGCGCACCTTCATCCACTGAGCAATCGGCAGTCCGTTCACGGTCTCCACCGATTCAAGCTGTCCGCCCTTGTCGGTTCGATTGAACATACCGGTAACCACGTTGCCGTTTCGCAGCATGTTCCGCACGGCAAGTCCCGGCGGCACGAAAACATCGTCGCGGCTGGGCTTCATCTCTACTGAGGCGGGGCGCAGGAATCCCATGCGCGGGTCGGTTCGGTCGTAAATACCGGAGCATTGCTGAGCCAAATTGGTATCCTCTGGTGCGGATTATGCAGGACACGCATAATCTGCAGCCTTCTGGGCTAGTCGGGCTGAACTGCAGAAGTCAGGCTGGCGATTCACAAGCCATTGACACGTTCGAGGCCGAATGATGTATCATAGGTAGTATAGCCACTTTGACACGTAAGTACAACCTGAAATGGAGAAAATAAACATGAAAACCGTGTGGACGACGCTATTAGCGCTGATTATCGCCGTTTCGCTTGCCGGATGCAAGCAGCAATCCGTATCCCGCACGTACCACGCGAACATGGATTCAACGTGGAATGCCGTGGTCGCCGTTGCCGCAAAGGTCTCCAAGGATGCGCCGAAGCTGGACAAAGAAGGACGCAAGATCACGACCGGTCTGGTCTACAGCGATATCCATGAGGAATCTGACACGAATAGGAACTACCCGGCAACGGTGCGGTCAGTGGAGGTATGGCGCGGACTCATCAGCCTTTCGCCTGAGTACGGCGGAACAAAGGTAACGATCAAGGTTCAGAAGGCAAACAGCGCAACCAGCGGTGACTTGCCCATCAACGATAGGAAGGACGTAACCGTCGGAATCACCATCAGCAGCACCGACACCTCCTGGCAGAACAACCTACTAGACGAGATACAGACGGAACTAGCGTCGAAGGGAAAGTGAACGGGGATCAGGGATCAGTGAACGTTGAGGGGAAAAGTATACATGTTCGTGCGCATTTCAATGGCAATTCTCATTCTCGCGGGTCTGACGGGTGCGGTCACATCCGCTGAACCGATGCGAGCCTTCATCAAGCAGGGCAGGACGATCTTCGTTGACAACGTCTGGTCAGGCGCGTCGGTCGGTTTCTCTGTGGCGACCTACAAGGACAAGCAGTACATCGCCTACTATGACGCCGACCGATGGATGACGATAGCGTGCCGATCTCTGGACTCGGACCAGTGGCAGAAAGTGCGACTGGACAACCAAGTCGGTTGGGACAGCCACAACTACGTCACGTTTGCTTTCGACTCGGATGGACAGATGCACGTCTCAGGCAACATGCACGCCATACCTCTCAGATACTACCGAACAACGAAACCGGGTGATATTACCACGCTCGCGCCCGTCAACAAGATGACCGGCGAACAGGAATCCCACGTTACCTACCCCAGCTTCTACACCGGGCCAAAGGGGGAGTTCCTCTTTACCTACCGAGACGGCGGTTCGGGAAACGGCAACAACATCATCAACGTCTATGATGCAAAGACCAAGACCTGGCGGAGATTCACAAACAAACCTCTCTTCGATGGTCAGGGACTGATGAACGCCTATCAGTCAGGCCCAGTTCGAGACAAGAACGGCGCTTATCACGTGGCCTGGGTGTGGCGGGATACTCCTGCCGCTGAGACAAACCACGACGTCTCCTATGCCTGGAGTCCCGGTTCGTTCGACAACTGGCAGAAAACTGACGGCACACCTATCACCCTTCCAATGACCATCGAAAACACCGAGATTTTGGACCACGTTCAGCCCGGAGGCGGACTCCTGAACAGCGAGAAGATTTCGTTCGATGCGGATGGTCGCCCGATGGTCACCTACTGCAAATATGACCCAAAGGGCAAGACACAGATATACACCATGCGCCTGGAGAACAAGCGGTGGAAACGGTACCAGACGACCAGTTGGCCGGACAGGTGGGAGTTCAGCGGAACCGGCTCGATCGGCGCGCAGATCAGCTTCAGCGCACCGTCACCGTGGGACGAAACAGGACTGCTGTATCAGACATTCCTCAACAAATTCCAGGCGCCGTACCAGCAGATTCGATTCCTCGACAAGAAGACGCTTCAGCCCGTCGGTGAGCCTGCCCGCCTGCTGCCCGTGGGTTTCGACACCCCAGGTCCCGATAAGAGCTCCGACTGGCAGGTGAATCTCGGCGGCTTCAGCATCGGCGCGATCAGGCAGAACGGCAGCGCGTGGGTGTTGCGCTGGGAGGCTCTGAAGGCCAACCGCGACAAGCCGAGGGACTTCACCCCGCCGCCCTCGCGTTTGGAACTGGTGGAACTCATCCGCGCGGACCAACCCTGAGATTACCGCTTAAGGCATTTCTGAATCAACAGTAGCCGAGCCAGCGACGTGAAGGACGCCGTGGCGGGGCATTGCCCCCACCACGCCTACGCAAACTGCGATCTCCGTCGCGGCAGCGCCTCACTCCACGATGCGTATCGGAGCGGTGACATCTACCTCGAAGTTCGGCGCGTTCCCCAGATTGCGCCCGTCTACATAGAGGTTGCTGAGGCTTACATACGCGTCGTAGTAACCAGCACCTGCAGGGGTTCCGTCCCTGTTCACCTGGTTCCAGACACTCTCTACCAACCGGATGGTTTCACCCGGCGCAATCTGCATAGATACAGGATCAGTACTACCAAAACCCCATGCAGTTATATAGTCGTGCCCATCCGGGGTGTAATACATGAAGCCGCCCATGTAGGTTGCAAGCTGGTTGCTACGCGTGGTATGGCCGGAACCAAATCGACGGATTCCGGTAGCACTCGACAGTGAACCGACATCTACAGGGATGCGCGCCTCCAGCGTCCGCGTCTGTGATCCCGCGTTCGTGACTTCAAACCAGACCGGAATCTGCGCTCCCTTCTGGTAGGTCAACTTCTGAAGCCCAAGGGAAACTATCAGACCCTCGGCACGGAGCAATTCCCGCGGATCCACCGACGGTCCCGATTTCATAAAATTCACGCGCGTTTCGCCGCGCACCTCGAACGTCGGCCAGTTCGCGAGCTTCTTGCCATCCACATACACGTTATCCAAAACTATTGCCAGGTCGTAATACCCAGGGCTGGCCGCCTCCCCATTGTCCTGTCTTATCTGATTCCAATCGAACTTGGCCAGACAGACCGACTCTCCCGGCTTTACTTCCATTGAAACGCCGTCATAACGAGAAAGCGCGTAGACTAGAGAGCGATTTCCAGCCCCATCTTCGTAGGTAATTGTGCCGAGAGAAGTCCGTCCCCCTTGCTCATCGCTTCGCTCACGCAGTTCCAGTGTGCGCGTCGACGTAAGCCCATCGTTTGTCACACTGAACCAGAAGCTCATTTGGTCTCCCATAGGAGTCGCGGGCATATTCGGTTCAAGGGTAAACACCAGTCCATCCTGACGCAATATCTGTATGGAGTCTTTCTGTGGCGTTGTACCCCCACCGCCGCCCCCACCGCATCCGCACAGCAGCACAAGCGGAAGAAGCAAAGATGCCTTCTTGAAAGCTACGATCGAGTGAGCGTGCATGGTGAATTCTCCTGGATAACGAGGCTCAGTCTTAGGTTGCTATTATATTTCTAGACCAATGGCAAGTCAATAGTATCCTCAAGCAAGGGGGGCATTTCCTCAGAGTGGGTAACTCTGTCCAAGAGAAATGCATATACAGTACGCCTGATGTGCCAACGCACAGGGGCAAAGCCCTAGATCCATAGATCAGAGAATCATCTTGGGGATGAAGTCCCGATCTTTCCCAATCCGAAAGATAGGACGGACTTTCAGCCCTTTTCATGTTGCACGCGCATTTCCTGGGGCGCTGCCCACAGGCTGGGATAGAACGCACCTTCGGTGCTGAGAACTGAGCACGATAAGTCTTCTACACACTGAACGTGAATGCATGACTGAACAAGCATAGCCATATCTAGCGGCCATACTGCTCTCGCCATCTCCGTGTGATCGATACCGAAATGCAAGTGAACGGTGACCGGTGATCAGTGGAGCCGTTTATCCATCAATAGTAGCCGAGCAAGCGACGTGAAGGAGTCCGTGCCGCGCTTTTCGTAGACCTCGCGGCAGGCATCGTAGACCGCCGGATTCACTTGCGCGAGCGGCAGCCAACCCACCACGCCCGCATCCGAGTACCTCTCGGAGCCAGGCGTTCCGTCAACTCTCGCATAGAATCCCGAATGGTCTGGAAGAAGCACGTTCTTCATGAATGTATTCGCAAGTCGCCGGATATCCCCCTTGTCGAACACCATCCCCACCCTCTCAGCGCTCATTACCAGTTGCACGTCAAGCGTACCGTGCGAGACGTCCTCTACATATGGACGCGCCGTCATCACGGGGTAGTTGTCCGAAGGGCTATTCTCCTTCGTCCATCCCGTCTTCGTGATCGCGCCGTACCAGTAGTACCAGACGTAGAGGTCGCCCGGTTTCAGTTCCAACCTGTTCTTGAACAGATTCGCCATGCGCTGGATGTGATCTTTGTAGATCGCCTTGCCGGTGAGTTTGTAGAGCGACGCCTGTGCCGCGACGTGCTCACCGAGGTAGTTGAACGGCTCCCCGATGTTGTCATACGGAAACGGTCCGCCGCGCTTGCAGGTGATGTAGTACCCCTCGTCCTTGCCCGGTCCCTTGCGCCAATCGGTTTCGAACTCCGCATACGACTCGTCCGCCGCCTTGATGTACCGGTCCGCAGCAGGTGCAAACTCCTTGAGTGATGGATTCGCTTTCACCAGTTCAGCAAACCTTAGCATCGGGTGGTAGATGATCCCGAGATAGCCGGAGTACGCAAGGCTCAGCGGCTTCAGGGTCACACTCTGCGGTGTCGGCAGCCCGCCCATGCCGATGGGAATAGCCTTGACCAACTGCGACGTCTTGATGGCCGGGTCCTTCACTGGATTGGGCTGGGGGTCCGGATTGTTGATGATCTTCTCGAAGTAGCGCGCGTTCTTCGGGTCGGCGCTCAGGTCGGCGAAGGTCTCATCGCGATCCCAGTGCGCATTGACGACATGCAGGGTGAAAGCGTCACCGCTGGACGTGACATCCACTTTCGTCTCGCCGTTGTAAGCGTACGTCGTCGCCCTAATCCTGATGACCGGTTTACCCGATTGGCCCACCAGCGCCGCCTCGCCGATGGTGTACTTGGTTCCAACGCTCCACGCCTTGTGGGTCTTGCCGGAGTAGTCCTTGAATCCGCGTTTGTCGTCCCGGTGAGAGAGCATCTGATCACAGCGCCGAACAACCTCGTTCAGGTATTTCGTGTCGCCGGTGACCTCGTACAGATCTAGAATGCCGTGGATGCGCGCTGCCTCGCCCCATGCCAGGGCGCTGCCGCATTCGGTCTTCAACCAGGGGTCGTTCTGCGAGAGTTGAGCGTAGAGCTGTTCGCATTTCTCAGTAGAAATGGTGACGGCGCCGTATGACTGAACGGCGATGACAAGCAGAATGAGCACACAGATAGTAGTTCGCATGGCTTATTGTAGTACGGGAATGACCAACGCCGCAAGCAGGCCTTTCGATTCTTCTCTTATGCTCAGAGTCCATCCGTTTGCGTCGGCAATGCTCTTGCAGATGGCCAGGCCGAGTCCTGTTCCACCAGTTGCGGCGCTACGGGAGGGGTCAAGCCGAACGAAAGGATCAAAAATCTTCTCAGCGTCCCATTCCGGTGATATCGAGCACTCGTTGAATATATCCAATTCCAGCCGGTCAGGGAGTGACTTCAAATGCAGATTCACCACCCCGCCGTCGCTCGCGTATCGGACGGCATTTTCAAGCAGGTTGCGGACAAGAACCTCGGCGTGGGTTGCAGGAGCCGCGAACGGCGCGGACTGCGGCACCTCGATGCTTAACCGTAATCCCCTGCTCTCCACAAGGGATTGGAACTGAGGGAGAAACTCTTTGCATATCGTCACCAGATCGCCAGGTTCATCCGGCAGCGTCTTGGCCGAGGAGTCCAGTTGATAGAGCATCAGCAAACCCCGTGTCAGCTTGATGAGCCTGCGAGTTTGTTGATACGCCTCCTCGATGGTAGCCCGATACTCTTCCTTGCTGCGGTCCTTACGAAGCGCCAGTTCCAGATGCCCGCTCAACGCCTGAATCGGTGTTCGGAGTTCATGTGATGCTGCGGCATAGAATCGTCCTTTTGAGGCTGCTGTGGCCGACAGACGTGAGAGAAGGCCGTTCAAAGTCGCCACCAGATCCACAATCTCCGCATCCTGCGACGCTTCCTCCAGGCGAACCTGAAGGTTCTCTACGGTTGCGGCATTGGCCTGATGAGACAGCCGACCGATAGGAGAAAGTGTGTGGCCGACAAGTAGCCATGCCCCAAAGGTAGTCAATGCTACTACAAACAGCCAGAGTATTGCCACAGATTCCAGCAGAGTACGGAGGGACGCCTCGGTTTTCGTCCATGGAAGCGCGACAACCAGCCAATTCTCACCGGCGCGAATCCGGGCGGTGCGCCAGCTCTTGCCGTCCTGGGGAGCCTGTGCAGGAAGTGTCTTGCGCGAACTCCCGATCACACGCCCACTCTCATTGACCAGAAAGATCGTGATGCCCTCAGGCTGGAAGTCCTCTGCCGCTTCTCTCATCTGGCGATACAGGTCGCTCGTCTCCATTTCATCGCCAAGCTCCTGACTCAGCTTCACTATTGTGGCATTGAGAACAGCAGCAGCCTGCCGCTCTGCCGTTTGACGAGAAAAAACCACCAGTCCGCCGCATACCAGCAGCATCAACACTGCGGATGAAACCGAAAACAGCGCGGTCATTCTGGCTCTCATTGATCTAAACATCGCCTGCATCCATTCTGTAGCCAACCCCGCGAACCGTGTGAATCAGCGAGGTCGCATGGCCCTTGTCCACTTTCCCTCTCAGGTAGCTGATGTACACGTCGAGGACGTTGTCGTTGCCCTCAAAGTCGTACTGCCACACATGCTCAAGAATCATGGAACGGATAAGCACTCTGCCCGTGTTGCGCATCAGATATTCCAGAAGCGAGTACTCCGTTGCGGATAGGTTGATCGTTTGTCCATCACGAGATGCTTGCCTGGTAGCTGGATCAAGGGTTAGCCCACCAACCTGCAGCACCGTCGGCGAGGAAGCCCCACGCCGCAGCAAGGCCCGCGCTCGTGCGAGAAGCTCTGCGATCTGGAACGGCTTGACGATATAGTCGTCCGCGCCTGCGTCCAGCCCTTCCACTTTGTCCTCTAGTGCGTCTCGCGCGGTTATGATCAAAATCGGTGACATGACGCGGGCAGCTCTAAGCCGGCGGCATACGTCGAAACCGTTCACCCGCGGGATCATCACGTCCAGCAGGATCAGGTCAAACTCCACGGTCTGAGCAAGCCCAAGCGCGTCCTTGCCATCGCCGACAACCTGGGCGGTGTACCCGGCTTCCGTTACCGCCTGCTTCAGAAAGCGCGCAACGCTGTCATCGTCTTCTACTATTAGCACGTTCATGGAATTACCCTATGGCCTACATCGCTGCTATCACCTTGATAGCGAACTTGTTCACCGTATTGTCTACGTTATAGTCGCCGAAAAGCGCGAAGATGTCCAGGCCCTGTCTCAGCCGTTGCTGATAACTGATGGTGAGATTAGTCCCCTTCTCATCTACCGGCTCACCTTCCACGACACCCTTCTCAGTTCTGTAACGCAACCTTGCCGCAACACTCTTCTCCGCCGTAAACTCATATCTCGCGCCGAGCGTCCCCAGCCACCCGGTGAAGTCTTTCTCGTCAACATTATCTCGCACCGCTCGCTTCAGGGAAATGCTGGTTGAAAACCTCTCCCTCGGCAGGAACCCGCATTCGAAGTCAATCGTCTTGCTCGGCCCACCGTTCTCACGTCCCCAGTAATACGACAGCCCGCCTGAACGATAGCGGTCATCCTGCCTGAATCCGTACGACAGCGAATTCTCAGAGTCGTGAAACCATGCATATGGAGGCGTCGGCGGCTCGTCAGGACCCTCATAACCCTTGATGTGCTGTCCCCAGTCATGCCCTATGCTGAAGGAAGTATGGTTCGCCAGACTAATGTAGAACCCAACGTCCGCCGACTGCTCTATCATCCCTCTGATGCCGTCTCCCGTGCGGTCCATACCTGAGTCTATACCCCATGAGCGGATCTTCTGCCCCGGTTGCGCTACATCATAGCTCACTCCGGCGTCATACGATGCTGATCCTGGATAGTCAACGTACGAATCAGCGGGATTGAAGTCCCTGGTCGCATGCCCATAAGAAGCATCGAACGACCACCTCGACAACGAGACGCTAGCTCCGGCAGCAAGGCTGGAGCCGTCACCCGCCGGACCGCCCGTGATGCTCTTCCCGCCTCTGACCCACAATGACGTGTTCTCAGTCGGTTGACTACTGAGCTTGAGAGTATAGACGTCATTATCCACAATGTCATCGTGCCGTCCGACCATGTTCAGTCTCGCAGTGGTGAGCGATGGCAGGTTGTACATCAGCACCGCCATCGAATCAGTCCGGTTCAAGTCGTTGTTGCTGCATCCCATCAGGCCGTAAGTGGTCTTGCCCTGCTTGCCGAACACCTTCGCGCCAACGTCGAAGTTCGGTATGTCGTGCGTGTAGATATAACTCGATGCGAATATCGAACTGGCCTCAAGGAAGAACGGACGGTTGTCACTGTAGCGGTGGGCGGTGTACGAAAAGTCTATGCTCTTCGCGGCGTTCTCAATCGTCCCGAAGTCCGGGAATGCCGTCAGCAGCGCCTCGCTGTCCTCTCCAAACCTCTTCTTGATGTCCAGCCCCATCCGTCCGCTGCTGCCATCACCCACAGTGGCCATCGCGTAGGGCATTATCTGCAGAGGAGGTGTCGGAGGTGTGGGGAGCGTCATCCCTTCCAGGTCCCCGTAGAGCATGACCTGATCGCCGTCGTTCAATGCTGTCCAGTCGCTCACCTCGCCGAGCCTCGGCTGGTCCCTGCGAACGTTCAACCCCATCGAGGTCGCGCCGGGCTTGTAGTTGAGGATCGCCCAGGGTATCTCCATCTCAGCGGTCCAGCCGTCCGCCACACGCTTGGCTGCCGCATGCCAGTCGCCTTTCCAGCTTATCTTATCGGCGGTCCCGCGCTTCCGCTCATCGCGCTGCGTGCCGAGCGAGTTGACGAAGAACTCCTCAGCGGTGCGGTGGTCGTGATAGGTATCCAAGTATATCTGAACGCAATCGTCAATCCGCAGGTCGGAGTCGCGCTCGGTCTGTGTGCCCTTGATCTTGTCTGGTTGGCTATCGTGGCAGTAGAAGGCAAAGTAGATGTTCTTCTCATCGTAACACACGTAGAAATCCGTCTGCTCCGTTGCGGGTCTGCCGAGACTGCGGAGCATGAAGCCGTTCCCCTTTGGCGCGTCCTTCCAACAAGGATCGTCTAGAGCGCCGTCTATCTTGGGAGGCGTATCTGCCTCAGGAACGGTGAGCGTCTTAGTCGGCTGTGCAACAGTTTGTACTGCCGCAAGAACTATCGCTGCCACAGCAAACAAAACCGCATATTTCCTCTGCCAGATTCTTGCCATACTGCCTAATGCCTTTCCATTCATGCCACAAGTGAGCGCAAGAGAAACCTCCTCCTGCGCCCACAGCGTAACCGTCTTCGCGATAATGGAAACTACTTCACGTTGCCGTATTTAACCAGAACCACGTCCCCGTCCTGCACCAGTCCGACGCCCGCAGCATAGAGCTTATACTCCTTGCCCGGTTCAATCGGCGTGGTCTCTTCGGTCTTAACCAAATTCGTGAACCTGCCCGCCGGGGTATCCAGCTTCTCGGTAACGCTGACTATCTCCGCACGATCCATCGCCACCTTAGGAGCGACTTCCTGATGATAACGCGCGCCAACGTATGCAACACTGGGAATGGCCACTCCGGCACGAGCGCCGTTCTTGCCTGCAAGCCATGAACCGCCATGCCCGGTTATCTTGCCATCCTTGTACATGTCCACGTCTTCACCGAAGTAGAAGACGGTATTGTTCTTCTTGGATATTGCGAAGTAGTTCCTGGATACCTCGATCAGCTTGCCTGCATCGGATTCCCGTTCCTCGATGATCCGAGTCTCAACGCCGTCAACCATTTTCGTTTCGTTCAGCACCGTTATGATAAGGTCCGTCTCGCCGCCCTTGTAGACCGTCTGATAGCCCGGTTCCAGGATGAAGTACGGACTGCTCCCTGTGGAAGAAAGATCGCTCTTCTCCATCAGGAAGTTCTCAGTCCACGTAACCGGCGCTCCGAATGACAGGGACGCAAGCGCAACGGTAACCAGAAGCGATACAGCTAATGCTAAGATAATTCTTCTCAACCCGATTTCTCCTTTCGCGTCACGGACTATGGTAGTGATTCCATAAGGAGTGACCGCAATCCTGCTGTTCCGGTAGCCAGCCGGACCGGATCGCCTGTATTATCCCACGGTTGCCTGTGAGAATGCTTGGCGCAACCTGAGAATCTTCTAAGCATTGTCCGCTCGGTCCAACTCACAGAGCGTCCATCCCTTGCAAAACTCGCGGGTAATCGCCTATACTTTGGTAGAAGATACTCTCATCGGGATACCCATGAGCAAGGAGGGCATTGTTAAGTTGAAGACATACAAGATAGCCGTACTCGGCGGCGACGGCACCGGGCCGGAAGTCGTAGCCGAAGGTCTGAAGGTTCTGAAGGCCGCGTCCGAAGTGACCGGATTCAAGTACGAGACCACCGACTACGACTGGGGTGGTGACAGATATCTCCGCACCGGCAACGTTCTGCCGGACGACGCCGCTGACCAGATGCGCCAGTACGACGCCATCTACCTCGGCGCGATCGGGCATCCCGACGTAAAGCCGGGCATCCTCGAAAAGGGCATCCTGCTGAAACTGCGGTTCGACCTTGACCAGTACATCAACCTGCGCCCCGTGAAGCTGTACCCAGGCGTGGAGACCCCGCTGAAGGACAAGGGGCCGAACGACATAGACTACGTAGTAGTTCGCGAGAACACCGAAGGCCTGTACACAGGCGCGGGCGGCGTACTGAAGAAGGGCACACCTGACGAGGTCGCCATCCAAGAGAGCATCAACACCCGGAAGGGCGTGGAGCGGTGCATCCGGTACGCGTTCGAGTATTGCCGAAAGCGGAACAAGAGGAAGAAGCTAACCCTCTGCGGCAAGACGAACGTCCTGACATGGGCGTTCGACCTGTGGGAGCGCGCGTTCTACGAAGTGGCGAAGGAATATCCGGATATCACGCCGGACTACGCGCACGTTGACGCAACGACGATGTGGATGGTGAAGAACCCTGAGTGGTTCGATGTCATCGTGACCGACAACATGTTCGGCGACATCATCACCGATCTGGGTGCAATGACTCAGGGCGGCATGGGAATCGCGGCGGGCGGAAACATCAACCCGGCAGGCGTGTCCATGTTCGAGCCGATCGGCGGGTCTGCCCCCAAGTACACAGGCCTGAACGTCATCAACCCGCTCGCGGCGATAGGCGCGCTGGGCATGCTGCTGGAAACCCTGGGCGAGCAGAAGGCTGCCGACCTGATTGACAAGGCGATAGCGAAGGCGACCGGCGAGAAGATGAAGAGCATGTCCGCCGGCAAGATGGGCTACTCCACCACCGAGGTCGGCGACCTGATCGCAGACTTGGTCAAGCAGGGCTAGCCGCCGGGTATAACAACCACCGAGACACAGAGAACACAGAGGCCCTGAGGAGTAAATCCTTCAGGGCCTTTTCCAATATGTGTGTCTCGCGCTACATAGTGATAAGGCGGGTTTATGCAGGATGTCTTTCGTTGTCTAGGATGCGGAAGTTCGATTGCTGGGTGGCCACCGAAACTCGTCTGCGGGCACTGCGGTCGAGTCTTGCAGGTCGAAGATAAGGTGTCAAGTCTCACCACGTTGTGAACAGAGTGTTCCGCAGGTGAGCAGGCTCTTTGATAAATAGTTCAGGGCATTTCTTGTGCCATTCGCAGACAGCCTGATAGGGCGTCTTACGACCGATGGCACGATTTGGTCTCCT
>JANYKG010000185.1 GCA_025358205.1 Armatimonadota bacterium
CAGATGATGGAGATAACGGAAGACTTCGAATCTGCATCTCCCGAATCCCCCTAACACCTAACACCAACCACCAAACACCTTCTGCATGGCCCGGCACCTGGCACCCGTCACCGGTGATCGAGTTCCTGATGCCGTACTACCAGCAGTTACTGGGCAATGCGCGCGCCCGACAGCCGCGCGGTCTCTACTTTCACATAGACACCGACGGCGACTGCAGGCCGTCCATTCCGCTCTATCTGGAGCTTGGGCTGACGCGCATGTCGCCCTGTGAGGTAGCGAGCGGGTGCGATGTGGTGGAGATCGGCAAAGCGCACCCGAACCTGATGCTTTCCGGCGGGATAGACAAGCGGGTTCTGGCAGCGGGTAAGGACGCGATTGACGCGCACCTGGCCCACATCATGCCGTTCATGGTCGAGCGCGGCGGATACTACCCCACCTGCGATCACGGTGTTCCCATCGAGGTCAGCTTCGAGAACTACATGTACTATCGGCAACGGGTGTGTGAACTCGATCACCGGTGACGGGTGCCAGGTGCCGGGCCATGCAGAAGGTGTTTGGTGGTTGGTGTTAGGTGTTAGGGGGATTCGGGAGATGCAGATTCGAAGTCTTCCGTTATCTCCATCATCTGATTCCAGTCCGGTTCTCCGTTTGTACGGTACTCGGCGACTTCTTCACGCACGACACTGCCGGTTCGCGTCGTCCCTCGCCAGTTACTTAGTGATTGGTGCAATCCTTCAAGCATTCTGCCGCATTCGTCATATCCGTGATCGAGACACTCAAATCGTCCTTCAGAGAGATAGCCCTTATCCTTTGCTACATCCAGATGGTGCTGCGTTTCCCTAACCTCGCCCAATGCGCGGTTTATGGATTCGATGTACATGTTGGTATGTCGGCTGCCCCACCCCTCGGCAAGATTCGCCGGTGCGGAGTTGGACGAACGCCTGACCTGCGATCCAAGCTCGTAGGTTTCGAGCTTCGGAAATCCCAGGCTCTCCTTATGTACTTCCAAATGTAGATGCTTCAGCTTCTGGTACACATTCAGATCACGAAAAGATGACAGCTTGCCCATTCCATATCTCCCTTCCCCGCCTGACACCAATCGCCTTCTGTATTGGCCTATCACCAACCACCTACCACCAACCACCTATTGCTCTCCCCGGAATATCTCCCTCAGCGCCTGCCCAGCCGGTTTGAGGTTGCCTTCGAAGTCTATGATCGCCGTGTTTGCCGTGCAGGGGAAGCAGTCGTGGCCCATCCAAACGATGAACCCGCCGCACGCCGGGAACCGGTCTTTGCACCTCTTCGCCGCCAGTGAGAGCGCGCGGGTCTGACGGTCCTGCTGCCAGTCTACGTACTCCTCCAGCGTCTGCGGCTCGCGGCCCATCTCGGCGATGAACTGATGCACCTCTATCCACCAGACCGACGTGCGCCTCCACAGGGGGTTCTCCGGCTTGCACGGCATTGGGTCGAAATCGCCGGCGTACTTGCGGATGATCTCGGCGGAACTGCAACTCGGGCACCCGGTTTCCGAGCGGAAGAGCGCATCGTCCTCTTTCCAGAAGGTCGTCCAAGCATCCTCCAGCTTTCCGTCGGCTTTCCACGGGCCGTGGACATCCCAGTGCATGCCTTTCCCCTTGGTGGCATCGGTGACCCACTCGGTGGGTCCGCTTGCGGAACTGGCCATAAAGCGTCGAGACGGATCGAGCGTTCCGGCCACCTCGGCCAAGCGAGCGATCATGGGGTGAGTCTCATTTACCGGCGTACTGTCCAGCCACATCAACTCGTTGCCGCCGCTCCATGCCAGCAGCGAAACATGGTGGGCGCGTCGCCTGACATATGTTTCGGCAATGGCAGCCATCTCGTCTATTGACTGCGGGTCGTCCGGCGGATAGTTGTCTACACCGGACGACGAGAGCGGGAACTCCTGCCAGACCATGATGCCAAGCTCATCGCAGAGGTCGTAGAAGCGCTGTTTCTCCAGCATCGCGCCGCCCCATACGCGGAGGATGTTTACTCCCAGGTCGCGATAGGTTTCCAGCAGACGGCGGTACTGGGCCTCGGTCACATCTGCGAAGTTCGGCAGAATCGGCGCCCAGTTTGCGCCCTGAAGGAAGATCGGGCGGGCGTTCACTTCGCATATCCACGGGTCGGCGTCTTCACGCGCACCCTCGCAGCCAAGCCACTCTATGTGCTTGAAGCCGAGCCGCCGCGTCAGAGCGTCGCACTCACTACCCTGCTCGTCCAGAAGCGTGACGTGGAGGTCGTACAGCGGCTGTTCGCCTTGCATGTTCGGCCACCAGGCGTCCACCGCCAGATACCACCACCTCACACCCGTGTCGTTGAACTCCGCCGCCGGAATGCTGTCCTGTGCAATGAGCATTCCGTTGCGTTCGAGCCTGGCCAATACGGTGCCGTTCTCCTGTGTTATGGCGCCTTTCAAGGTCAGCTCGCCGACATCTTCGGCAGTAGTGTAGTCTGTGCTGCAGCGGAACTCCGTGATGCGCGGTTCATTCGTCACCTCCAGGGTAACGCTGTCCCATATACCGATCTGCACCAGGCGGGCGGTCCAGTCCCAGGTGTAGTTGAAGCGGACTTTCCACTCCTTCATTTTGGACGTGTAGCCGAACTGCCCAAGCCATCTGGGTGGGCAGGTGAAGATGATGCGCAGGAGATTGCCGGACTCCTTCAGGTGCGGTGTGAGGTCGAAGGTATAAGGCACGTGTGACCCGCGGAACTCCGAGACGAGCTGCCCGTTGAGGTGTACCTCGCCGCAGTAGTCCAGGCCCAGGCAGTTCAGGCGGAAGGTTTTGCCGGGGTCCAGCCACTCGTCGGGGATGAGGGCTTCGTAGATCCAGTGGCGGTTTTCCACCCACTCACACTCGCGGAAGTTGAGGCCCATGTTCCAGTCAGGTATGATGCCTGCGTCCCGAAGCGCGCCCTGCACTGAGCCGGGCACCCGCGCTGGGACGGCGAAAACCTCCGCGTTCGGCGACGCGCTGATCTCCATCGTCTGGTCCATGCGCCAGAGTTCGGGTATCCATCCGGAAAGTTTCCATTCAAGCTGCGAGAGGTCGTGCTGAGTCTTCATCGCCGGTCACCATCCCATTCGAGTAGTGCAGAATGATTAGCCAATCGGCACAGCAAGTCCTCCCAGTGTGTCAACGATCAATCTTGCCGGAGAGAGCTTCCGTCACTTGGCTCTGTGATCCGGTGGATCACCAACATCAATGGTTCTGGTGATGCTGGTGGGTGTCTCGCCATCCAACAGCGTAGCAGTAACATGAACCGGATTTGCTTTCAAGTCCTTCGGCAAGTTGTCAATCATAACCGACGGTCGTTGCCCAGGAATGATCAGAAACACCGTATCTGTCGTTCGATGTGCATCATTAACACCAACAAACCGGGCTCCGGTTCTGTTCATCTTGACGCCGAAATTACCACTTCTCCAGACGTCGACGCTTCGACCGTTGGCGTCCAAGAAATCAAACTTAAACCACCACTCGTTCTTGCCCCGGGTGCCGTCTCTATACTCGGGCACCTCACTGCGTAGTACTACCATCTTCTTGACCCTCTTGATGGCATCCGACCCCGCAGTCCAGCTGATGATCTTAACCTTGTAGGTCTTGTCGAAACCACCGCCCACCTTCCGGACGTGAACGACTGCAGTCTTGCCGACAGAACCATCACCAGGATAGTAGGAGAAACTGACTCGTCCTTCGTCATCCGTGGTATATGATACTTTCTGCGGGTCAAAATTGTCTGAAGTGCCGCTTTGTATGATGTCGGGGGACCTTGAGAGCTCTCCAATATTCGTTGATACGATGTACTTGGAGCCAGGCTTTCCGGCATTGAAGCTGAAGACTTCTTGAGTGCCGACTGTCACTTCATCCGGAACCTGATCAGAATAACGGGCAGTCACTCCAGCAATAGGCCCTACCGGATGTGAATGCTGCTCGGTGTATTTGATGATGGTAGCACAGAGTCCGACTACGACGATGACCGAGACTACAATGACTGGAACGGTTGTCTTTTTTTGCACGAGATATGCCTCCTCTAGTCGCGAACGAAAGGTCTCCAGGCGGTATCGAAGAATACATTCATGAACTACTTAGGCAAGACGTGGATATCCTCCTTTATTAACACCCTGCTGCTGATTCTTAACTCGAATAGGAGACGATCGTATGATCTCAGTGGTCCATCTGCCAGATGATGTCGGCGAACCTCCGCCCGTCTGCACCGTAGTAGTCATAGCCGTCGCTGTACGGGTTGCCGAGAGGACGGGACTTCGCCCCGTCGTCCTTCAGGTTCTCGCCGAGGCTGTAGAGGACGAACCCTTTGTCTTTCTGCCGATAGACAAGCGGTTTGCCACTGAATGGATCTTCCGGCAGCTTCCAGCCCAGCCGCGTTTCCAAGTCGGCCAGAGAAGACGGATAGGAGCCGAAGCGATCCTTGTATGCCGCCAAAGCGAGGAGCGTTCTGACAGCGGCAACGCTTGCGTCTGCACGGTCGCCGGCGAGTCTTGTCCGGCTGAAACCCACAGTGAACATCGATGTTACAAAAGCATAGGTGGGGATATCCGTCTCTAGTTTCTTGTCCAGCCCGCGCGGTCTCTGCTCGCGATAGGGTATTCGGGAATAGCGCGTCCCTTCCTCGATCTTCTTGATGTAGTACCGTTCGTCTGCATAGAGCATAGGGCGCATCACAATGACAAGCATTTTCATCACAGCTGGAGACGGAGATGGGCCGCCTCCTCCGCTCCTCAAATCGCAGATGATGGGCTGCCTAGCGTAGATCTGATCGAACACCCTGATGCCTACGGGTGCGTCTGTTCGAATGGCGCTTGCAGCCCATGCCCCTAGCTCGATGCTCTTCAGGTATTCGAATAAGCGCCTGGACTGGGATTCGCTGAGTGTGCTGGATTGTATTATGTCCGCAACACACCCGGCAACTTGTACGACCGCACTCGCTCGCGTGTAGTAGGAGTCCCGAGTTGGCTCCTCTCTGAGCGCATCGCTGATTCGGAAGCTCAGTTCTGCAGATCTCACGGCATCTTCCATCCGTCCGTGCTTGGCATCCAGAAGGGTCTGTGTACAGGCTAGCTGTGCCAATTGTCTGACCTTGGAGTGGTGGGGGAAGAACGAGGCGAGACCTTTTTCCCAGTCCACGGAAAAACGACACTTCGGGCGAGAGGATGCTTCTTCAACCAGCCGAAAGACCTCATCGTATCGTGGCAAGATCGCTGCTGCCTTGGTCCACAGTGAAGGATCTTTCTCGCGATCACTTCGTGTCAGGAAATGCTCAATCACGTCCTGGTCTTTCAGCGCTTGGGGGGTGGACACCAACTCGAAAGCCTTCGTGTAGAGGACGGCCCCGTTTTCGCTGTCCGGTATCTTCGGTCCGGCCAGGCCAGCGACCGAGACCGGTGCGCCTCGTGCCTTAAGCGCGGCGATATCTTCCTTGAGCATCTGACCGAGGATAAGGGTTGTCACGACGTGCGCGAGGACAAGAAGGACGATCAACCCCAGCGTGTACTTGTAGGTCTTCTTGATAACCCTCAGAGCCCACCTGCCCGGTGCGAGGAAGATCCGACGAAGCGGCCATGCTGCTGCCATCCTCTTGAACGTCGGAAACTGCTGGTCGGCGTTGAACGGACTCACGTCGGTGTTCTCCATGTGTGCATTTTTCGTCACTTACTGAGTTCCCATACTACGTCGGTGACCGCCTCGCCTTTCGCGTTCCTGGGGCTAATGATCCATCTGCCAGACGATGTCGGCGAACCTCTGCCCGTTCGGACCGTCGTACTCGTAGCCGTCACTGTAGCTGCTGCCAGGGGGACGAGGTTTCGCGCCGTCGTCCTTCAGGTTTTCGCCTATGCTATAGAGAATGAATCCTTTGCCCTGTTGCCGGTAAACCAAGGGCTTTCCACTGAACTCGTCGTCCGGCAGCTTCCAGCCCAGCCGAGACTCCAAGTCGGCCAGAGAAGACGGATAGGAGCCGAAGCGATCCTTGTACGCCGCCAAAGCGAGGAGCGTTCTGACTCCGGCAATGCTCGTATCTATGCGGTCTCCTGCCGCTCTTACCCGGCGGAATGTGGGGTTCAGAACAGCGGTAAGATAGGCATATCGCGGGAAATTTTCGTCGAATACTTTGTCAAGCCCGCGCCTACTCTGTTCACGATAGGGCATGCCCATGTTATGCACGGTGCGGTCCATTCTGCGGAGGTAGCACCGTTCGTCAGCGTACAACACGGGCCGAAGCCGGAGCGCCGCGGCCGACAGCCTCGTCTCCATCGTTTCGTTACCTGTTGTGCCGAACCCCATCATCTCGTACAGCGAGACTTTTGCAGTGCGAACCTGATCGAACGCCCAGAGTCCCATAGGCCTTTCGGTTCGTATTGCGTTAGCGGCGTCCGGCCCCAGTTTGATGCTTGCCAACCCATCGAAGAGATGCTTGGCTTGGGATTCACTGACGCTGCCGTACTCCAGTATATCCTCCACGCTTCCTGCGGCTATTGCGGTTACGGTTACTCTGACCAGATAGGAGATGAGAACAGGTTCGTCCTTGAGCGATTCGCAGATACCGAAACCGAGTTTCACGGACTTGATGGCATCCTCCATTCGTCCGTTCTTGGCATTCAGCATGGCGCCTGCTCGGGCCATCTGAGTCATACTGCGGAACTTGGCAAGATGAGGGAACCCCGCAGACCCGCCGTTCTCCCATTTCACCGGAAAACGGCACTTCGGGCGGGATGAGGCTTCTTCTGCCAGCCGGAGGATCTCTCTGCATCTCGGCATGGCCGCGCCAGCCTTGGTCCACAGTGAAGGGTCTTTCTCCCGGTCTGTCCGCGTCAGGAAATGGTTGAGCACATCCTGGTCTTTCTCAGCCTGGGGAGTGGACATCAGCTCGAAAGCCTTGGCATATAACACCGCCCCGTTTTCACTGTCCGGTATCTTCGGCGCGGCAAGGTCGGCGGCTGAGATCGGTTCGCCTTTCGCCTTGAGCGCGGCGATGTCTTCTTTGAGCAGCCGTCCAAGAATGAGCGTTGCGATGATGTGTGCTAGGACCAAGACCAGCAGTAGTCCAAGCGTGTACTTATAGGTCTTCTTGATGACGCGTAGAGTCCATCTGCCCGGTGCAAGGATAGTGCGCGCAACCCTCCTGGGAGGCCAGGCGGCGGCAAACCGCTTGAACGTTGGGAATTGCTGATCGGCATTGAATGGACTCATATCGGTGTTCTCCTTGTGTACATTATCGTCACTTTCTGAGTTCCCATACCATGTCTCTGACTGCTTCGCCTTTGGCGTTTTTATAGTCAAAGAGCGCATCCTTGTCGTTGGTAGGCCGCGCCTTGTCATCCCTGAGGTTCTGGCCGACGCTGTAGAGCAGATACCCTTTGCCCTCCCGCCGGTAGATGAAGTCCTTGCCGCTGAACGGGTCGGCAGGTATCTTCCACCCCAGCTTTGCCCTTAGTTGAGCCAGTGATGGTGGGTATCCGCCGAAGCGCGCCTTATACGCGGCTAATGCCAGCGTGATTCTTGATCCGGCAATCGCGGTCATGCCGTTGTAGAATCCCTGGTGGGAGCGGTACAAGCTATCCGTGGACATTATGTTAGCCACAATCGAACGCGGTATCGCATACAGGGGTAGCGGCGGCGGTTCGGCGGAAGAAAGCTCGCGGATCGACTTCGCGGAGTCAGCGACCGCCTTGTCCATGCGGTCGAGGAACACGTTCTCGTCAATGTAGGAGAGCGGCCGCCACAGGAATAACAGCAACCTGGTAGGCAGGCTCAACCTGTCGGGGTGATCAACCGGGGTTTGGAGAACGTACAGTAGTGACGGAGCTCCTGACGTATTGAGATTTGCACGCATGAAGCCAACCACGGCGGCATCGGGCTTACGGAGAGAATCATAGACCCAGATGCCCCACAGTCGCTCGGTCTTCATAGCCGCTACACGGTCGGGCGCCAGGTCAATAGCCGAGAGGATATCGTAGAGTCGGCGCGACTCCTTTTCGCTGGGCGTGCCGAGAGACAGAACCTCCTCAAGCGCCTTGCTCTGCATGCGGATGGTCATCTCTCTGAACATTTGAGAGGCCAGCATGGGTTCGCCTTCAAACGAGCGGCTCACCAGAAAACCGGTCTCCAGTGATCGGAGCGCGCCGTCCGTGTCACCGGACTTTGACTTCATAAGCGCTTGAACGGCCACAAGGCGAGCAAAATACCCTCGGCCCTGGGGATAATGCATCGAAAAGCCCTTCTCCCATTCTATCGGGAAGCGGCATTGAAGCATAGACGCAGCTTGCTCTATCAGAGGGAATACGGCTCGGTACTCTGAAAGAAGGGCAGATGCCTTTTTCCACGCTTCGGGGCTTCTTGGCCGCTTGGTAGGATAGAGAAGGTCGGACAGACGGTTCGCCAGATCCTCTTCAGCCTTTCCCTTCGGCAGCAGAGCGGACGCTTTGGTGTATACAATCGCGGCGTTCTCCGAATCCGGGATCGCCAGACTTTTCCCGAGTTCGGCCAACGACGCCGGCTGACCGGACGCCTTTATCGCCTCGATTCGCGCCGCGACCTTACGCCCGTATATTAGGGACACGGTTCCGTGTGCGATCACGATGACCGCCACGATGATAAGTACCGCTCTTCCTGTGCGCTTCAGCCCTCTGCGGAATTTGCTCGTCTGTGCGGGTTTAGTTTCAGCGCTGCTCATGGCTATACTCCATCCTTCGTGCTAGTGATCCATCTGCCAGACAATGTCGGCGTAGACCTGGCCGTTTGCCTTGCCGTAGTAGTATCCGTCCTGAGGCCCGGGGCCGTTTGGACGAGGTATCGCGTGGTCGTCCTTCAGGTTCTCGCCTACGCTGTAGAGAATAAACCCCTTGCCCTTTGGCCGGTAGAGCAGATCTTTGCCGCTGAACGGATCTTTCGGCAGGTTCCAGCCCAGGCGCTTCTCCAGAGCATTCAGCGATGCGGGATAGGAGCCGAAGCGGTCCTTGTACGCCGCCAGCGCGAGGAGCGTCCTTACTCCGGCCACATTCGCGTCAACGCGGACTCCATCATTTCCCACCCACTGGTCTCCGCACAGCCATGGTGACAGAATCGCATAGGGAGAGAATTCTCTGTCCAACCGCTCAAGAAGTCGCAGCCGCTTCCGTTCGGGGAACGAAGTGCTTGCGTATCGGATGGTTTCTTCCGTGCGCTTGAGGTAGTCTCTCTCATCCGCGTACAACAGTGGGCGGAGAACTACTCTCGGCAGTCGGCCCAACGGCATTTCCTCGCCGCGTATTCCCCATAGCGCTAGCATGTGAGAGAGCGGAATCTGCCCCTTGCAGACCCAATCATACGACCGAATGTCCATCGCTCTTCTCGTTCGCAGGGCATTGACCCACCCCGGAGCCAACTGGATATCCGCCAAGCCATCGAAAAGGCGTTTCGCCTGGGACTCGCTCATACCGCCGTATTTCAGCACGTCCTCCACAGTTCGTGCTGCCGTTCGCGCGCCGCTTATGCGGACATCATAGGCGACAAGACCAGACTCGTCCTTGAGCGAATCGCCGATCTTGAAACCGAGAGCTAATGACTTGACGGCGGCGTCCATGCGGCCTTTTCTGGCGTTCACCAGGGCATCGGTTCGGGCCAGACATGCCAGCATCCCCAGTTCACTGAGCGGGCGCACTCTTGACAAGTAGTCCGTCCACTCAACCGGGAACTGGCACTTGGGGCGAGAGGAGGCTTGCTCGGTCAACTGGAGGATGCCTTGCAGTCTAGGAAGGACGGCGGCGGTCTTGTTCCACAGCGCCGGGTCACAGCCCTTGTGACTGCGGTAGCTGAACTCACGCGCCACTGCAATGTCTTTCTGTGCCTGGGAAGTGGACATCATTTCGAGAGCCTCTGCGTACAACACCGCCCCGTTCTCGCTGTCCGGTATCTTGGGCCTGGCAAGGTCGGCCATAGTGGTCGGTGCGCCCTTCGCCTTGAGCGCGGCGATGTCTTCCTTGAGCATCTGCCCGAGGATGGCGGTTGTGATGATGTGGGCGAGTACGAGTAGCAGCAGGAACCCTAACGTGTACTTGTAGGTCTTCCTGATGGCGCGCAGAGACCATCCGCCCGCAGCGGGGATGATCCGTTTGAACGTCGGAAGGTGCTGATCGGCATTGAATGGACTCATATCGGTGTTCTCCTTGTGCGTCGTTACACAGTCGCGACAACCGACTTATCACTTCTATAAGACTTCGGCATCATCCCACTTGTTCCCTCCATCGGACACAAAAAAGACCGCCGATGCTTTTGCACCGACGGTCTGGAAGAGACCCTCATCCCTAACCCTTCTCCCTTTCGCCGCGCATCACAGCGCGGCTTGCGGGTGCGACCCGATAACAGGAGAAGGGAACTACCTGTCCATCTGCCACACGATGTCGGCTACCTTCCGGCCTCTTGCGTCTACGTAGCGGTAACCTTCAGGCACGTCCCCGGGAGAAGTCCGGGTGATCTTAGTGCCGGGGACGACGTATGAGAATGGCTTCGGCGTGAACGTGCGCGCACCGTCGTCTTTCAGGTTCTCTCCGATGCTGTAGAGCAGGAACCCGTTGCCCTGCCGCTTGTAGATGAAAGCCTTGCCGCTGAACGGGTCCATTTGCGGGGCAAGGCCGTGCAGTTCATCCAGGCTGTTTGGATACACGCCGAACTGCTTTTTGTGCATCTTCAGCGCAAGGAATATGCGGCTGCCCGAAATGGAGGCTTTGGCGGCATCAGTGAGGGAAGAAGCCCGATCGAATGACGCGGCGGAGATACCCGCTAAAACCGCGCCGGTGTCCAGAGACGACGGCTCCGGATGGGGGATACCTCTGGTCTCGCGGTAGGGCTTACGCGCTCTTGCGATCTGGATGTCCATGCTTTTCAGGTAGCTCGCCTCCCATGCGTAGAACGCGGGACGCATTGCCCAGCCTATGATCCACCCGAGCGGGTCGGGTTTGATTTGTGTAGCGCCGGTGTTCATGCCGGAGGGGATAAACGGACTGCGTTGCGACGGGGTGAAGAAACCTATTCCACAGGCTCGTTCGCCCTGCATGGCTTTTTCATAGCTCCGAGAGATGTCCATACCGGCGAGCAAGCTGTCCAATTCCCTGGACTGCTTCTCTCCCAGGTTCGTCAATGTACAGACATCCTGAAGGGTCATCATGGTCCGCCTGGCAATGGCGACTCTCACCAGTACACCGATTAGCAAGGGTTCATCTTTGAGTGATTCGCTGACTTTGAGCGCAAGAATGAGCGAGTGCGCGGCGCCGTCAGCGTTTCCACTCTTTGCCTGAATCAAGGCGTCGGCACACAGCAGTCTTGCATAGCTCCGAATCTTGGTGTATGGACGCATGATTGCATTGTTCTGGTTGTCAACACCGTTTTCCCATTTCACGGGGAAGCGGCATTTGGGCATGGCTGCAGCCTTCTCTACGACAGCAAAGGCTTCTCTGTATCTGGATACCACGGCCTTCGCCTGCGCCCAAAGCTCCGGGCGTTTAGCGCGCTCACTAGCCTCGATCATGTCATCCACTATCCGTCCATCGCGCTCTTTGAGACCGGGAACCATCTTGAACGCCTTCAGGTAGAGAATCGCGCCATTCTCCGCGTCGGGAATCTTCGGCTCATTCAATTCCTTCAATGAAACGATCTCGCCTTTTTCGTGATATGCCTGAAGCCTCGCCTCTATCCGGCGTCCAAGGATGAACGTTGCGATGCCGTGGACAACTGCCAACGCCAGAATGACATATAGTAATCCCTTGCCGAACTTCTTCATAGTGATTCATCTCCCGTTGGTAGGACTGTGGATTCGTCGCCGGTGTACATCGCCAGAAGCGCATCTGCATTGTGCTGCCGCAGCAACGCGCGCAAGTCTAGCGGCGCCGACATGCCGATGGACGAACTGCCGCCCACAAGCTTGGTCAGATGCGCCTGCGTGAGGCCGTCCATGATGTTGGTCAGCAGCACGATGGCGAGGGCCATGCTGACGAGCACGGGCTTCCAGCGCGGAGCAAACCGCCTGCTGTTGTGGTGTGCAAGTTCCTGTCGGGCTGAACGCATCACCCGGTCCTTCATCCCCTGCGGCATGTCCACATCACAGGATTCCCGAAGTATCTCTTCTATGCGCTTATCATCCATTTTGGTTATCCTCCAATGCCTGCCTGAGTTTTGCTATCCCGTACCGGTACCGGCTTGACACCGTGTTGATCGAGGTGCCTACAGTACGGGCGATTTCCTGAAAAGTCATTTGCTCGAACACCTTCAGCGCAAGCGCCTCACGCTGATCAACCGGTAGTTCATCAAGCGCTTCGTTCAAAACCAGGGCCTCAGCGGAGCCGACTACCTTGCCAGTGCCGCCCACGGGAAGATCCCAGATAATCGCTTCCGAAAGATCATCTCGCCGTTTCCGGTTTCGTAGCTGGCTGTACGCAACGTTTCGGGTTGCCGAGAACAGGTATGCTTTGAGGTTACGTATCTTGAACACCCGGTTCTGCTCACGAGCAATGCGAATGAACACCTCTTGCACCACGTCTTCTGCGTCCTCGGTGGAGCCGACCAGAAACCGCGCGTACCTATACAGCGCTTGCGCATACTGATCGTACACCGATTCAAGCATTTCTTCGGCTGTGTCGCGAGATCTGTTCAAGGCCGCTGCTCCGGGTAGAGTCGCGATTCCGGCGTCGGGTTCATTCATATCAATCTCCACTTGCTTAGACGCCGTTTCGCGCGGTTTTTGTTTAGTTGATAGTATCACTTTTCTGCAGTCCGCGCACGTATGTGCCTTGACACCCACACCCGGCGAACCTACAATTAGGGCAGTGAACCGCATGATTCACGAAGGATGTGAATCATGCTCAGAAGGACCTTCATTATGCCCTCGGTGCATAATGAAGGCTGAACAGACGGAAAGGAATCTTGATGGATTTCAGAAAATTCAGGGCGCCGGACAACATACTCAGGCCGGCTCCGTTTTGGGCGATTAACGATAGAATCACTCCCGAGGAGACAGCCAGGCAGATCGAGGAGATGATAGAGGTAGGGCTATCCGGCGGGTTCTTCCACTCTCGGGCAGGGCTTGTGACCGACTACCTTGGCGACGAGTGGTTCGACTCCATGAATGCGGCGATCAAGGTGGCTAGGGAAAAGAACGGCTACGTGTGGCTGTATGACGAGGACCTGTGGCCGAGCGGGAACGCGGGCGGTCAGGTTGCGGGCATGAAGGACGAATACCGTCAGGCCGGTCTGCAGCCGGAGTTCGTGCCGGTGGGTGCGGAAGCCCAGCCCGATGACGGCGACGAACCGAAAGCGGCCTATGTGATAACAGGGCGAAAGGGTTTGACCGTCGAGAAGATCGAGATGGTAGACTTCGATACCGCCCGCAAGCGGACCGATGCGGAGAGGCTCCTCTTCCGGCGGCAGTATGCGTGCAAGACCCCCTGGTGGGGCGGTGAGTCGTATGCGAACCTGCTGAACGCCGAGGCGATGCAGGAGTTCATCAAGCTCACACACGAGACATACAAGGCGAAACTCGGCGAAGATTTCGGCGGTGTCATACCGGGCATATTCACGGACGAGCCGCACATCTGGCAGGACGACGGGCGGTCCATCCAGTGGTGGGAGGGGCTTCCCGCCGCATACCAGGAGTGGCACAACCGCGACTTCTGGGCGGACCTGCCGTTCATGTACTTGGACGGCCCGGAGTGCCGGAAGATCAGGCTGCTGGTCCACCGCACCATCCACCGCCGGTTCTGCGAGGCGTACAGCAAACCGCTCTTTGAGTGGTGCGAGAAGAACGGCCTGGAGCATACCGGCCATTTTCTGCTGGAGGACAACTTGGAGGGCCAGATCTCGTGCTGTTCCGGCGCAGTGATGGCCCACTACCGCTACCAGCAGGCGCCGGGGATAGACCACCTTTGCCGCCAGACTGAGAGCGTGCTGCTAACCGCCAAGCAGGTCGGTTCTGCGGCGCGGCAGCTTGGGCGCGTGCGCGTGTTGGACGAGATCTTCGGCGTCTCCCGGCACACAAACACCTTTGAGCATTTCAAGTGGGTCGGCGACAACGACATGGTGCTCGGCGTGAACTTCTTCTGTCCGCACCTGACGTGGTACTCCATGCGCGGGCGTCGCAAGCGTGACTATCCGCCGAACTGGAACTATCAGCAGACGTACTGGAAAGAGCTGAAGCCGCTGAACGATTACTTTGCAAGGGTGGCATCCGCGCTGACCAGCGGTAAGGCCAAGCCCGACGTGCTGATCATGCACCCCATTGACACCGCCGCTGCCGGTCACAGGTTCGGACTTGCGCCTGCCAGGCGGGTCGCCGGGGTGGACACGGTCCCGCAGATGCCGGTTGATCTGCCGGGTGTGGACTTCGGCGCTGCTCACCACTTCGATGCTCTGCTCCGCCGAACTCTGGACACAGTGCTGAACGCCGGATACGATGCTGACTTCGGCGATGAGACTATCATCGAGGATATCGGCGAGATTGACGGCGACCGGTTTGTCATCGGCGAAATGAGCTACCCGGTCGTCATTCTTCCGCCTGCCGTGACATGGCGGCCTGGGACAGTGAAGCTGCTGAACGAGTTTGTGGCGAACGGCGGCAAGGCGCTGGTTCTGGGCAAGCTGCCCACGGAGATAGACTGCGAGGACGCCGCTCAGGAGTGGCAGAAGTTCGCGGCGACGGCCGGTGTGCAGACGCTCCCGTGCGGGGCGAAGCATATCAGTGAGGCGCTGGACAAGCTCGCGCTCAGCACGTTCTCGCTTCGCGGTACGGACGGCCACCCGGTCCCCAAGCTGTATCTGCAGCACCGGGCTGAGGGCGGCCAGGAAACCTTCTTCATCGTCAACTCCGACGACGAGTGCGGGCATGATTACGTCATGACGTTCTTCGGCAAGGTGTCGCTCCAGATGGCTGTGTGGAATCCGCTGGACGGCACGCGAGCCAGGGTGGTTCCGCACAAAGTCGGCGATGACCTTCGATACTGCTTCAGCCTGCCGCCCGCCGGTTCGATGCTGCTGGTGACTGGGACCAATGCCGTGGAAGAAGCACAGGTTTTAGACCCGAGCGCGGACCTCTGCGGCGGCGAGGTGATTCCGCTCTCCGACACCTGGCAGTTCGCCCGAAACGAGAAGAACGTGCTGGCGCTGGACCGGCTGAGTGCATCTCCGGACGGCGGGAAAACCTGGTGGGACGAGGATATGGAGTTCCGCATCAGGCACAAATTGGCAGACCACTTCGGCACTACCGACGCGTTGGAGTGGCAGCCGTGGGTAGCGATCCGCAAGGGCGACTACAACGGCAAGGGCGGCAAAGTCGTGCTGCGGTATGTCTTCCAGAGCGAGGTCGAGAAGCTGAAGAGCGCATACCTCGTGATGGAGGACATCCAGAAGGGCGAAGTGACCGTCAACGGCATTCGTGTGGATACGTCGAAGGCCTCGTGGCACTGGGACCGCGGGTTCGGCCAGGTGGAGATCACCGGCTTGGTCATCAAGGGCGCGAATACTGTGGAGTTCCGCTTCGACTACGATTTCCTGAGCGAGGTGGAGGCGGCGTACATCATCGGCGACTTCGGCGTGCGCATGGCGACACCGTATGAGGGCGTGATCGTGGACGAGCCGAGCGAGCTGATGAACGGCTCATGGCGCGAGCAGGGCTTCCCGTTCTTCTCCGGCATGATGACCTACCGCACCACGTTCAAATCGCCCGGCGATGAGAAGCGCACGTTCCTGCGGCTGAACCGGCCGTCGGGGATCATGTACAAGGTGCGGGTGAACGGCCGGCCTGCGGGGAAGATACTGTGGCGTCCGTTTGAGCTGGAGCTGACCGGGTTCCTGAAGGCCGGGCGGAACGAGATCGAGATCGAGGTGGTCTCAAGCCAGCAGAATACCTTCGGCCCACTGCACGAGCGCGACGGCGAGGACTTCCCGTACTGCGGCCCGAACGCCTTTGAGGACGAGAACGCGGTGAAAGAGGAGTTCAGCCTCTTTGACTACGGACTCCTCGGCGGTGCGGAGCTTGTGCGCATATAGACGAGTGATGAGTGATAGGACACATGACAGCACGTCCCGGTCACTCGTGTGACAGGACGTCCCGGTCACCCGACAATAGAATAAACACTGATTGATAGGCTAAACATGACAAAA
>JANYKG010000193.1 GCA_025358205.1 Armatimonadota bacterium
TTTCCGGAAAGGGAGCGGACGAGGACGTCCGCGCTCCCAATCGCCTCGTTGTAGACCTGTTTCACAGGCACGCCGTGGGCTTCGGCCGCCTTCTTGCAGTCCTCGTACTCGGGTGATGCGGTGATCGGTTCGCCGTCCATCAGGCCGATCTTGACGCGGATGTCGCCGTATTTTGTAGACACCGTTTCCCACCTGCGGTCGAGGCAGCGGCGGGCGGCATCGGATACCCGCACGCCGAAGCTGGTGGTGTTCGCCAGCACGATGCGCGAAAGATCGTCAACCTTCTCCGGCGGGCAGATCACGCTCAGCAGGGTCGCCGGGCGGTTCTTCTTCATCTGGATGGAGGTAAGATAGACATCCAACGCACCGGCCTTGAACAGCTTCTCGAAAACCGAGTCGTAGAACTCGGGGTTCATGTCGTCAATGTTCGTCTCAATGATGGAAACGCGGTCGCCGGGAAGCTTGCCGGACGCCGCCTCGCCTATGAAGACCCTAAGCGTGTTGGGGAAAGGGAACTCGCTTTTGCCCGCGCCGTAGCCCACCACCTCAATACTCATCGCTGGCATTGGGCCAAAATCGGAGGTCAACGAACGAACGATGGCCGCGCCGGTCGGTGTGACGAGTTCGCCTTCAACTCCTGCGTCGTACACCGGAACGCCCGTGAGAATCTCGACGGTAGCCGGAGCAGGCAGGGGAATGCGTCCGTGAGCAGCCTCGACGAATCCGTGACCAATCGGAAGCGGCGACGCGTAGACCTTCTCGACGCCGAGCATATCCATGAGGATGGACGCGCCGACGATATCCACGATGGCATCCACCGCGCCGACCTCGTGGAAGTGGACCTCCTCAGGGCTGTGGCCGTGGACCGCGCCCTCCGCGACCGCCAGCCGCTGGAAGACATCGAGCGCCCTGGCTTTCGCGGCAGGGGTGATTGCGCTGGAGTTGATGATCTCCTTGATATCGTTCAGGTGGCGGTGATGGTGTTCATGGCCGGTGATGACGTTGACATCAGTGGCCTCGATACCCTTCTTGACGACCTTGGTGATCTCCAGGTCGAAGTTGACGCTTGTGAGCTTGACGAGTTCCGCGCGGAACTTGGCCTCATCCGCGCCGACATCAAGCAGTGCGCCGAGGGTCATATCCCCGCTGATTCCCGCAAAACAATCGAAGTAGGCGATTTTCATAGATAACTCCTGGGAGAACACGGAAGGAGAGAGATTTTATAAGGAAGCCAGGAAACCTGGAGAATACGGGGTTTTCCCAATTCCCTTCCTGTATTCCTGGGTTTCTCATAATTAGTCTGTTTTCTATTTATTGATTAGGTGCCCGAAGTAGCCCGCGCCGAAGCCGTTGTCTATGTTCACCACGGCGACGCCCTCCGCGCATGTATTCAGCATCGAGAGCAGCGCGGCCAGGCCCTGGAAACTCGCCCCGTAACCGATGCTCGTCGGCACCGCGATCACCGGCTTGTCCACCAGCCCGCCGACCACGCTCGCCAGAGCGCCTTCCATGCCCGCGCAGACGATGATAACATTCGCGCCGTCCAGCTTGCCCTTCTGATCGAGCAGCCTGTGCAGCCCGGCGACCCCTATATCGTATACCCGCTCGACCCGGCTGCCCATGGATTCCGCCGTGACCGCAGCTTCCTCGGCCACCGGGATATCCGCTGTTCCGGCTGTGACTACCAGTATGTACTTGTCGGCATCGGCGGGTACTTTCGCGCACCCCGGCTGGGTGACCACGATCACTCGGGCGGCCTTGTGATAGACCGCCTCGGGGATCACCTGCTTGACCGCCTCGTATGCCTCCTCATCAGCGCGGGTGGCCAGCACCACGGCGTTCTTCTCAGCGAGTCGCTTGACGATCTCTGCGACGTGCTCCGACTGCTTTCCCTGACAGAAGACGACCTCGGGAAAACCGGTCCGCAGCGAGCGGTGATGGTCTATTTTGGCGAAACCGATGTCCTCATACGGCAGGTCTCGCAGAGCCACGAACGCCTCGTCAACGGGCATCTTGCCCGATTTCACCGCGTGCAGTATGTTGTGCAGTTGTTCTGTCTTGTTCATGATTCACCTTGTGATGAGTGACGAGTGATGAGTGAACTGACCTCAATGGCTTGCAGAAGCGCTCGTGACCAGGTCACGTATCACTTATCACTCATCAGAACCGCGTTCATGCTTCCGGTGCGATAGCCTTCCAGATCCATCGTTACGTAAAGGTACCCAAGCTCCTTGAACCGCTTGGTGATTTGTTCTCTCTGTTCCAAGAGGCTCAGCATCTGGTCCGGCTCAACCTCTATGCGCGCGATTGTGTCGTGATGCCGTACTCTGAGCTGCAGGAATCCCAGGCTGCGTAGGAAGTCCTCCGCCTGGCCCACCTGGCACAGCGTCTCAGAAGTGATGGGCGTTCCATAGGGCATGCGCGAGGCCAGACACGCCAGCGACGGCTTGCTCCACGTGGGCAGACCCAGTTCGCGCGATGCCTTGCGGATCTCCGCCTTAGTGAAGCCAACTTCCTGCAGAGGCGCTCTGGCCCCAAGCTCCTGCGCCGCCCGCTGTCCGGGCCGGTAATCGCCCAGGTCATCAACGTTCGCGCCGTGGAGCAGCCATTTCAGTCCCTCGGCGTTGGCGATCTCCTTCAGCTTGCCGAAGAGTTCCAGCTTGCAGTGATAGCACCTGTCCGGCGAGTTCTCGGCGAACTTCGGGTTCTCCAGTTCGTCTGTATGCACGGAGATGAGCGTGATGCCCAGGTCGTCGGCGAGTTTCACAGCGGCCTGAATCTCCGAGGTCGGGTAGGTTTCCGACGATGCGGTGATTGCCACTGCCTTGTCGCCGAGCACGTCATGCGCGACCTTGAGCAGGAATGTGCTGTCCACGCCGCCCGAGTAGGCGACCAGCACACTGTCCATCTCGCGGAGAATGCTTTTCAGTTGTTCGAGTTTTTCTGTCATTGTTGTCCTTTGGGCAGGGAAATAATACCCTGTGGCAGGGAATCAAGTATAGCCTGCGCTATGTCTTAAAGTCAACGAAACCGGCATATCTGCGAGGGTTGAAAGTGGTTGAAATGTGGAATCACTGTCAGTGAAAGACTATTCCGGAAGTGACCAGCTTGCGGCACTGGTTGGGGTCGCATTATTCACCACAGGCGTGAAAAATGCTTGGAAGGCCCGGTATTATGCGCTTTCCGCATAATGGCGGCGGGCTGGTATTCACAGGTACGGAGGTGAGTCACATGTCTCTTCAAGATGCGACGGTAACCAAAATGGCGCAGCGTGAGATCACGAGGCGCGCGATTGATACGAGCAGGCTTGATGTCAGGTGCTGTCACGGGGTAATTCATGTCGGCGGTATGGTGGCCAAGATACACGGTCATGAAGTGGACCTGAAGCACGAGCTTGAGATCGTGGCCCGTTCGCTCCGAGGACGTCCCGGCGTGCGCGATGTCATCATAGACGTGGACTGCTCGGGCGTAGAACACTAGGTAGCGCCGGCAACTCGCTGTTCACGGTATGCGCAGAACATGATAGTGTCGTTCTATGGACTCGGGGTGATGTAGATGGTCTTCTCGTTCTGGTAGAGGGCTTTTCCGGGAGCAGCGCCGCGAGGCTTGCGGACGTATCTGCGCTGCGTGTAGTCCACCGGCACCAGCGAGGAGTGTTTCTGATCGCTGTGTTTCGCCGCCAGTTCCGCCGCCCGTTCCAGCACCTGTCTTGGCACCGCGTCCGGCTTGGCGTTCGTGCGGATGAGTACGTGCGAGCTTGATGCCGCCTTCACATGGAACCACAGGTCGGACGGCTTGGCGACCCGGGTCAGCAGATAATCGTTCGAGGTGCTGTTCAGCCCAATCAGAATTTCCCAGCCGTTCGCATCCACCCGCTGAATCCGGAAACCCTCCCACTCGGGGCCTTTCTTCTTCTCCGCCGATGATTCTTCCTGTTTGCGCATCTTGAGACCGCTCTTGCCCAGCGACTGAGTCAGCTCGTCCACCTGCTCGCGCGAGGTGACGGATTCTGCCGCTGCCAGCGCATCGCTGAGCTTCTGCTTCTCGGCCTCAATCTCGACCAGCCTCTCGCGCATGGCCACCGCGCCGGTGAGCGCCTTCTGGTACTTGCGGAAATAGGCTTTCGCATTCTCTGCGGCACTCAGCGTGTAGTCCAGGGCAATGGTTACCGAACCGCCCTCGGGGTCATAGTAGTCGGTCAGTTCCACGCTCTCCGCCTTCGGAGGGATGGCGGCGGTCTGCGAGAGTATCAGCTCACCGATCTGCTTGAAGCGCTCGGCCTTGGCGCACTCCGCGATCTTCTTCTCGATCTGGGCCATCATTTCGGTTCGCGACTCCAGTTCCTTACGGAGTCGGCGGATCAGGTCTTCCTTCGCCTCTGCGAAGGCCGCTTTGGGCAGCGCGCTGGTGTAGAACATGTCCGCGACCGCGCTGATGGATGGGCGCTCGTGCTGGTTGGCGGAGGGCTGCTGAACGGTGGGGAAGGCGTAGAACCCCAGGGTCTGGCCGTGGTCGTCCGTGATGAAGACCGGCTTGAACGCGCCCTGCTTCACGGCATCGAAGGCATCGTGGAACACGTCGGGCAGCCGTGCAGGGTCGCCTCCGCACCGGACCGCAAGCTCGCACCCAAAGAACGGACTGATGCCGGTAAAGGTCTTCGTCAGCCACTTCGACATCTCATTCTCGTCGGCGGGTGACTCCGCGAGCAGAGCATTCGCCTTGTCCCGGTTGATGTTCGCCGGGTTGCGCTTCCCCTGCGTCGGCGGGGCGACGTACTCCTTACCGGGGAGAACCTCGCGATAGCGGCTCTTTGACTTGCCGACCGACTTGATGGTGCAGATGATCTTGTTGTCCGAATTGACCAGCATCGCGCCGCTGTGCTTGCCCATGATCTCGACTATCAGTTTGAGCGGTTCGTCGTTATGCGCTGAGAAGTTCAGATGCAGAATTCGGTCGAAGTCAATCTGCAGGGCGTTGACGAACCTTGCGCCCTTGAGGTGTTTGCGCATCAGCATTGTGAAGCTCGGCGGGATCTGCGGGTTAGGGCGCTTGGCGGACGTTAGGTACACCCTGGGCGAGTCCGCGTCGGCGGAGATGAGCAGCATGTGGTTCGCGCCGCCCGCTCGGATGGTGATCACGCAGTCCAACTCGGCAGGCTGATGCACCTCGTCCACCCGCCCGTTCGCCAGCCGCCTATTCAGTTCATCGGCCACAGCGGCCATGACGATGCTGTCGTAGTTCATGATGGAGTGATTATACCACAGCCATCCGTGCGGATGCAGAAGATGGTATGCAACTTTTCGAGGCCGGGCGTCGAAGTATATGAAGTTTGGCAGTTGCTGAATGGAGCGCACATGTCCTCACGTGCATTCCGGATGCCGACGAGGACGTCGGCGCTCTCAGCAAGCCGCTCTTGAAGATGATGGCTGACTGCGCTATAATGATGCAAATCCTGATTCCCGGGAGTGTAAACACATGTTCAGTCTTTCTGCCCGCAGGCTCTTAGTCGCCTGCTGTTCTGTCGTACTTCTGTGCGCAATTCAACTCCAGTGTACCGCCGCCGCAAAGAAGATACTGGTCATCTCAGTCGCCAAAGGATTCCGTCATAGTTCGATTCCTCTTGGCGAGCAGGTCATCAAGAATCTGGGCGACAAGTCCGGTCTCTGGGAAACCGACGTAGCCAGCACTGACATTGACGTAGTTCAGAAGACTACACCCTACAATCTGAAGAAGTACGATCTGGTATTCTTCAACAACACCACCGGCGACCTTCCCATCCGCGACCGTCAGGGATTCCTTGACTGGATCAAGGCCGGTGGAAACATCGCTGGAATCCACGCGGCGACCGACACCTTCCACGGCTGGGCCGACTACGCTGACATGTTCGGCGCTGAGTTCGTGGGCCACGGCGCTCAGAAGGAAGATGATTTTCTGTTAGCGGACCCGAACCACCCAACCACCAAGGGGCTTCCGACATCGTGGAAGCATGCGGAAGAGGTCTACCAGTTCAAGAACTACACCACCGACAAACTTCATATCCTTGTGTATCTGGACAAGCATCCAGAGAGCTTCATGCCGGGATTCTACCCTGTGTCGTGGGTAAAGATGTACGGCAAGGGACGAGTCTTCTACACCTCATTTGGCCACCGCGACGACGTTATCCAGAGCGACTACTTCCAGAAGCACCTGCTCCAGGGCATGCGCTGGGCGCTTGGATACGACAAAGGCGATGCATCCCCTAACCCGCCGGCTCAACTAACCAAAGCCGAGGCAAAGCAAGGCTTCGTTCCGCTGTTCAACGGCAAGGACACACTAGGCTGGCACAATCGGGACGAGGGCCGCACTCCATACACAGCACAGTACGGTATGTTGGTTATGGGCCAGGGCGGCGCGGATATGATCACCGACAAGAAGTTCAAGGATTTCGTCCTGCGCTACGAGTATATGATCCCCAAGAACGGCAACAGCGGAGTGTATCTGCGCGGACGTTACGAAGTACAGGTGCTGGACGACACTGGCAAGACCGAGCCTGACGTCCACAGCAATGGTTCTATCTACGGCCTCATCACACCGAGCAAATTGGCAAGCAAAGCTCCTGGCGAATGGAACAAAGTGGAGGTAAAACTCGTAGGAACCAATGTATCGGTGGTCGTTAACGGCATCCACATCATTGACAACCAGCCGATTCCCGGTGCGACCGGCGGCGCGTTGGATAGCAATGTAGGCGAACCTGGTCCAATCATGCTTCAGGGCGATCACGGCCCCGTGGCCTACCGCAGCATCCGAATCAAAGAACTAAAGTAGCGTAGTTCGTGGGAGTAAGAGTAAGAGTACGAGAAAGACCTTAAGGAGCGAAATATGGGAAATGGAATTGACCGACGCGAGTTCTTGATAGGCGCGGCGGCAACAGTAGCATTGATGATAACGGCAGAGCAAGCGGCGAAGGCTGAAGGCACTGACACCCCGATCACCGGCCCCGCTGTGAAGTTCGGCGTGATCGGCATGGGACCGTGGGGACGCGAGATACTGACAGCGCTTTCCAAGATGCCGTCAGCCGAAATAGCTGCGATATGCGACACCTATGATCCGTACGTAAAGAAGGGCGTGGAGATTGCGCCAAAGGCGGCCACCTTCACTGATTATACTAAGCTTCTGGCGTCGTCGGATGTAGAAGCCGTGGTCATAGCCACACCCTCGCATCTGCACAAAGACATCGCTCTTGCGGCAGTTGCGGCCGGCAAACATGTGTATCTGGAAGCGCCGATGGCTCACACCGTCGAAGACGCGAAGGCGATCGCAGTGGCAGGCAAGGGTTCGGCCAAGGTCTTCCAGGTCGGACTGCAGGGCCGCTCGAATCTGCTGTACAAGCATGTCGGCAACTTTGTGAAGACAGGTGTGCTCGGCACACCGATTACCGTCATTGCCCAGTGGGACAAGAAGGACAGTTGGAAGCGCATGGCCCCAACTCCTGCGCGTGAGAAAGAGCTGAACTGGCGGCTGTTCAAGGCAACTTCGCCGGGACTGGTCGGAGAATCCGGCGTACACCACATTGACCTGGCAAGTTGGTTCCTCGGCAAACAACCGGTAGCGGTCACGGGCTTCGGCTCAATTGTCGGCTGGCCGGATGGACGAGACGTACCGGACACCGTTCAGTGCGTGATAGAATACCCGGACAATGTCCGCATGGTGTTCACGTCCACGCTGGCGAGTTCGTTCGGCAGTTCCTCTGCAACGTTCCAGGGCACTAACTCCAGCCTCCTGATGCGAGAGAAGAAAAGCTGGATGATTAAGGAAGCTGACTCCGCACTTCTGGGTTGGGAAGTCTACGCCCGGAAGGAGACGGTAGTCGAGGAGACCGGTATCTGCATGGTGGCAGATGCAACAAAGATCTTGCAGGCCGGAAAGGAACCAGGGAAGGAAGGTTCCATTGAGCCGACGAAAGAAGCACTATTCTGTGCTTTGGAGAACTTCACCCGAAGCATCAGAGATAACGCCAAAGTGGTGGCGGACGCGGCGATAGGTTATCAGGCTACGGTGGTTGCACTGAAGGCGAATGAAGCAATTCAGACTGGAAGCAAAATCACCTACCAGCCCGACTGGTTTGCACTGTAATCATCAATAAGGAGCACGATCAGATGGAGAACAATCAGGATAGCAAGGGAATGTCCCGACGCGATTTCATGAAGAGCGCGGGGGCGACTGCGGCTGGTGTAGTAGCCGGTTCCCTTCTCGGAAAAGCAACAGCATTCGGCGCACCGGCTCCCGCAAGAGTCATCGGCGCCAATGACCGCATCAACGTCGCTATCATAGGCATCGGCGGCATGGGCGGCGGTCACCTGGGTATGCTAAAGGGCATGCAGGAAGAGCAGAACATCAAGGTAGTGGCAGTCTGCGACGTGTGGGACAAGCGCTTGAACAAGGCCAGAAACGACCTCGGTCTACCGCAGTCATGGGCTTACAAAGACTACCGCAGGGTACTTGAGCGCACTGACATTGACCACGTAGTCATCGCCACCCCGGACCACTGGCACGCGCCGATCTCGATAGCGGCCATGGAATCCGGCAAGACTATATATGTTGAGAAACCCATGAGCCACACCTTGGACGAGGGCATGCAGGTTTGGGAAACCGCCAAGCGCACCAAGAAGCTGGTGCAGGTCGGTTCTCAGGGCTGTACGGACACCAAGTGGCACAAGGCCGGTGAGCTGGTGAAGGCCGGACGCATCGGCACCCTCATCTGGGCGCAGGGCGGCTATTGCCGAAACAACCCGAACGGCGAGTGGAACTACACCATTGACCCGGGAGCGAACGAGAGCAACCTGGACTGGAAGATGTGGCTCGGCAGCGCACCAAAGAGAGCTTGGGATCCCGACCGTTACTTCCGCTGGAGAAAGTTCTGGGACTACGGCACGGGCATCATCGGCGACCTGTGGCCCCACCGCCTGCACCCGCTGTTCATCGCCATGGCGCAGACCGAGTTCCCGAAGCGCGTGGCGTGCGTCGGCGCGAACATCTGCGACACTGACAAGGGTCAGGGCGAGCGAAGAGACGTGGCCGATGCTACCATGCTCAACGTGGAGTTCCCCAGCGGCGCGATGATCTTCCTGGCCGGCAGTACCGTGAACGAGCGCGGCGTGGAAGACATGATCCGCGGGCAGAAGGGCAACCTCTACTTCGGCGGCGGCAAAGTACGCATCGAGCCGGAGCGCCCGTTTGCGGACGAGGTCGAAGCCAAGGATGAGCCGTATGAGGGACCGGGTGAGAGCCAGGTTGAGCATCACAAGAACATGTTCTGGTGCATCAGAAACAACGGCATCCCGAACTGCAACATCGAGCTGGCCATCAGAGTTCAGACCATCGTCTCCATGGCGGAGAAATCCTACCGTCAGAGCAAGATGGTGATGTTCGATCCCAAGAAGCTGAAGATGACGGGCTAGTCTAGCCTCACATACAAACGCATAGCAGGCAGCGGTGGTCTATCTTCCGCTGCCTGTTTCTGTTGGGAGTGAGTAGCCGCCGATTGACGCAGATGAGCGCCGATGTGGAGATGCAGATTGCGGATTTCCGAGTGCGGAGTTGCCGGGCGTAGTTCACGTATCACTCATCACTCATCAGGGTGGCGTCCAAACACCCAACACCCATTGCCCGACAGCCGCGTCCTGCGCGGCGAAAGGGAACCACCTAACACCTTCCGAGGGAGCAATGAACCAACCTACCACCCTATCCCTGAACGCCATGGCCACCCGTTTCGAGCTTGTACTCCACGGAGACGATCCCGCGCGACTGAACTCCATCGGCGAGGAGGCGCTACGCGAGATTGAACGGCTGGACGCTCAACTCAGCATCTACCGCCCGGACAGCGACCTTTGCCTCATCAATGCTCTTTCAGCGTCTGAACCGGTCAAGACCGACCCCCGCCTCTTCCGCCTGCTCCAACGCTGTACACAGCTCTCAGAACTGACCGACAACGCCTTCGACATCACCATCGCGCCGCTCATGCACGCATGGGGATTCCTGGGCGAGAGTGGGCGAATGGCAAACCCTGAGGATATCCGGCAGGCTATGGAAGTCACCGGCATGCAGCATGTGCGGTTCAATGACGGAGACTTCACAATCACGTTCGACAGCAAAGGCGTTATGCTCGACCTCGGCGCGATCGGCAAGGGATACGCTATCGAGAAAGCCGTCGAAATCCTGCGCGAACAAGGCGTCACCAGCGCACTCCTCCACGGCGGGACAAGCACGATTTACGGACTCGGCGCCCAGCTCGACGGAACCCCCTGGGAGATCGCCATAAAGCATCCTACCGATACTGACAAACACCTGGACGTGGTTGAGCTGTGCGACAGCGCGCTCTCGGTATCCGCAGTACACGGCAAGTCGTTCAAGCAAAACGGGATAGAGTACGGCCATGTGATAGACCCGCGAACCGGACAGCCTACACAGGACGCGCTGTCCGCCGCCGTAATCGGCCCCTGCCCCACCGAAACCGATGCGCTCTCCACCGCGCTTCTCGTCCTTGGCAAACCTGGTCTGTCTCTACTGGAGACACGGTTCCCTGGATATCACGGCATCACCGCACCTTAGCAGTAGAATCGGACGGAGGAATCCATCGGCTGCAAGCATAATCATAGTATATCGTCACTACATATGGAGCAGTTCACATGGTACCTAATCCGTTTCTGGGAGTTTTGCTTCACGCCATCGGCGGGTTTGCCTCCGCTAGTTTCTACATTCCGTACAAACAAGTCCGCAAGTGGGCTTGGGAAACATACTGGCTGGTCGGCGGATTCTTTGCCTGGGTCGTCGCGCCTTGGGTGGTGGCATTACTGGTCTGCCCGAACCTGATGTATGTCCTGACCCACGCACCTAGAGGCAGCGTTGTCTCAGCATTCCTGTTCGGTATGCTCTGGGGGGTCGGCGGACTTACTTTCGGACTCTCAATGCGCTACCTCGGGATGTCGCTAGGATACGCCCTCGCCCTCGGGTTCTGCGCGGCCTTCGGTACCATAATACCGCCTGTGTTTGACAAGAGCATCGTTGGCATGGCTACAGCGTTATCGGGCCAGATCACGCTATTTGGCGTACTGGTCTGCCTGATGGGCATTGCGGTGTGCGGCAAGGCAGGCATCTTCAAGGAGAAGGAGCTATCCGCTGAGCAGAAAACTGCAACCATTACCGAGTTCAACTTCGGGAAGGGAGTCTGGATCGCCATCTTCGCCGGCATTATGAGCGCGTGCTGGGCATACGGACTAACAGCGGGCCAACCGATAGCCGAACTTGCTGTAAAGACCGGAACCGGCGACCTCTGGAAGAACTCCCCCATACTCATAGTGGTCGCGGCGGGCGGATTCCTAACCAACTTCGTCTGGTGTGTCTCGCTGAACATTAAGAACCGCACAGGCTCGAACTACATATCGAAAGCGCCGGGGGTCTCCCAACTGGTCAACTACATTTTCTGCGCACTGGCCGGTATCACGTGGTATTTCCAGTTCATGTTCTACGGAATGGGTACCACAAAGATGGGTAAGTATGGTTTTTCAAGTTGGACGCTCCACATGGCTTTCATCATTATCTTCAGCAATTTGTGGGGACTGGCATTCCATGAATGGAAAGGCACCAGCCGCAGAACTCACAACGTCGTTTTTGCCGGCATAGTAATTCTTACATTGTCCACATTGGTGGTCGGCCTGGGTAACTACATCGGGTCACTAAAGTAGCCTTCTGACTGAGGAGATTGCTATGTTCACATCCAGAGAACGAGTTCTGACCGCGCTGAATCACCACGAGCCGGACCGCGTGCCGATAGACCTGGGCGGCAACCAGACCGGCATCCACAAGTTCGCCTACAAGAACCTGCTGGACTTGCTCGGGCTTGACGAAGAGATCGTCATCATGGACCTGGTTCAGCAGCTCGCGAAACCTTCCGAGGCCGTGCTGGAGCGCCTGCACGTGGACACGCGGTATGTTTCCGCACAAGGCGCTGATTCGTTCATGGGCGGCGTGGTGAAGGAAAAGCGCGGCGGGCGAACTTGGAATGACTTCACCGACGAGTTTGGCGTCACATGGTCAATGCCGGACGACTACCCATACTATTTCGACATCACACATTCCCCGCTGGCAGACCTGACTCTTGACGAGATCAAGGCATACCCGTTCCCCAAGGGAGACGACCCAAGCCGATTCGCCGGGCTGAGAGAAAGGGCGCTAGATATGAAGAATGAGACGCCATACGCGGTCGTCAGCGGCATATCCGGCGTAGTCTACGAGATATGCTGGTACATGCGCGGCCTGGAACGCCTGTTCATGGATATGATCGAAGCGCCCGAAGCGCTGGAGGCGATCATTGACCGCACGCTCCAGTTCTGGCTCGACTGGTTCCGCCTGTTTCTGGATGAGGTCGGCGATGTGGTGGACGTGATAATGATCGGCGACGACCTGGCCGCGCAGAACGGCCCGCTCTTTCCGCCGCGCATATACCGAAGCATAGTGAAGCCTCGGCACAAGCGGTTGGTTCAGTACATCAAGAGCCGAACAAGCGCGAAAATCTGGTATCACTCATGCGGATCGGTGGTGGAATACATCCCTGATCTGCTGGATAACGGCATTGACATCCTGAACCCGGTTCAGACCGCTGCTGCGGACATGGACCCTGCTATGCTGAAGGCGTCATACGGCGAAACACTCTCATTCTGGGGCGGAGGCATAGACGCGCAGCATTTGCTGCCGGGCGCGTCCCCTGAAGAGGTTAGAGAAGCCGTGCGGATGAGCATGAAGGCGTTCAAACCGGGCGGCGGATATGTCTTCAACAACGTACACAACATCCAAGCCGACGTCCCGCCGGAGAACGTACTGGCACTATTCGATGCGGCGTTTGAGTATGGGAAGTACTAGACTCGATGGTCCTTGAGCAGTGCCAGGATGTCTGACACCTTGCCCGTCGCCATGCCCACGCATGAGTCCGCAGCCCCGTAGTAGAGGCGAAGCTGATCTCCCATCTGCGTGTGCCCGCATGGGAAGACCACGTTCGGCACCGCGCCCGCCACTTCATAATGGGCGTGCGGACCAAGCACCCAATACGGCAGCTTAGCAATCAGCCGCCGCGGGTCTTCAAGATCAAGCAACGCCGCGCCAACACGGTAGGTAAGTCCGGATGCGAACTCCTTTACGCCGTGGTAAAGAACCAGCCAACCCTCCGGCGTCTCAATCGGAGGAGTGGAGGCACCCACCTTCGCACCGTCCCACATCGGGCCACCGCGCTCCATAATAACACACCACGGCCTGCCCCAGTGAACCAGATCCGTGGATTGATTCAGCCAGATGTGCTGTATGTCACCGGCTGATGGGCGGTGCAACATCCAGTAGCGGTCCTTGACCTTTCGGGGAAATATTGCCGCGTCCTTGTTGTTTGGCGCAAGCACCAGTCCAAAGCGCTCCACTTCCCGAAAGTCCTTTGTGGAGGCCAGCGCCACTCCCGCGCCGAACCCGGAGTAGGCCGTGTACGCTATCAGCCACTCGCCTAACTCCGACAGGTAGGTGATTCGTGGGTCTTCGCAGCCGAACTCCTCGTAAGGACCTGCGTCCTGATGTTCCGACATGAGCGGTTCGGCTTCAATCCGCCAGCCAGTTTCGCCATCCGCGCTTCGGGCGACCGTCAGGTGTGACGTTCCCTCCAGGTCCTCTACTCTCAACAAGAGAAGTGTCTCACCGTCAATCAAGGTTGCGCCGGGATTGAAGACAGCTTGACACATATACGGCATGTCTTGAAAGGTAATGATGGGATTGTGCTTGGATCGCTTGAATATCTCGTTCTGAAGCCTCATTGCTCACCATCCGTTTGGATTGACATGATGTAGTTATTCTACAAAATCGGTCCATCATCCTGCGTACAAATTGTTCATCCGCATAAGGAAATGCTGGTACAAGTGTCTAATACCCACATAGGACACATCCATCCGGCCTTGTTTTGACTGGGTGGAAATCATAAGGAGGAATCATGAACCGACGGATTCTTATCATCGGCATCGCCCTGATTGCGATGTTAGCGACACTCACATCAAGCTTTGCGACAGTGGACAACAAGCTGACTGCGGACGAGCAAAAGGCCGGCTGGAAACTGCTGTTCGACGGGAAGACCACGGATTGTTGGAAGGCGACCGGCAAGGCAGAAAGCTGGGTCATCGAAAACGGCACGATAACCACGCTGGCAAAGGGCGGCGGCTACCTTGCGTCAACGCGAACCTACGGCAATTTTTCGCTCAAGTGCGATTTCAAGAATGACAAAGCGACTAACAGCGGAATTTTCTTCAGATGGGCAAACCTGAAAGATCCGGTACAGACCGGCATCGAACTGCAGGTACTGGACTCTCCGGGCAAAGATCAGATCGGCAAGAACGACTGCGCGGCAATCTATGACTGCCTTGGTCCGATAGCTCAGATGTGCAAGCCCGCCGGTGAGTGGAATCACATTCAGCTAACCGCCAAGAACAACATGATCTTCGTGGACTTGAACGGCAAGCGCGTCATCGTTATGGACCTGGACAAGTGGACGACGCCTCATATGAACCCCAACGGCACTAAGAACAAGTTCGCCACGGCATTCAAGGATATGCCTCGCGTCGGATACATCGGGTTCCAGGACCACGGCCACAGAGTCTGGTTCAAAAACATCAAGATCAAGACGATGTAGCCATTTCGGATTGCGGAATGCCTGTCCTTAGCCCATCGAAGGACGGATTATGGAATGCCCCTCGCCTATTGCAGGCGAGGGGTCTCTTCATATGAGGCACGACAGAACGATTCACTCATCACGGAGTCACTTCCGGCATCATGTAGCAGTAGGCCGTGTACCGGTACTCACTCCAGGCCTGCTTCGGCAGCGGGTAGCCAGGGTACAGCGGAGTGTTCCTCGGGATGAACTCGATCTTGACCTTGATGGACGACCGGCCATCCGTCAGGCTCCTCGGCAGCAGGAACTCATCATCGCGCCACTGGCGATTCGAGGTCTGAACATTGTGAAGCGTCTTTCCGAGTTCACCTGGCGGATTGCTGTAGATCACCGTGTTCGATCCCGCCGTGTACCAGAGGCCTACCTCATGCCACTTGGAGCCGTCCGACACCGACACCCGCGCGCACTGGTTCGGGTAGCTGTAGTCCATCTTCCGCCTCAGCATCACGCCTATGTTCTTCGAGTCTAGGCTAAGTGTGAAGGTTGATGTTCCGGTCATGAAGCGCCCGGTATCGGTCGTCGCCGGATAGATCTCTTTGTCACCGATGTGGTCAACACCCCACTCATACCTGGACGTAACCGTCTGAACCGGCGATGCGGTCGGCGAGATATACCCATGCTTCTTCTCATCCGCAGAATCGCTGACGTGGAAGGAATCGGTCCGCTTCAGACACGGCTGATGGAGTCCATACCAGTACGTCACCGAGCGATAGTGTTCCGTCGAGTTGTTCTCACCGCCGTGCTCAAGCTGGATGCGCGCGTTCTTCCCGAACGGCATCAGATCGGCCAGCAGGAACCGGTACGCGGACTCGATCTTGTCCTCGTCGTTCTTTGCTTCCTTCAACGACCGCGCGCCCACAGGATGCCCCGCAAACGGTAGCGACATCGTGAGTCCGCCCCAGTAGTCTCCACCGCCGCCCCATTCCTCGGTGCCGGTGCCCTGCGCCTGAGGGGTGTTGCTGTCATCGAAGAAGAACCGAGGATCGCCCTCCAGCGTGCCGAGGTTCGCATTCTCCGAGAAGATGAACGAGGTGCCGACGAAATTACCGCACCAATCTCCCCCACCCTCAACCTTCGTCGTGTCCAGCAAAACCAAATCCTTGCCGGGCACAGGTATGCCGTGATCGGCATACGTCGCATGGAAATTGCAGACCCAGTTAGCCGGGCCGGTATACGGCTCATACCGAATGCTCCAGCGAACGTCGTGCAGATCGTCCGGCGTGCTGTTGACGACCACGATCTTCGCGCTCTTCAGGAACGGCATCGGGAAATACACCGCGAAGTCCACCCGCCCACCATTGAACGTCACATTGACAGGGAATGCTTTCACCAGCGCACGCCTGTCACCACGATTGACCAGCGACCCGGCGCCGAAGAACAGATTCACAGGCGCATCCACAGATGGAGTCGAGCTGCCGTCCCAGTAGATAAGCAGCCGCGCCTTTGAGAAGGCCTCGGCGCTGTCCGACGGCACGCTGAACTTGATCGCCCGGATGGTTGATGGCGCCCTGATACCCGATGCGAGGACTTTTGTCTCCCCGGCCTGGGGACTCACACTGCCGCAGAGAGTTGGAATCCCCTTCGGCGCGATGTCCGTGCCGCTCTGCTTCAGCAGGTCAAGCACATCCTGCGGTGGAACGTCGTCAGGCTTCCATGCTTTGATCGGTCGGCTAAGGTTCGTCATACCGGGCATGAACTTGTGGTAGATGTAGTACCCCGTGCCGTAGTGCGTGCGCTCGTAGGCCATGGTGAACGACTTCTCGAAGGGAAGCGGAACCCACATCAGGTCAGCCCCCTTCGTCTGCGACCACGTCCAGGTCAGCGGATTGGGGAACTGCTTCTCGGGGATGAAGACCGAGTTTTCGACCCTATGCTCCGGATCGGCTGAGGTGGTCTCACTCACAACATTGTCCTGGCCGTCTACGATGTAGTGCCACGGACTGCCGTGCCAATGGTTGTAGCGGGCAAACTCCACCACCCCCTGCCCCATCACGTCCAGACTGACATTGCGATCATCGGCAAGCTGGTAAAGGAAGTGGCTGGCATCCGCGCCTTCATTGCCGCCACGCCGATCGTAGGTGCTGGTCATGTATGCCCGCTGACCTATGCGCAGAATAGGCCACTGATTCCACATGCGATATGCGTCCAGCCCGACCGGGATTACCGGCGGTTCGTTGGAGTTGCGCAGATCAGCCGACAAAGAACCGGCGACGATAGTTATCGCCGCCAGAATGGTAAGAGTCTGTTTCGCAAGACGAGACATGGTTTCCTCCAAGCATCCCAGTAGCCGCAGGCTTCACGCCTGGGTCCGGGAATGCGCAGGCATGAAGCCTGCGACTACAGTCACAAGAGTAGCTTGTCTATGCGGTGTGAGAGATCGCGCAGATACTTCTCATCGCCGCCGCCCAGCTCCGTGGTCGCGTACCCGTGGAAGCCGACCTCCGCCAGCGCCTTCTTCACCTGCGGCCAGTTTACGCTGCCGTCGCCGATGTTTGTCCACTGACGTTCGGGCAGCTTGAAGTCCTTCAGGTGAATCTTCTTGATGCGCTTGCCCAGTGTCAGAATCCAGTCCTGCGAAAATCCGAACGCGCCGATGACGTTGCCCACATCGAAGTACGCCTGCACGAACGGACTCTTGCACTCGTCCACGTAGCGCGCAAACTCCATCGGACTCAGCAGGAAGCTGTTCCACACGTTCTCAATGCAGATCGTTACGCCCGTCTTCTCAGCGGTTGGAATCAGTTCTTTGACCCGCTTCTGTGATCGGTGGTAAACATCCGCATAGCGGTTATCCGGATTCACCACGCCGGGAACCAGCAGCAGCCCATCCGCGCCAAGCTCCTTCGCGGACTGCAGGGCTAACTTCGCGGCCTCAACTGCCTCCGCACCATCTGCGGGATCAGCGGACGAGAGAGGTTTGCCCCATCCGCCGTAGATAATCGAGTGGATGGGTATTCCGGCCTTCTCCGATGCACCGCGTAAAATGCGAATCTCCTTCGGGTCGTTCGTGGGAGCAACCTCCACACCCTGAAAACCCACGTCGGCGGCCAGCTTGAACTTATCCACCATACTGAGACTCTCAGGCAGCATCGAGAGAATCACGGCCTTCTTCAATGATCCGGTCTGCATCTGCGAACTCCTTTGAGCTTTTGCATTCAAATCCACTACTTCAGCGGCAAACCCCAGCGTCAACGCCGTCGTCGCCGCCCCATGCAGGAACTCACGTCTGTTCATGGCGAAACCTCCGAGGTGTTGGGTGTTAGGTGTTAGGGTACCGGAGTGACGGAGAATGGGAGGAACCAACCACTCCGCGCGCCATCAACCATTAACCATAAGTCATTCCCGGCCTAACACCTGCCACCAACCACCTAACACCTTCCTAAACGTATTCGTTCAGCACATTCTCGAACAGTTCCTGCCGTCCGCTCTTGATGTTCGGCTCGCCGTTCTTGATCGAATATGCTTCTAGTTCATCGAAACCCATCTTGCCGTTTTCGATCTCCGCGCCGATGCCCATGTCCCAACCCGAATAGCGCTGCTTCACCATGTCCGCAAGCGCTCCATCCTGAATCATCTTCGCCGCATTCTTCAGACCGCGTGCAAACGCGTCCATCGCGCCGATGTGAGCAAAGAACAGATCATCGATGTCGGTTGACTGCCTGCGCACCTTCGCATCGAAGTTCAGGCCACCGGTCGTGAACCCGCCTGAGCGGAGGATAGTGTACATCGCCAGCGTGGTATCGTTGATATCGGTCGGGAACTGGTCGGTGTCCCAACCAAGCAGGTAGTCGCCGCGATTGGCGTCCACCGAGCCGAGTATGCCGTTCGCAGTGCAGAACTCAAGCTCATGATGGAACGTGTGCCCGGCCAGAGTCGCATGGTTCGCCTCAATGTTCAGCTTGAAATCCTTCTCCAGCCCGTTCTTGATAAGGAAGCCGTACACGCCCGCCGCGTCGAAGTCGTACTGATGCTTCGTCGGCTCCTTCGGCTTCGGCTCGATGTAGAACTGACCGGTGAACCCAATCTTCTTCTTGTAGTCCACGGCCATGTGGAGAAACGCGGCGAGATGCTCCAGTTCGCGCTTCAAGTCGGTGTTCAGCAGAGTCTCGTACCCTTCCCTGCCGCCCCAGAACGTGTAGCCCTGACCGCCAAGCCGATGCGTGACTTCCATGGCCTTCTTGACCTGGCTCGCTGCGTAGGCGAAAACCTCTGGCGATGGATTGGTGCTCGCGCCGGACATGAATCTGCGGTGCGCGAACGCGTTTGTCGTGCCCCAAAGCAGCTTGACGCCGGTATCTTTCTGCAACTTCTCGGCAAGGTCAACGATCTTGTCCAGCCGTTTGTTCGTCTCGGCAAGGTTGTCCGCCTCAGGCGCGATGTCGCGGTCATGGAAGCACCAGAACCCTACCCCGAGCTTGGTGAAAAACTCGAACGCCGCGCGCATGGTCATCTCCGCAACTTCCATCTCGTCGCTGGAATCATCCCACGGGCGAATCATCGTGCCCGGGCCGAACGGGTCAGCCCCGCCGCCCTTAAACGTGTGCCAGTACGCAACCCCGAACCGCATGTGGTCCGCCATGGTCTTGCCCATGACGATCTCCTGCGGGTTGTAGTGCTTGAAGGCGAACGGGTTCTTCGAATCCGTCCCCTCGAACTTGATATTCGGAATACTTTTGAAAAACTCAGACATCGCTCTCATCCTTCACTTAGTAGATTATTCGCAAGCATGGTCAATGGGAATGGTCACAGACGATGGTCGTATGGTCACCATCTGACCATTCTGTCCGACCATCCGACCATTTCCCTAGGCCCTCGGCATCTTCCACGGCTTGCGGTAGGCCGGCAGCACCATAGCGTTGGCCTCTTTGTCGCCTATGATCTGAGCCTTCTTCGCGTCCCACTGCACCTTGCGCCCCGTGTTCAGCGCTATGTGCCCCAGGTTCAGCGCGACCGAGATCGGCATATGGTACTCGAAGCTGCACGGGCACTCCTCGCGGCTCTTGATGCTGTTCAGGAACTCCCGGTCGTGCCCCGGCGACGACGGAATGCTCGGCGCGGGCGGCACGAAGTCCTTCATCCGCTCGCCTTCGGAGACCACTCGATGCCAACCGTAGTTGCCCAAAAGAGTCCCCTGTGTACCCTGGAAGATCACGCCCAGTCCGCGACCAGTGTTTCCTGCGGACGGCGCGTCGCTCATCCCGAAGTCGAAGCTGTTTCCGCAGTTGTTCATCCAGGTCATGTTGAACCCAGGGAACTCCCACAGCACGTTCACGGTATCGGGGATGTCCCCGCTGTCGTCGGCAATGAATCGCCCTCCGATGGCAGCGCAACTCTTTGGCTGGCCGCAGTCCATCGCCCAGAACGCAAGGTCGGCTATGTGCGGACCAAGCTCGTTCAGCCAGCTTCCGACATAATCCTTGAAGTATCTGTGGACGGTGAATCGGGCCTGGTTGAACGGCCTGTAGGGCGCGGGGCCGCACCAGGTGTCCCAGTCCAGTCCCTTCGGCGCGCGCGAGTTCTTGACCACGCCGCATCCGCCGGGGTAGTCGTTCATGTTGCAGACCACTCGCACGGTGTGAACCTTGCCCAGCGCGCCGGACTTGACGATCTCCACACAGCGCCGGAAGTTGTCCAGCGAGTGAATCTGAGTGCCAACCTGCGTGACCCGCTTGTTGTCCCTGGCAACCTTCGCCATTAGCACGGCCTCGCCGGGGAACCGAGAGATCGGCTTCTCGCAGTAGACATCCTTGCCCGCCTGCATCGCCATTATGGAGATCAGCGGATGCCAGTGCGGCGGAGTGGTCACGACCACCGCGTCCAGGTCCTTGTTCTCCAGGAGCTTGCGAAAATCCGAATAGCCCTTCGCCTGCGGACCGGCTGCGGCAAGCCCGGCCTCCAGATGCTTGTCATACACATCGCACACGGCCCCGACTTCGCAGTCCGCATGGCCCATGAACCCGCCCATCACGCCCTGCGCGCGACCACCGTAGCCCACAACCCCAATAACGATCTTGTCATTCGCCGACACCTTTTTCGCCTCCTGTGCCCCAGCCGGGCCGATGGACAAGCCGATGCTCGCCGCCACCGCCGCCGCCGAGGAAGTCTTCAGAAAATCACGTCTCGTAAGCTTATCCACCATTGTCTCCCCCGAAGAGAATCTTAGACCATTGTCATATTCGCCATTCCGCGCCCCTAATCCTTGCACGGTTATCCTTCCGCCACTGGCATGCTCTCAACCTGCGGATGACGCCACATCCCAACGCAAACCACAATCTGCCTTCTATGTCCCCGAGCCATCTACAGGTTCATTTCTGACATCGAACCAGACCCTCTTGCACACACTGCGTCTGACGACTATGCGCTGGTCTGCCCCATTGACCGTCACGCTGTTTATGTCATCGAGGTTGTTAGTCCTCAATGGTACGAAACCTGACAATCCACTACGGTTAAGAATGATACACTGTGATGGTGAAATGGGCAGGGTAATCTCGATAGTCCTGGACATGAGGCTGATGCCTCTGAACATGGGCGGAAACTTCCCTGCCTCTGGATCACGCCAGACACACGGGCTGTCGGAGGTAATGAAACCGATCTCATCGTTGGTAGTTAGTACAGCAAAGTCCATACTATATAGCATTGGAGTAGACTGACGTACCATGGCCGGAAGGATATGCTGGAGCGGTTGCTCAGCGACACTCTTCACGTCTTCGTACGTAAGCGACCTCTCTGACAGGGGATCGGAGGAAATCATGCTAGCGAGATCTTCCGGTGAAGTCAGCAGTATCCTCTCAGTCATGGCATCCATCATCTGCTGGACTTCCGACCATTGACTCCTATGATGCTGCTCCATCACCTTTGTCCGAGAATGCATCGCTGCGATGAATGCGCAGAGCCGCATACGCTCGTCCGCGTTCGGCAGCATTCCGCGCTCCAGTCTGTCAGTCCGTATCTTGGCAAACCATGTCTCCAGTCTGCTGAGATTCTCCTCAATTATCTGATCTTTTGTACCGTCAGAGAGGACAAGTGTGTACATATCGTCCTGGCGGAAAAGTCGTTTCGGGGTTTCCCACCCAAGTGAATCTCCAGCAGTGCTGAACAGCCAGACACGCGGTGTTTCCCTCTTGTCCGTGGATGGGTCAAGCCAAGCCTTAAGATAGCATTTTGGAATCTGGTGCTGTCTCATTCGGTTTGTCCCGAAAACCGGGCTGCGCTCGGCAGCTGGACTGTTCTTTTGCCAATCACCACTCGGGCGTGTAGATCTCTGCTACTCGCTGGCGCCGAGATGTGCTCTTCAGCGACTCCGACGCCTTTGACGGTACCGTCGAGCGTGTGCTTGCCATCGGAAAGTCCCTACATCAGGTGCTGCACCTTAGACCGTCGCCTTACTTCTTGATTATCAGCGGGCGGAGGTGATTGTAGCCGATGCGGAGACCTTCTTCCCACTTGTCGCCTTGGAAGACGCCGTCCTCGTGCTCGATCGCACCGCCGCCGTCGAAGCCGACTTCACGCAGCACTGACATGAACCCGGCCCAGTCAACCACGCCCAGACCCGGAATCCGGTACCGCCACCAGCCGCCGCTGAAGAACCCGTTCTCTGCCAGCAGCCCTTCGTTGATCTCACAGTCCTTGAAGTGGACGTGGTGGATTCGCGAGCCGAACCTCTTCGCAGCTTCAAGGTAGTCCACCGACTGCCACACGAGAT
>JANYKG010000019.1 GCA_025358205.1 Armatimonadota bacterium
TTGGCAGTGTACACTCTTGTGTGTAGAATCGGAATTGGGTAGGTAAGGCGCATCCCTCTTTCTAAACTTTGGGTTGAGGAACCAAGAAAGAAGGAGGAACACGCCTTGATAGAAGTATACGCCGACAGCATCGAAGAAGCAATGGCAGCCTGGCAAGAGATTAGGGGTGAAGGGGCGACATGGGGGCAGTACAGGCAGTTCCAGACTCGCAGTCTGAAATGGTTTGTTGAGTCGTCTCTGAGGGATGCTGCAGACAGGAAGATCGGGGCCGGGTGGTATGAGAGGAGCGACGGCCGTCATGGTTGGCGCAACGGCACATATATCCGAAAGCTGGTGACACCCTACGGCACGGCGGAGATTGAAGTGCCAAGGTTGAGGGAAGGCACATACGATCAGGAGCTGTTCGACAAGAAAGGACTGCTGACCAAAGAGGCGCAGGAACTCATCCTGGAAACATACCTATCAGGTCCGTCCACGCGCAGAGTGGGAGAAGTGCTTGAGCGAGTTCTATGCTACAAAGTATCGGCAGGAACGGTATCCTCTATCTGCAAGGGGCTTGACGATCTGCTGAGGCAGTATTGGCGAAGCGATCTGACGGATGAGTGGGAGTATCTGCTGCTTGATGGAGTGGTCATGAAGAACCGAGCAGCGCTGGGCGCAGAGAAGAGGATCATACTGGTGGCGATGGGGATCACCGCTGAGGGCAGAAGACAGATACTGTCGTTCAGCCAGGTGGAATCGGAGTCTGAAGTATGCTGGACGGCCTTTCTGGAAGGGCTATATGCGCGTGGATTCCGAGGGAGAAACCTTCAGCTGATAACGACGGACGGCAATCCAGGTATAGAAGCGGCATTGGAGACGATGTGGTTGAATGTACCGCACCAGAGATGCTGGGTTCATAAGCTCAGAAACATGGCAAGCAAGCTTAAGCGGGCGAATGCTTCGGCATGCCTTGCGGGCGCGAAGGAGATATACCTTGCCAAGAACCGGAAAGAAGCTGTGGCAGTATTCAAGCAGTGGAGAGAACAATGGATTGGCATCGAACCCAAAGCGGTCCGATGCCTGACTCAGGACATAGACAAGATGCTCCACTTCTTTGAACTGCCCGAAGCAGACCGAGTAACTATGCGCACCACCAACTCGATCGAGAGAGTATTCAAAGAGGTGCGAAGGAGAACTCGAACGATATCCTGCTTTACCAACAGACGAAGCGTGAACAGGATGGTCTATGCCCTTCTCGCATATCAGAACCGAAAGTGGGATGCCCAGCACCAGTCGTGAAAAGTACACACAAACCTTGACGCTACCGTTATTGTTAGCTTCCTTGTGGCGTGATTCCTCCGCTTAGTGGACATAACTGTCGGGGTTGACAAATTTGCGCGATTGTCGGAAACTAACGCACGAGAATCATCAATACGAGGAGATTATTCAATGGCCTACTTCCCCAAAATGGATGCGGACTTCAACGGGATGAAGTCGTGGATGGACCTGCGAAAAGAACAAGGCGCTGATGTGACCGCTGTTGAGAAGGAACTCCGTGACTTGGCATGCCGCCTTACTCGCGAGTTGCAGGTGATGAAGCCGCCGTTCAATGATAAGTATCATGAGCCGATATCACTTGGCGACATCAAGTCGGCTCGATCGAAAGGCCCTCGCAAGATGGCCTATGATCTGACGGATGCGAAGTTGTACGACAAGATGCTGGGATCGTGGCTTGGCAGAGGCGCCGGATGTACGCTGGGCATCCCTGTCGAGGGCTGGAGCAGGCCAAAGATCAAGGAATGGGCTGAGATGTACAACCAGCCGTACCCACTGGCTGAGTATTGGAAGGAAATACCGCGTCGAGGCAAGCATTACAGAGACCCAATCGAGATATTCTTGAAGGGAAAGATTGACCGCATCGGGTCTGACGATGACCTTGCGTACACCGTCCTGGGGCTGCTCGTCCTGGAGGAAGCCGGGATTGATTTCACGAGCGAAGATGTGGGCAAGCTCTGGCTGAAGTATCTGCCGATGGCATGCACGGCCGAGCACGTTGCGCTGGAGAATCTGAAGAAGGGTCTGAAGCCGCCGCAGACCGCGCTCAAGGACAACCCGTTCATGGAGTGGATCGGCGCGGACATCCGATCAGATCCGTGGGCCTATGCCGCGCCGGGCTTGCCGGAGGTCGCTGCGGACATGGCGTATCGTGATGCCAGCGTCAGTCACATCATGAACGGCACATACGGCGAGATGTTTTTCTCTGCCGCCATTGCCGCTGCTTTCGTGGTGGATGATCCTATTGAGGCGCTCAAGGTCGGGCTGACGGAGATACCCGCGAAGTGCCGACTCACAGAGACGGTGAAAGAGACACTGCAGTGGTGCGCGAAGGATGCCGACTGGTATGCAACGCATGACCGCATCGCCAAGAAGTACGACGGCATGAGCATGGCTCATACGCTGAACAACGCGGCGCTTACCGTGGCCGGTCTGTACTATGGGGCAGGGGACTTCGAGAAGACGATCTCGTACACCGTCATGGGCGGCGTGGACACGGACTGCACGGCCGCGACCGCAGGCTCCATCATGGGCGCGATCATCGGCGCGAAGAAGCTTCCAAAGAAATGGGTAGGACCGTTCGGCGACAGGCTGACGACTTACCTGATTGACTGCGAAGAGCACAGCATCAGCGATCTGGCAAAGAGATGCTGTGTCGTTGCCGGTAAAGTGAGAGAAAAGTACGCATAAAGAATGCGAACGTTCAACGTCGAACGCCCAACTTCCAACATAGAACCATGCGGCTCTTAGCACCGAAACAGAGCTGGGCGATAAGAAGCTGAGGAGGATGCACGTATGAAGAACAACCCTGCTGATATCGCAGTCGGATATTTTGGCAAGGGGTACAACTGCGCGGAGTCCGTCCTGATGGGGCTGGCGGAGTCGGGTGCGGTCGAGGAGTCTGATCTGATGCCCCGGATCGCCACAGGCTTCGGCGGCGGCGTGGGGCGATGCGGTGAGATCTGCGGCGCGCTTTCCGGCGGAATCATGGCGCTCAGTCTTCGCTTTGGGCGCACAAACCCCGATGACAAAGAGGCCCGTGCGCGGACATATCCAAAGGTCGCAGGGTTGGTAGAGGCATTCGAGCAGGAGTTCGGCAATGTCCGCTGCCTCGACCTGACTGGATGTGATATGCAGGCTGAGGAAGGCCGCGCTGAGTTCGAGAAACGCGGGCTGCATGCCGGTCTGTGCGCGAAACTGGTGAAGTTCGCTACGGAGGAAACATCACGCCTGCTGAGTAATGAGTGAGGGGTCGGAATATGGCTGATAGAAAACGCTATCCTGACGGTTACTGGGACTCGATATCTGGCTCGCTGGAGAGCAGCCGTGTCCTGCTCCACAACGACGACTACCTGGAGTTTCTTGTCACGAAGGTCTGGCGCATTGACCAACCTTCGAGAGTCGTGGACTTCGGCTGCGGCTCCGGGCGCTTCGGCCAGATGCTCATGCCGTATATGCCCCATGGCAGCACGTACACCGGATTCGATTCGTCGCCTGATCTGATCGCGCGGGCCAGGGAGCTATTCGGCGAGAAGGCTGAGTTCTTCGAGGCGTCGGCGCATGAGGCTCCCTTTGCGGACGATTCCTTCGACATCGCGATCAGTCAGGCGGTGTTGATGCACATTCCGGATCCGATGAGGGCGATCAGGGAGATGATCCGGGTTACCCGGCACGGCGGTATGGTGATAACCTGCGATGCCAATCGGATCGCCCATAATGCGCTGCTCCACATTGAGGAATTGAACACTCAAGAGACGATGCCTATGTCCATGATTCAGACGATCAACCGGGAGATCAGAAATCAGACCGGAGTTGACCACAACATCGGAATCAAGACCACGATTCTGATGCACCGGGCGGGTCTGAAGAATGTTCAGGCAAGAGTTACTGACTGCGTTAGGCTTCTCCTTCCGCCGATTGAGGGAGAGTACGACGAGGCTGTCTTCCGCGGAATCTGCGACGAAGGTCTTGGACCGAAGGAGCGAAACGAAGAGGAACGGGCCAAGCTGAAGGCGTTCTATCTCCAACACGGCGTGTCCGAGGAAGACGCAGAGAATGACATGGACAGAGAATTGGCCTGGAACTTCCGTGAGAAGGGGCGCGAATACCATACTGCCTATCCCAGCCTGATGTCCTTCAGCTTCGGAACGGTAGACAAGTCAGATCACTGAAGAAGGGCGTGGATTCTCCTCCATGCCCTTCTATCTTGTATATCCTGTCCATCCGTGTTAGATGGATGATGCTCTACCCCTTCTCTGTCGCAGGGTGTTCCAAGGCTGCCCACCATTTCGGGTCAACGTCGTGGAACAGGCAGTCGCGCTCTTCGCGTATCTTGAAGTAGTTCCAGTCTGCCTCTTCGATGGGTTTGTTTGACGCCATTTGTCGAATCAGCTCGGCCAGCTTCGCGAAGGACTTGTAGTGCTCGGCCAGACGCTGCTCGCCGTACTCCTTCGATGAACCGGTGCTGATGCTGAACTGCCAGTCGGAGGACTGCATGAGCAGCAATTCTCTCGCCGCCTGCTTCAGCATCGGCTGCACTGCCTCGTTGTCCCCGAACTCCACGGCCATAGCGCGCATGTCAAGCTCTGCGTCATAGATGTACGGCCACGTCCACTCCGTGCTCTCGTTCAGCCACATGTAGTGGAATCCGCCCTCGCCCCACGAACCTTCGGGGAGCGCTATTGACGCGGTGGCCGGATGTTTCGCCAGATACTCCGAACACGTTACCAACTCGATTTCGGGGTCATCCTGCATGGCCTTCAGGACTTTGTACAGCCACCTGACGCCCTCAAACCACCAGTGCCCGTAGAGTTCTGTATCGTAGGGCGCGCACACCACGCCGTGTTCGCCGGTCTGCTTTTTGTGTTCTCTAAGGACGTTCTTGGCGATATCCACGAAATGCGCGCAGTGCGATCCCGTGTCCTCTTCCGCCTTCTGCGGATCATAAACCTGCTTCAGGCCCAGGTCCGCGTCATGGCCTGTCACGCGCCAATACCGCAACCCGCCGAGGTGATGCTTTTTGTGGAACTCCAGGTACCACTCATTGCCGGGGTAGCCCTGCCATTTGCTCCACACCTGCGATCCTGTGATGTGGTCGCGGAAGAAAACGTGTACCGGCTCTTCCTTCTCGCCTCCGGATGTGACTATGTAGGGCTGATAGACCGTCTTGGCGACGGACGTCTTCGGGTTTTCGTCCTCGAACTGTTCCCACAAGTCCTTCAGCGCCCCGAAACGCTCGATGTAGACGCCCCGGGTCTCACCGCCCTGGAGAAGGTGCGCTTCAGCGAAGAAGAACTTCAGTCCGCTCTCTCGCAGGAACTCCTCAACGCCTTTCCTGAGGTAAGGTTCCAGCTTGTGCGAGCGCGGCTGAACAGGGGGCGACCATCGGTATCCCGGTCTGTAAGCGCATTCCGGCAGCCAGTAGCCGAACGGTTGGCGCCCGAAGTGCTTTTTGTATGTCTGCACGCCCTGCTTCACCTGCGCCTGAACGCTCACGTCTTGAGAGAGCAGGGGGGAGTAGCCGTGGGTGGCGGAACTCGTCATTATCTCGATGTGCCCCGCGTCCTGCAGCTTCTTGAAGGCTTTGGGCAGGTTTCGACCGTAACGTTTCTTGAAGCTGTGGAGCACGTCCCAGTACCATGTGTGCCAGAAATCCGCAAGATAGGCGCAATGATCCTCGCCTACGCTCTTGAAAAACTTCTTGTCTTCAGCGGCCATCTTTGCTCTGTGCCTGGCATAGGCAGCGAACTCGAACTTGAACGATTCATCCGCAAGCTGCTCGACTAGTACAGGTGTCAGTCCGATGGTGATCTTTGGGGAATAGCCTTCATCTACCAGGTCGTTCAGGGCGTTTAGCAACGGAATGTATGTCTCGGCCGTAACCTCGTGTAGCCAGTCGGTGCCGTGCGGCCACCTCCCGTGCGAAATCACGTAGGGAATGTGTGAATGGAGTACAAACGCGAAGCTTCCCACTGGACCGTCTGGCAAGGTTTCCTGCTCCCTTCAATCCGCGCCCATTAAGACGATACGGATGAGTCCGTTCGCCAGCCGGTCGCTATGCTGATAGCTCAGAATACCACGCTCAGGCATACGTGTCAACTTCGCATGCATGCTCGTCTAACGCCAACAGTCCATGGCTCTCTGTATGATCACTGTTCCACGGCTTATCTGCGTCCGAGTCTTCCTACAGTTTTAGACGGTCTGTGCCGATACTTGTACTGGGTTTGTGTGGTTATTATACACGTCCACGTGCTATATCACCCACCAGCGACAGAAACGCGTCATTCGCAAAGAATGTGAGTAATGCGAAGAATGTTTTGCATTGTGCGCGAAATGCATGATGCAGGTGCGCGGAATTATGCACATCCGATCTGATTGACTACCACAGCAAGGGAAGTAGCGATAGTGGCCATCAAATGTGATCCGAATACTGCTAATCAGAGAGTAGGTCTTGATATCGGAAGCCACTCGATCAAAGGGGTTGAGTTGGTTGAGCATGCCTCCGAAATGACTGTCCGCGCCGTGGGATCGGTTCCTGTACGCAGCGGAGATATCCGTGGCAAAAGCCTGGATCGCGCGGTCATTGTGCAGGCCATCAAACATCTTTGGTCATCCAGCAAGTTCATTTCCAACAACGTCGTCGTTGGTCTCCCACAGGAATCAGTATACCTGAAATGGCTACATCTTCAGTGTTCTAGTGAAGACGAACTCGATCACATGGCTAGAGGCGCTGCAGTGAGAGGCGCCCCGTTCCCGGCGGATGATGCGGTATCAGATTACAGGATCATATCATCTGTGGATGGAGGCTCTGCCAAGACATATCACGTTATGCTTGCAGCAGCATCATCAGCCGCAGTGGATATGGTATATGACATCATCGAGAGAGCAGGGCTTGAACTAATTGCCGCTGATGTGAGTGTCTCGGCAGCGCTGCGAAGCGTTGAAGCCGCATGGGCAACTGATCGTGCGCTGTGGAGCGGCCAACCTCGCGCTCATTGCGTGATGGGCGCCAAGAGCACGTCCATCGGCGTTATGCGCGAAGGCGTGCTGGAGTTCGCTCGCACTGTTCCCGTTGGTGGCAACGATCTTACTCTGTGCGTTGCTGAGCGGCTAGGCATAAGCTTTGATGAGGCAGAGAAGATCAAGACATCGCCCGATACCAAGCTTACGGATGACGGGATTTTGCTTGCATCTCGCGACGGCGAAGAATTGCAGATAAATTGTCGCGCGATGGTCGAGAGGCTGATCAGAGAGACGGCTAGATCGCTGAAATTCTTCTCAAGCCAGTTCGCCGAGGGTAGTTACCTTGGGACAACTGGAACCACATCCCTGAGTGGCGGCGGCGCACTTCTCCGCGGCATAGACACCTGCCTTCGACACAACGGCATCGAAGTCAGCGGTATAAGGAATCCGTTCTCGGGGTTCTCGGTGGAGTCTGCGGGCAGTGGAATAGAACAATCCGTCGGAAGGGCGCCTATGTACACTACCGCGATGGGTCTGGCTGTCTGGGATGACGTGGAAATTGTCGCTCCCATCAGTGTCAGTGCGGCGTGAGGAAAACATGAAAGCCTTCAATTTTGCAGAATCGAAAATGGTCGAACGCAACTTCTACAGGCGTTACGTGCATGTAAGGATGCGCAGGATCATAATACTTACCGTTTTCACTGTTCTGGTTACGATATCATCTTTGGGGATGCGAACGGTGTATGCGAACCGAGTTGATCTCGCAAAGGTAGAACTCGCCAAGGCTGATTCCTTCTGTAACAATGCAAAACAAGAACTTGCGATTGCTAACAAGGGTGTCATTGAGAATAAATGGCGCGCGGAGTTGGACAAGTCGAGCAGGGGTGTTCTCAGCACGGCAAACTCTATAATGAGGTGTGCGCCGGACGATGTGTGGCTGAGCAAAGTGCAGAATCTCGACAAGAGTCCTGATGTGATTGTGGAAGGTTGCGCATCTACTTTTGCATCGCTATCGCGGATGATCGGGAGCCTGCGTGAGAGCCGATTATTTGCCTCAGTGCAGCTTAGCAGCACTCGAACAATCGGGCATAATGCCGCTGAACCGGTGGAGTTCTCTGTGCGACTCAAAATGAAGAGTTATAAGGCGTCCGCACTTCCCAGCCAGGGAACGCAGGTTTCCGGCGGCGTTCCTCAAGTGGAAAGGTCCTACTGACAATGGTCAAAGAAATTCGAGAATACCCTGGCCTGATTGATCGGATAAAGTACCTGTACGTATCAGCTATTGCCTTAGCTGTTGTGCTCGGTGGATACATGTTGTTTGTTGGGGTGGCTGGCGTTACCGTGGCGGCAAACACACAGCGCGCACTTCAGTCACGGCGGGCTGAGTCCACCAAGCTTTCGGTGCAGATAAGAAGCGTCCAGAGCGGTGGGTCTCGGGTTATCAGTCGAAGCTCAACGGGCGTGGAGGCTTTTGCCGTTCAGTTGACCGCAGCAGCGCGTGCGCACCATGTGAATATCGAATCATTTGCGCCGGATGGAATAGAAACAACTGCGTCTATTGACTTTGGCAACACTGCGTTGGGTGAATGGGCTACAAACAAGGTGAACGTAAAGGGTAGTGGTCAGTATGATCAGGTGATGGATCTCATCGAAGGCATGAGCGCCTATTCCACCCCGTTGAAGCTGGAATCACTTTCACTAGACGCAGTAGGCAGCGGTATCAGCGGTGCGGTGCAGTTTCAGATCACGGTTACCGTTTATAGAAGAAAGAGTGGGGTTGTGTAATGGCGATCCTTCGCACTGATCCAAGCCAAGGCAAGACCGTTGCCGCACTCCTCGCCGTGTTGGCGCTGGCTGTGGGGGTGACAGTTTACAGAGTACAGAGCACTCAATCAGTAAGGGCAGGTGTCATACAGGTTCCGGTCGCAGCAGAAACAGCGGAAGTCAATACGCAAATAGGTGTTGTCGGCAGGCCGTATAGGAATCCGTTCAAGAAGCCTGCGGTTCTGCAGACTGATACACAGACTACCGGTACGGGCAATGCCGCTGTACCGTCGCCGACCGGTATCTCCACCGGCGTACCGTTGCCTTCCGTGCGTCAAGGGCTAGAGCCGATGTTAGTTGCACCGCTGTCGGATACACCTGGCGACGCACAGAACCCTCAGACTGCGGTACAAACGACCGATCTGCCAACGTTCGTTTTAATGGCAACGGTACTGACGAGCGGAAAATCATCGGCAGTGCTTCGCATCGGAGATTCACAGATCAAGGTCGTTCGTGTTGGTGATATGGCAGACGCTCGCTTCAGGCTGTGCAGCCTAAAATCGGATCAAGCGGTATTGTCTGATGGAACCATCAAGTTGATGGCAAAGAGAGGACGCATTGAGGATGAAAAACCCACAGGATTATAAGTTGATCAGCCGAACCAGTTGGTGGACACGCGAGCGCGGACTCTTTCTGCTGACCGTTGTTTTTGCGCTTGCTTTGGTCGGAATGCAACCGGCAAGGGCAGGGGACGCGGCAAAGAAGAAGCAGGTTCAGGTGTCGCCGCCAACCACCGTGTCAAAGAAGGCAAACCTTTACGACATAGATGCCACGGGCACTGATATCAAGTTTGTTGTTGAAGCGCTGGCGCAGTGCTCCGGGGTGAACATCATAGTTGGTCCAGAGGTTGCAGGTCCGGTGACAGCGCATCTGAAACAGATGTCGGTTGATGCCATACTTGACTGCATGTCCACGGTTCAGGGTTTTCGCTGGCAGAATACAGATGGCACATATATGCTTTTGGGAAAGGCGCCGGCTGACCAGCCTGATGCGCCCGCGCTGCCTGAGGAGCAACTTCTTGTCTGGCAGTGCAAACACATAAAAGCAGTGGACGTAGCTGCTACGTTGCAGGGTCTTTTTCCAAAACTGAAAGTGGTGGCGGGGCCGGGTTCGATAACGCCCACGCTATCATCGCAACAGGGTAGTCCTATAGCGAGTTCAGGAGGCGCAGCGCCTGCGTATGGCAGCTCCGGACAGGGCGGATCTAGTGGTTTAACGTCCACTGTGCTTGTCTATGGCGGGCCGGATGACGTAGCTCTGGCCAAGGATGCTTTGACCCAAATGGACAAGGCTCGAGCGCAGGTATCCATAAAGGTGGCCGTTACAGAACTGAATTCCAATGCGAGCAAGGCGCTTGGCATAGACTGGGCGTTCAGTGATATCGCTCTCACAGAGTCTCAACCTGCATCTGCTATCAAGTTTGGCAAGTTGGTAAGAGATCCTCTGTCGTTTACTGGAGCTATCTCCGCGCTGTTGAAGAATGGCGGCGGCAAGCTGCTTGCAGAACCCAACATATCTGTGATTGATGGAGAGAGCGCCAGCATTCTCATAGGGGATCGCATTCTGTACCCGAAGCTGGTTGGCTATAATATAAATGGCATTCCTATCTTCGACAAAGCAGAAGAAAACGTGGGCATTTATCTCCAGATCGCCGCCAAAGTGGGAGGAAAAGGCGAAGTTACTCTGACCCTTTATCCTCAAGTGAGTCTGGTTACATCCTACCTGAAAATGCAGGGTTCCGAGTATCCACAGATCAGCACCAGAGAGGCGCATACGACGGTTATGGTCAAGGATGGGGCAACTCTCTCAATCGGTGGGTTGCTACGCGATGATGATATCCGCAGCATAACGAAGGTTCCGCTGCTCGGGGATTTGCCTATCATAGGTGGGTTCTTTAGACGAAATAAGACAACCAGGGATCGGTCGGAGATCGTGATTCTCCTGACTCCCACCATTATTTCTCAGGACTGAGGCAGAAATTGGCAAGCGATAGTACACTCACTTCCGTATTTCTCAATGAAGACCTTATAAGCGCCGAACAGCTAGACTCCGCTCTCGCGTTGAGAACGGACATGCGTGAAGATATCGGCGAGTTCCTGGTTCGGCTTGGCATGATCTCCGAGCGCGAACGCACACGTTGCGTAGGCGTTCAGCAGGGCATCCCCTTCATAGAGTTGCATGATATGGAGATTGACCCGGAAGTTGCAAGGCTGATCCCGCACTCAATGGCGCTTCGGTACAAGGTCATACCCATAGAGCAACTCCAGGACTGCATCAAGGTTGCCATGGATAATCCGCTCGATGTGCAGGCGGTGGATGACATTGCAAGAGCTACCGGGCTTGAACCTTTGCCGCTCATTGCCGTTGCCGATGAAATTCTTGAG
>JANYKG010000025.1 GCA_025358205.1 Armatimonadota bacterium
TAGCTGTCTGGCGAACCGGGACTGAAGCACGGCACTGAACTGGGGATCAAGCGAGGCAATATGGTCCAGTTTCTCCAGGTCATCATGAGCGATTGTTATCAATCTATGGAAGCAGACTATGAGGTGTGGGATACCAAGTACCCCGGGTAAGTAATGGAACCGCTCAGCAGTGTTGTTCTTGAGGAGAGCGCGTAGCTTCCCAGCGTTCTCTTTGCTGGCAGATGCTCGCCAGGTCGTGCATTCCTTTTGGTTTTCTAGAGGCTCACAGTATGCGAGGGTAACCCAATCAGCCTTCTTCTGTACGAAATCGCAGGCTGGCGTGACTACAACCCAGTACCCTTTATGCCCATCTACAGTGCCGCGGTATAGTTCTCCAGGCATCGGCAATGCTCCTGCAATTGGCGGTAAAATGTAGAAGCGGATAGGGTGTATCTTATTAGGGGCCTCTTCATAGTCGGCGATTCCCGCCATATTCTCTGCTAGCTCGGCGATGTTGGCCGATGTGAGGGAGACTGCCAAGCGTTGTCTAGTGATGTAAGCTAGCGTAGTAACGTCCGCCGGTTCCCCGATGGCATCCAAAATCCCATCGGTGAAATCCCACATATGATCACGAAGCACTCGATCCACGTGTTGGTGCATCGCGCGGTGCAGAGTCAGAATGCCTGATTCCGCCAACTGCTGTAGTGTATCCCGGATTATCTGTGGCGGATCATCCTTGGCCACGATGCGTACGACTCTGGATAGCAGGTGTTCTACCTTGTGCGGCAGTGCAGTGTAGAATACTACCGGTACGAAACAGGCGGCCCGTATCGCTCCCAGAGTCGTCTCTCCAGCTTCGCTATTTTGGTCACCTTCGTGAGTCCCGACGCGGACATCCAGTATGACCGTGTCGTACTGCCGTTTCGCCAGAGTGGATAACGCCAATCCAAAGTCCGTAAGAATATCAACCTCCGGGCGGATTCCTGTACCGCCGAGGTCATCGCCTTCAAGGAATTCCTTCACTTGGCTAGCCACTCGTTCTTCGTCATCAATGATGAGAATTCGCCATGGATTGAGATTCTCGGCTGTCATATGCGCCTCCTGAGAGCTATATGGAACGTGGCCCCACCTAGGGGGCCGCTGTCTACCAGTTCCAGGTCGCCACTGTAGTAGTCCTTAACTATTTCACCGGCGATCGTGAGACCGAGGCCTGTGCCATTCTCCTTTGTCGTGAAATAAGGGTCAAAAATGAAGTCCTGGTCTTCCGACCTTACGCCAGGGCCACTGTCCGAAAACTCGATATCGACTTGGTCTGGGCCGCTACGGTATGCAGAGACAACGATCCGGCGCTCTGTCTTGGGAACATGTCTCAACCAATGCAAGCTGTTCTGCAACAGGTTTACTATGACTTGCTGTATCTCCCCTTGGTCTGCAGTCACCTCTGTGTGCGTCGAAGGCAGATCGATCTGCGCGCCCACGTCTGCGACATCTCCAGCAAGCACAGCGAATGCGTTCGCAATAGCCCTTTCGACGGTGATTGTTGATGGCCGTCCGCGTTTGCGACCACCAAAAGGCTCGATCTTCTTGAAGACTCGTGAAAGGACATCTGCTTGGGACTCAATCAGTTCCAGGCGTCCCCGCATCGTGGCGGCTAACGAAGAGTCTGCTTCAGTGGTGTTTTTGATGTCTCTCATGCCAAGGATTGCTTCGTTACGCATCATTCCGAGCGGTGCGCGGCCTTCGTGAAGCACAGTGTCTATAAGCAAGCCGAGCGTTGCGAGCCTGTGGTATCTTGCTAACACTTCCTGAACCTCGCGAACTTTGGCCTGCAAATGCTCCTCTTCTTTGTGGATGAAGCTCAAGGTTTCGGCGTCATCCGGGTAACGCTCCTTGATGCGCTCACTAACAGCCTTCAGGTCGAAGCCAGTGAACACCCCGGTTCTCCCCTCGTCATTCCGATCACTCTCGTCTTCTGATATACCATTGCGTCGTGGTCTCAGTTTATACCGCTCTTTTTCCAGCACATTTAGAACCTTCAGCGCAAGAGTGCGAAGGTCCGACAAGGCAGGGCTCTCCACAAGTCCTTCGCGATTGCTTTGATCGCGCAGACCAGGATTCACGTCTGCTGCTATTTCTATGAAGCCGAACACTTGGTTGTTGGACAAGCACTGCGTAGGGTTGTTGACACGTCGCGAGTCGAGACGCAGCCAGTCATCCTCGGGTTCGCCGTACGGCAATACCCTGAATGCATCTCTGTAGATGCTGATTCCAGACATTCGGTCCAGTGTAGTTCGTACGGCAGCTACAGACATGTCGAGTTCCCTAGCCAGACCCTCCAGATCCTTTTCCTCGCGATCCCACCCGCGCACCTCGATTGTGAAAGGTCCACAACTGAAGGGAATCGGTTCATCCTCCCCTTTTTGATCGCGTTCGAACCGCCCACTCAGACGCAGGTCCTCTGTGGAGTTCTTTAGCTTCAGGCGCAGGGAGTAGCTGCCTGAACCGTCCACGTCGCCGGCAATGGTGTAGTGCGGATTGGCCACTAGATCGGGTGGTCGAACCAGTCCTGATAGCTGCTCGTATCCATCCGGGAACTGGAGGTAGACCTGGAACCTCCCTTTTGCGTCCTGCCATATTGGCACTAGCAGTCGTGACAAGGCGGTGTGAACATGCTCTAGTTGCCGATCTGTCCACTGAGTTCTGAGGTCGATCATCCGTAGGATCGTTCCGTGATCGGGACAGACCTCCACTGAGAGGTCAGAGCCATCCCATCTGTCCTCTTCCTGGAAGATACCCAACGAACCGCTTCCGCAGATGTCCAGAGGTGCTCTGCACTCCACCGTCACGTCTACCTCGTCCAGGAAACGGTCATCGTCGAACTGGTCCCAATCGACGTAAGCCCTGACCTCCATGTCACTCCCTGCTTCGCGTGTAACAAGCTCTAGCTTTCGCCCGAGGCGCGCAGCGGCAAACCTGCCAATGCCCTTTTCTCCTAGGACGCGGCGATCCAGCTTGATACTCCGCGGATGTCGCTTGCGAATTGGGGTAGCTGGTTCCAACCACGTGGTTTTCACGATTGATTCTGGCATACCATGGCCATTGTCAACCACCTCAATGGAACCGCTGCTGTCCTTGATCGGCCCAACGAATTTTACGTATACCCTCGTTGCATCAGCGTCGTAAGAATTCTTTATCAGTTCAATGACGGCTACGGTCTCGTTGCTGATCAACTCATCGCCGAGTGTATGCATGATTCTTGCCCGCGGGCGAAATGAGTATCTCGTATCCTGATTCTCTTGCTCCATTGACGCCTCCTTCTTAAGGCATTCTGGCTTCTTGCGCGTCGGAAACGACTGAATAGCAATACGCGTTGATCGGACAAATGCTGCACCTAGGGGGTTGGCTCTTCTTGCATAAACCATGAGCTAGATCCATCACCGATCTCCTGCTGCTGCAACGAAAGTCTGCGGGGCTTGGCAGCCTGCCCGATCTTTCAACTCGCTCTTGGCTACGGGTAGCATGGCTACCCCAATCGCCTTGGCCAATAGCGGCGGTACTGCGTTGCCTACTTGCCTGAACTGCTGCGTGAACGGGCCTCGAAACCTGAAACGGTCGGGAAAGCTTTGTAGCCGTGCTGCTTCTCGCACAGATATGGTTCGGGCTGACTCCGGTGTACCAGGTCGGCTAGGATATATATATCGGTAGCTATCCTTTCCAATATGCGCCTCTACTGTCCATGAGGGCAGTTCACGGCATAGCTTCCTATATTTGTCCCGGAAGATGTCGTCGCGGTACCGCTTATAATGATCGGGCAGGTCCACGTACTTGCCTCCCTCTGGCATCAAGGAGAAAGCAGCCAAGTCACTATCGTTGTGTCCTCGCGTCTGATGGTTATACAACAGTGTCCCCGCATCGTCTCTCATAAGTTGCTGATACTCCGTCAACTCGTTTCTCGGGCTATATTGCATTTCATCCTCGCGATGGTTGTGGGTTACCAATGGAAGATCGCTTATAGCTTGCCATACGCTGACAGAGAAATTATCATTCGTTGGTTCTGGCCAGACATTCGGCTTCCCGACCCTGTTACCCATCATGAAGAACCTTCTGCGCGTTTGTGGCACACCATAAAGATTGGCATGGAGTACCGTCGTAGAGACCGCATACCCGATGCCCTCAAGATAAGCTTTCGCCTTGTCCACAAGTAGGCGGTCTCCGTCGGCGTAATACCGAATATCCGGTACGTTCTCCATTAGGAAACACGCTGGCTTGATCGCCGCCACAAAGCGAAGGAATTCGCAGTAGTACTTGTTGCGCGGGTCATCTATGTAGACTGGGCCCTCTTGTAGACTACGCATCTTGCCTCTTCCCACCCGGCTGAACCCCTGGCACGGCGGACCCGCTATGATCACATCAACGTGCGCCAATCCATGCCGTATGATAAATGCGACGGGATCTTCAATCTCACGGATGTCTCCTTGGTAGCAGATTTCTCCGAAATTGTGATCGTGGGTCTGCCACGCGTGAATGTCCTTCTCCACCGCTAGTTTGATCTGGTAGCCAGCCATCTGAAAACCTAGGCTCATACCGCCTGCACCACTGAAGAGATCAAGTACCACGGGCCCATCTTGGCCCATGCCGCATCCCAGGGTTCTTCCAGTATTCGCTACTTGATCCAATCTTGTACTCCGTTTGTTCCAGATGATCATTCCACCCTTGTTCCACAGCTCCTGCCAGCACGTGGCTTAAGCTTCCCATGCCGGTGGAATCGACTGATCCATTCATAGTTGCACTCGGGCATGCAGAAATCCTCCAGCAAAAGGCGTGACTAGGCATATCTGAGTCCAGCGCAATGTAGCCTCAGTATATTAGATGCGGCCTACTTGTCCTGATGCGCGACCCCGTGGATGCGCATGGTGTGCATGGAGTCGCGGGACTCGGGCGTGAAGGAGTCTATCTGCAGGGCGTGGCGGAAGAGCGGGGAGTCAATGACCAGTGTGTGGAACTCGCCGTTCTCGCCGCAGGGGTCAACGCCGTTGACGCGGTTCAGCGCCTGGAGTTCGTTCATCGTCTCGGCGGTGATCTCTCGGCCCAGCCACTCGTGCGTGAGCCAGGGACTTTTCACGCAAGACATGACGACGCGGAACTTGCGATCGAGCAGCCGGTGCAGGAGGTCCAGCCGATCTGCGCCCCAGAGCGGCGTTAGAACTTGGACGCCCGAGCCTTCGCTGCACTCGCGAATCCAGTTCGGGTAGCCGTCCACCTCTGCGATGTCGCCGGTGATCAGCGCATCCACCCCGTGCTCAGCGCCCAGCGCGCGGATGGCGTTCACGTAGCTGTCCCGGAACGGCTCGACGACGGGGATCACGCGGTGCGGCAGCCCCATCGCCTCTGCCTGATAGCCCATGAAATCCAGCGGATGTGAGAGGAACTCGCCGGACTCCGGCGCGAAGGTGACCAGGCAAGTCACCCGATGACCTGCCAGCACGGCTTCATAGTGTGCGAGCGCGCAGTCCTTGCCACCGGTCCACAGCACAGCGGCGTTCTTTGATAGGCAACTCATCGGAACCTCCTACGGGAAACGAGACGCAGGGCCGTCTCTCACGCCGTGTTCGGAACGGGACAGCGTCCATTCCCTACTGAAAGGAAGGCCCGGTTCGTGGTGAACCGAGCCTTCATCTATATCAGTCGCAGGGTACCCCGGAACCCTCACCCCCGACTCCTCTCGGTGTGTAACACACCTGTCGGGCTCGCGATTCGCTCCGCGAACCGCAGGCCTCTCCCAATAATGGGAGAGGGAGGCTGGTATCGAGTATCCGGGACTCCGCAATCCGCCCTTCGACGAGCTCAGGGCAGGCATTCCGAAATCCGAAATGCCTTACTTGTCTCTCGACACGCCGGTGCCGCGCTCTTCGATCACGGCCTGGGCCGCTGAGAGTCTGGCAACCGGGATGCGCTTCGGCGAGCAGGACACATAGTTCAGGCCAAGCTTGTGGCAGAACTTCACGCTGTCCGGCTCTCCACCGTGCTCACCGCAGATACCGAGCTTGATCTTCGGGTTTACCGCTCTGGCATCTTCCACGCAGATTCTCATCAGCCTGCCGATACCCTTCTGGTCAATGGTCTCGGTCGGGTCGTTCTTGAATATCTGCTCGCTGATGTACAGCGGCAGGAACTTGCCGGCGTCGTCGCGGGAGATTCCGTAACCCATCTGGGTCAGGTCGTTCGTGCCGAAGCTGAAGAATGCGGCTTCCTTCGCGATCTCGTCGGCGGTCAGCGCCGCTCTCGGGATCTCGATCATGGTGCCGAACATGTAGTCAACTTCCACGCCCTCGGCGGCCATGGTCTTCTTCGCGGTGTCTTCCAGCCGGGTCTTGATCCAGGTCAGCTCATTCACGGTGGCGATGAGCGGGATCATGATCTCGGGGTGAACATCCATGCCGGACTTCTTGACTTCGCACGCCGCGCCGATGATGGCGGCAACCTGCATGGATACGATGCCCGGGAAGTAGATGCTCAGGCGGCAACCGCGCAGACCCAGCATCGGGTTCTGCTCATGCATATCCTGAACCTTGCTGAGCATGATTTCTTTCTCTTTCAGCTCAGGCGCATTCGGGTTCTTGCAGCGCATCTCGGTGATCTCCACGAGGAGTTCTTCGAGGCTCGGCAGGAACTCATGCAGCGGCGGGTCAATCAGGCGCACGGTGACCGGCTTGCCGTCCATGGCCTTGAAGATGCCCACGAAGTCTGCGCGCTGCATGGGAAGCAGAGCTGCGAGCGCGGCGTCACGGGTGGCTTCGTCTTCGGCCAGGATCATGTTGCGGACCAGCGGCACACGGTCGGAGCCGAGGAACATATGCTCTGTGCGGCAAAGGCCGATACCTTCCGCGCCGAGTGCGACTGCTTCTGCCGCATGCTCAGGGGTGTCTGCATTTGCGCGGACGCCGAGCTTGCGAACTTCATCGGCCCATGCCATGAAGGTGCCGAAGTCGCCGGTAACGGTGGCAGGCTCGGTTTCCAGCTTTACGTTGTACACCAGGCCGAGGGTTCCGTCAATGGTAATGACGTCGCCTTCCTTGACCGTCACGCCGTCCACTGTGAACGTCTTTGCAGCCTCGTTGATCTTCAGTGCGCCACAACCGCAGACCGTGGGGATGCCGTACTGTCGGGCAATCAATGCCGCGTGGCTTGTGCGTCCACCGAGCGCGGTCAGAACGCCGACGGATGCGAGCATGCCGCCCAGGTCATCCGGGTTCGTCTCTTTGCGGACGAGGATGACTTTGTCGCCGGCTGCTGCCATGGCGATTGCGACCTTGGAATCCAGCGCGACCTTGCCGGACGCTCCGCCGGGGCCTGCGTTCAGACCCTTGGCGATCGGCTTCAGGCTGCCGGCGCTCTTGATTCTGGGGTGAAGGAGCTGCTCAAGCGCTTCTGCCGGCACTCGGGTGAGAGCTTCTTCCTTATTGATGCGTCCCTCGGCCACCATTTCGACAGCGATTCTTACAGCGGCGACGCCGGTTCGCTTGCCGGAGCGGCACTGCAGTATGAAGAGTCGGCCCTTCTCGATTGTGAACTCGATGTCCTGCATATCACGGTAATGATCTTCGAGCTTGTGAGCGATATCGAAGAACTGCTTGTAGATAGCGGGGAACTCGTCTTCGAGCTGGTCAATCGGCTCGGGGGTTCGCACGCCTGCGACCACGTCTTCGCCCTGAGCGTTCTTCAGGAACTCGCCAAAGAGCTTGTTCTCGCCGGTTGCGGCGTTGCGGCTGAATGCCACGCCGGTGCCGCAGTCGTCGCCCATATTGCCGAAGACCATGGTCTGAATGTTGACGGCTGTTCCCAGGTCATGAGCAATCTTCTCACGGTTGCGGTAGATGACGGCCCGGTCGTTGTTCCAGCTCTTGAATACAGCAACGATGGCCAGCTTGAGCTGCTCCATCGGGTCGGTCGGGAACTCGCGTCCGGTGGCTTCCTTGAAGTAGACCTTGTACTGTGCGCAGAGGTCCTTCAGGCCGGCAGCGTCAACTTCGGTGTCAACCTTCGCGCCGAGCTTTTCCTTGACGGCGTCGAAGATCACTTCGAAGTGATGCTTCTTCAGCTTCGGATACTCGTCGGAAAGGACGATGTCCGAGAACATCATGAGGAAGCGGCGGTATGCGTCGTACGCAAACCGGTCATTGCCGGTCGCTGCAACGATGCCCTTCAGGGTCTCTTCGTTCAGTCCCAGGTTCAGGACCGTGTCCATCATGCCGGGCATGGAGAACTTCGCGCCGGAGCGGACGGATACCAGCAGCGGGTTCGATGCGTCGCCAAGCTTCTTGCCCATGTCTTTTTCCACATCGGCGAGGGCGGCGATTACGTCTTCCCAAAGGCCGTCAGGAAGCTTGCCGAGTACGGTGAACTCGTTGCATGTTTCTGTGGTGATGGTGAATCCGGGGGGAACCGGAAGTCCGATGTTGGTCATCTCGCAAAGGTTTGCGCCCTTGCCGCCGAGCAGGTCCTTCATCGTAGCGTTACCCTCACGGAACAGGTACACGCGTTTCTTGTCTGCCATTCTGATACTCCTCCTTAGTGTGAATCCTGGTGCTTGATAGTAATTCCCTCGCGCGGGTTATGCACATCCCGCATAATCCGCGGCCCTCTCAGCATCATTCATGATTTCTCATGAAGAATGCGGGCCAATGGGCGAACAATAAGCCCTGCGAAAAAGCAAACCGCAGGGCGCCGGAAACAATATGTGCAGCCGGATCGGATGTCAGCCCGAGAGGGATGAAAAGGCGATGGTTCGGCGCAAGCCCGTTCCCGGGGCAAAACCATCGCGTATTTTACCACTTTTCGCGCCGATGTGCAACTTCTTGGGGTTTGCGGCAAGAGACTCTGAGATGCCGTGCAGTCTGCCTACCCTAGACGTAACCGTACATGGCCATTCATCTGCGGTTACGACCTCCTGCGCCTGATGACAGCGGCGAAGCCTGTCATCAGGCTGGCAAGTGCAACAAATGATGATGGCTCAGGAACAAGCTTGGTATCAATCACCACGTCGTCCAGATTGACCTCGTTTGACCCACCTGGGGTCAATTGACGCCCGATTGCGAATGTCATTGTGGGAGTCACTGGTTGAACCCGCCAGAGGCTTCGCCATAGCCGCCAATTATATGTCTCGCCGGTCAACGCTAGTCCAGATTCCAACACAACATCTTGCTCGTCAATGAGATCTCCCGGGGGAGTGCTGGTGAAGTCATACGGGTCCATCGGTGAGGAATACTTGGCGTAAATTCCGGGCCTTCCATTGTCAGACTCCCAATTCGGAACCTGGCTCTTGAAGTCGAGGTAGGTTATCTGAAACTGAACGTACGCGTAGCCGCCAGCGCTGCCCGCAGGGGCGATTGGCACCGATGCGAGCATATGGGCGAAGTTCAGTATAAGTACGCCTTGCCTGCCGGTATTATCGGGAACGGCGTATCCGCCGGTAGTATCAGCCCACGGGTTTCCGTAGGGGTTAACGGCAACTTCTGGGCTAACAAAGCTGTGACTATCGAACCTCCACTGCTGGTATGTGGTCCCCGGTTCGCCGCGCCAAGAGGGTGGCAGAAGATCGTTCGCATGAAGCACGGAAGGGAGCAATGACAGCACCACTGCGGCGATGCATGTGCCAAGCCATCCAAGCCTAAGATAACTACTGCTTCTGTTCATCGTTTCATCCAACTCCTTTTCCATGATGCTATTCATAGTACTCGTCACATCCGATGTCGTGGTACCCACCTTTGGGTCTGGACTGCCCATCTATGTCAATGCTGGTTGTATACCCCGGATCGGTAGTGTTATTGCGGCAGGGCGAACCGGAGTTCAGCCTCCACAGTGAGTAAAGCTGTGGCGAAACGTTTATGTCCGATGGATGCGAGATTCCAGTGGCATAGTTCGTGCCGTTGTCATACACACAGTTCCGCTGCAGAGAGAGTACCGTCGGTGTGCCAGATTTCCAGATGCCATAGGTGTTTGAAGATACGATGTTGTCTGCAACCCGTGCATAGTATGGAAAGATCAGACAGATGCCACCACTGGTGGTGTAAGTACTAGTATTACCGGCCACCGTGTTGTAGTCGATGATCAGTGCATCGGAGTAGTTTCCAGATCCCGCAATGGTCTTCCGCCGAAAAAGTGGACACCAAGTGTATAATAGATGGAGAGGTGTTCAAGAATGGCAAAGCGATACACGGAAGAGTTTCGGGAAGAGGCAGTGCGGCTTGCATTGGAGAGC
>JANYKG010000034.1 GCA_025358205.1 Armatimonadota bacterium
GGCGGCGGGGCGATCGGCGTTGAGTGGGGCTACATGTTCTCCAAACTTGGGGCGCAGGTCACGATTGTCGAACTTATGGACCAACTTCTTCCGCGCACGGATTCCGAGATCGCGGTGGAACTGAAGAAAGTGTTGGAAAAGGCCGGCATCAAGGTTCTCACCGGCACGCGCGCCACTAAGGTTTCGCACAAGAAGGGCAAGGAAGTCGTCACCATCGCTACCGGCGAGTCTGAGCAGGAGATCACCGTTGACAAGATACTCGTCGCTGTGGGTCGCCGCCCGGTTTCTGAGGGTCTAGGGCTTGCGGAGTTGGGCGTAACTGTTGACCGTGGCCGTGTAGTGACGAACGCGCGGATGCAGACGAACGTCCCCGGCATCTACGCGATAGGCGACGTGGTGGGCGGCATGCTTCTGGCGCACAAAGCGTCTGAAGAAGGCGTTGTGGCTGCGGAGAACATCATGGGCCGTGAGAGCACGATGAGCTACAAGGCTATTCCGTCGGCAGTCTACACTACGCCGGAGGTCGCCACTGTTGGTATTAGCGAGGAAGACGCCAAAGAACAGGGTATAGACTACAAGGTCGGCAAGTTCCACTTCCGCGCAAACGGCAAGGCGATGGGATTGGGCGAGCGTGACGGTTTTGTGAAATTCATAGCGGATTCCAAGTACGGTGAGATTCTCGGCTGCCATATCATCGGCCCGCACGCAACCGACTTGTTGCACGAAGCGGTCGTCGGCATGGAGTCTGAGGCGACGATAGAAGTTCTTGCCGGCGCTGTTCATGCTCATCCATCGCTTTCGGAAGTGGTGAAGGAAGCTGCCTTGGACGTGGACGGAGAAGCTATCCACAAGGGATAGGACATATTGTCTTGGTTTACAAACCAGTCGCCTCTGGGCTATAATGGCGTAGTCTGGATTATTCATGAACTGAATAATCCAGAGCCTTCAGAACATTATTCACGTTGTTCGTGAATAATGCGGTCTTGTTGTCAGTACCGGCCACATAATCCTTGTATGGCCGGATTCTACTCTCACTGGGGTGTCATCGTGGCCAACGGACTGGAATCGGCGGTATTCGCCTCCGAACGTGCGATCTACACTCAAATCTACAAGTTCTTCGGTTTCTTCGGCGATGCTGCCGGGATAGCCGCAGATGCCCTCAAACGTATCGTCAAAGGCGATGTAAGCGTCCGAGATACACTTAACCAGATGGCGCTCATCGGCGTGAACTCAGTCCCAATTGTATTGGTGACCACGGCATTCTCCGGTGCGGTTCTTTCTCTCTACACGGCTCAGTTGTTTGTTCAATACGGTGTGAGCAATCTAGTCGGCGGCGGAGTTTCTATGTCGGTAGCGAGGGAACTTGCCCCGGTGTTGACCGCTATTGTAGTGGCAGCCAGAGCGGGTTCTGCCATAGCTGCGGAGATCGGCACCATGAAGGTGACCGAGCAGATTGACGCGCTGAGGTCACTCGGCACTAGCCCCATCCAGTATTTGGTGGCCCCCAGGCTCCTGGCGTTGGTTATTATGCTTCCGGTGTTGACAATGATCGGCATCGTGGTGGGCACTTACGGGGGTTATCTGGTTTCGGTGTCGAAGGGCGTCACCGGTAGTTCGTTCATAGAGTCCACTCGCATTTGGCTGACTGTCCGTGACGTTGTGATGGGCCTGATAAAGACCATCTTCTTCGGTTTCTTCATAGCGATTGTGGGAAGTCAGCAGGGTCTTTCGGTAAAGGGTGGCGCTGCCGGGGTAGGCAAGAACACCATGAACGCTGTGGTGATCTCCATGATTCTCATATACGTATCCAACTATTTCCTGGCGGATTTAATGTTTAGCTAGAGTACGCAGGGGTTCTGAGCATGATAACCGTGAGGAAACTTGAATACACTTCCGACACCAAGAAGGTGCTCCATGACGTGAACTTGCGCATTGAGACAGGCGAAACCGTCTCCATCATGGGAGTGTCAGGCTCCGGCAAGACGACGCTGCTAAAGATAATTGCGGGATTGGTCTGCCCGGATTCAGGGCAGGTGTTCATAGCGAAGGATGACATCGCTTCAATGTCGGAGGATGATGTCAACAAAGTGCGGCGGAAGTTGGGCGTTGTGTTTCAGTATGGCGCGCTGTTTGACTCCCTGACGGTGTATGACAACGTCGCTTTCGCTCTTAAGCGATACGCGGATTTGAGCAAGACCGAGATAGATGATATAGTAGAAGAGAAGCTCACACTGGTGGGGTTGCCGGGCACTCAGAAAATGATGCCGTCTCAACTGAGCGGCGGTATGCAGAAACGGGTGGGAATGGCCAGAGCAATTGCCATGAATCCTGATGTGCTTCTCTACGACGAACCGACGAGTGGATTGGATCCGGTCATGACCGGGATCATTGACGATTTGATGGATGAGATGCACCACAAGCTGGGGGTGACTTCGGTAATAGTCTCGCACGCTCTGCCCAGCATCTTTCGTATTTCCGACCGCATTGCAATGCTTCATGATGGCAGCATAATGGCGTTCGGGACTCCCGATGAGATAAAGGGATCGGACGACCCGATAGTCCGGCAGTTTATACGCGGTGAGTCGAAAGGCCCCATCCAGCCAGGGCATATAGCCTGACTGGTATATGGATTTTGCAGAAAAAGGACAATATCATGTCAGGTCCTGGAGTAAGAGTAGGCATACTGGTTTTCGTTGCGCTGATTGCATTTCTGGCCGTGGCATCGTTCCTCACTGGGTACCGATTGAGGAAGGATGCTTATAGTGTGTTCGTGACATTCGAGGATGGAATGGGCGTCACTAACGGCACTGAGGTTCGCATGGCAGGCGTGGCCATTGGCCGTGTGGATACAGTGACGCTTAACGAACGACAGAATGCAGTGATAAAACTGCTCATAAACCACAACTATGCCATTCCAAAGGGGTCCAGGTTTCTTATAAACGTGGGTATGTTGATTGGTGATAAGTTCATAGCCGTGCAGCCCAATCGAGATGTGAAGGTCTTTCTCAAGGAAGGCGCTAATGTCACGGGTGAGGTTCCAGCCCGTCCCGAAGACCTGATTCCGAAGGCGCAGAAGGTGATGGACAATCTGTTCGAGGCGTCGGAGAATATCAACAAAGTGCTGGGCAGCAAGGACATTGGGAACAGTCTGGACAGCATACTGGCGAACCTGGATAGTGCAACTGCGCGTCTTGACAAGACACTGGCTGCCATACAGGGTACGGTGGATAGCCAGCAGGATGACTTTGTTGCAATAGTCGGCGATATTTCCACCTCCAGCAAGAACCTGCATGAACTCACCAATGAGCTTACAGCATACGTGAAGTCCGGTACAGTCCAGAATGACATTACAGGCATTTTGGCATCCGTGCGCAAGACGGCAGACACTCTAGATCGCTCCGCAGCAAGCCTGGAACGTTCGGCTGGCAGTGTTGAGCGCACCACGACCAGCGTGGAGAATCTGGTGACTTCCTCTGAGCTTCAGGATGATATTCGGGCCACTGTTAAGGAGGCTCGCGGTACGGTGAATGAGGCGCGCAAGTCCGTGGATCATATCAACGGCATACTGGGAGTGGGTAAGCCCGGAGCAGGAAAGAAGCCGGGACTGGTTCCGAAGATAGACATTCGCAAGCCGACGCTTGAGACGCTTTTCGTGTCTGACGAGAGCCGTCTGCGAGCAACGGCACACACGTCTATAGGGCTAAAGAACAACGATTTCTTGCGGCTGGGGATATATGATTTTGGTGGGTCGAACAAGACCATCATTCAACCGGGACTGTCGCTGGGCAAAAAAACTGATATCAGGTACGGCCTCTATGCATCGAAGCTGAGCATAGGCTTGGATCACCAGTTTTCGGATAGGGTGCTCGGAACGGCGAATCTTTACGATGCGAGCCTTATGCGATTAGACCTGCAGGGTTCGTACAAAATTACGGATAATTGGGGCTTGATGCTCGGCCTGGACAATCTGTTCGGGGACAACAAGCTAACCATTGGCGGTAGATTTACGCGATAGACCGCGTTGTTCACGCTTTTCGTGAATGATGCTCCGAGTGACCTGGGTACTGCGTCGAGCGTATGATCCAGGATAGAGGTAAACAAATGAAAGTTATACTAACGGCGGATGTGAAGGCCATAGGCAAGCGTGAGCAGATAATCAACGTGGCTGAGGGTTATGCGCGGAACTTCCTGTTCCCGAAGAATCTGGCGGTTCCGGCGGACGGAGCGCACCTTGCGGAGATCATGAAGAAACGCAAGGCTGAGGAACTGAAAAGCGAGAAGAATCTGGAAGAGGCCAAGGATATCGCCCTCAAGATCAATGAGAGCAAGATCACCATCAAGATGAAGGTAGGCGGCGGCTCCAAGCTGTATGGAGCAATTACCAATGGTGACATCGCCGACGCGCTTGAGAAGCAGGCCGGCATCGTGGTAGACAAGCGCAAGATAGAGATTGATGAACCGATCAAGACGCTCGGGGAGTTTGAAGTGCCGGTTCGACTGCACAAGAACGCGGTGGGCCACTTGAAGGTCGAGATCGCAGCCGAGTAGTACCTGAGTCCGCACGCATATCCACAGCAAGGTGACAGGCAGCACGCATGGCAATGGAGATTGGCTCCCTATTAGATAAGGTTCCGCCGCAGAATCTGGAGGCCGAGCAGTCCACGCTTGGCTCCATGATGATAGATCGCAACGCACTTGAGCGGGCAGCAGAAATCCTGAAGCCGGACGACTTCTACAGAGAAGCCCACAAGACCATCTTCGACGCACTGGTATCACTTGCCGAGCGGAACGAACCGGTTGACATTGTCACCACGCAGGAGGAGCTTCGCACACGGAAGCGTCTGGAAGATGTCGGCGGCACAGAGTACCTGATGGCGCTGATAGACAGCGTACCGTCCTCGGCGAACATAGAGTACTACGCCAATATCGTTGATGAGAAGGCCATACTTCGGCGTTTGATAGATGCCTGCACGCAGACAATCAGCCAGAGCCACGGCCCTGTGGAAAGCGTGGACGGGCTGGTGGATGACTGCGAGCGCAGGATATTCCAGGTTTCGCAGAAGCACATGGGACAGGCGTTCACCCCGATCAGCGCACTGGCCCACCAGACTTTCGAGAAAATCGAGCAGCAGTACCGAGAGAAGCCTGGTGTCTCAGGCCTGCGCACCGGGTTCACCGATCTGGACAATATTACCTCAGGTCTTCAGCCGTCCGATTTTGTGATAGTGGCGGCCCGGCCTTCCATGGGCAAAACCGCGTTCGTTCTGGACATCGCCCGTCACGTATCCATCCGTGAGAAGAAGACCGTGGCTGTGTTCAGCCTGGAAATGTCCAAAGAACAGCTTTCACTGAGACTGATATGTTCCGAGTCGAAGGTGGACTCGCACCGGCTTCGCACCGGCTATATCAAGGACAACGAATGGCCGCACCTGGCGGATGGCGTGGGCAGGCTGTTCGACGCGCACATGTACATTGATGACAGCACGGAGACCACCTCACTGCAGATGCGCGCGAAGTGCCGGCGGCTGAAGGCGGAGCACGGCCTCGACCTGGTTGTGGTTGACTACCTCCAGTTGATGCAGGGACACCGCCGCTCTGAGAACCGCACGCAGGAAATCTCCGAGATAGCCAGATCGCTGAAGAGTTTGGCCAGGGAACTGGAAGTTCCGGTCATCGCGCTCTCCCAGCTCAGCCGCGCGGTTGAACAGCGGCAGGACCACAGGCCGATGCTTTCCGACCTCAGGGAAAGCGGCTCCATTGAGGCTGAGGCGGACCTGGTAGTCTTCCTCTACCGCAAGGCCTACTACGATCACAAGGAACTGATGATGGACACGGATGGGGCTGTGGCTGATGCCGGGCCGATGGATCAAGCCGAGAACAGCGCAGAGGCTGAGATCATAGTCAGCAAGCAGCGAAACGGCCCGACCGGCACCATCAAGCTCGCGTTTATTCAGAAATACGCATGTTTCGAGAATCTCGAACAGTATAGGATGGGCGAATGAAGGTACTGATAGTCGGATCGGGTGGTCGCGAGCATGCCATTGCCTGGAAGGTCGCGCAAAGCCCCAAGGTGACAAAGCTTTACTGTGCGCCGGGCAACGCGGGCATCGCCTCAATAGCCGAGTGCGTGGACATCAATGTCATGGATACCCAGGGTATTCTCGCGCTGGCGAAAGAGCAGGGGATAGGCCTCGTTATCATCGGGCCGGACAACCCGTTGTTCGCGGGTATGGCGGATGTTCTCAGGGCAGCCGGTATTCCCACCTTTGGACCGAGCGGTGCGGCGGCGGCCATTGAGGGAAGCAAGGTCTTCTCCAAACAGCTTATGGCGAAGTACGGCATCCCGACCGCTGACTTCCGAGTGTTCGATAATGCGCTGGAGGCACGCGCGTACATCGAGGATCTCGCGAAGGGGTCCGAGGAACTGCCGATTGTCGTGAAAGCCGATGGACTCGCTCTTGGCAAAGGCGTGTACGTCTGCAGCACAAAGACCGAAGCATTCAAAGCCATCGAGGACATGATGGTGGACAAGGTCTTCGGCGACGCCGGTGACCGCATACTAATAGAGGAAAGGCTGGAGGGCCAGGAGGCGTCGCTTATCGTCATCACAGACGGTGAGAACATCGCGCCACTCACCCCCGCGCAGGACTACAAGCGCATCCACGACTTTGACAAAGGTCCGAACACAGGCGGAATGGGCTGCTACTCACCCGTGCCGGTCGTCCCTCAAAAACTGTACGACCAGTGCATCGAGACGATCATCAAGCCGGCGATTGCAGCGATGAAGGCGGAAGGTCGCTTGTACACGGGTGTGCTGTACACAGGCATCATGCTGACCAAGAACGGCCCGAGCGTAATTGAGTTTAACGCGCGCTTCGGCGATCCTGAAACCCAGGTCATGCTTCCAATGCTTGAGAACGACCTCGTCGAGGTTATAGAAGCCTCGCTGTCGGGTTCGCTCGACTCCATCGGCCTAAAATGTTATAATGGTGCGGCAGTCTGTGTCATAATCGCTTCGGGAGGCTATCCCGGCAAGTATGAGACTGGGAAGCCGATCAGCGGGCTGGCCGAGGCAGGCGCGCTTGCAGGCGTGACGATTTTCCACGCAGGCACGAAGTTCGATGGGGATCAGATAGTAACGAACGGCGGACGAGTGCTGGGTGTGACTGCAGTGGGCGAGAGCTTTAGGGCCGCTCGAAATCGGGCATACGAAGCAGTTGATTTGATCAAGTTTGACGGCATGCACTACAGGCACGACATCGCCGCGCGTGTGATAAAGGACTAGCCCGCATTGTTCATGAACGGCATGAATAATCCAGGCTAGGCAACCGCACTCATTTTTCTGCAGGGGAGCACAAAGTGGGTTTGAAAGTAGCTATCGTTATGGGGAGTGAGTCCGACCTTCCTGTTATGCAGGAGGCCGCGAACATCCTGTCTGACCTCGGCGTCGAGCACGAGGTCAAAATTATGTCTGCGCACCGCACTCCGCAGCTTGTGGCGGATTATGCCACGGGCGCTGAGTTGGCAGGCATAGAAGTCTTCATCGCCGGAGCGGGCGGCGCGGCGCATCTCGCCGGAGTGATCGCCTCGATGACTCCACTACCTGTTATCGGCGTTCCCATCAAGTCAGCCGCTCTGAACGGCATGGACTCGCTTCTCTCCATCGTCCAGATGCCCTCGGGCGTACCGGTTGCCACGGTCGCGATCAATGGCGCGAAGAACGCAGGCATCCTCGCCGCGCAGATTCTCTCCGTCAAAGAGCCGACCCTACGACTAAAAATCAAAGAATACAAACAAAACCTAGCCAAAGCAGGCGAGGCCAAATGCAAGGAGTCCGCATGATAGCACGCTACTCGCTCCCCAAGATGAGGGCGATCTGGGAAGAAGAGAACAAGTTCCAGACATGGCTTAAGGTCGAGATCGCTGTTTGTGAAGCGCACGAGCATTTCGGCACCATTCCCAAGGGCGTTACGGACAAGATCAAAGCGGGCGCGAAGTTCAGCATCAAGCGCATAGACGAGATTGAGGCTATCACCCATCACGATCTCATCGCGTTTACCAAAGCCGTTATGGAGAACCTCGGCGACGAGGGGAAACACCTGCACTACGGCGTCACCAGCTACGATATCGAAGACACCGCGATGGCGCTTCGTCTCAGGCAGTCGGCTGATATCCTCATCGAAGACCTCGAAGGACTGCTTGAGGTCATCCGCAAGCTCGCGCGAGAGCACAAACGCACGCTGATGATCGGGCGTACGCACGGCGTTCATGCGGAGCCGATCACATTCGGGTTCAAGATGGCGGTCTGGTTCTCCCAGATTCAACGCGACATCGCCCGGATGAAGCAGGCGCGCGAGGACATCAGCTTCGGCAAGATATCAGGCGCCGTCGGCATATTCGCTAACATTGAGCCGGAAGTCGAGGCTTATGTCTGCAAGCTGTTGGGACTGAAGGCCGCTCCGGTGTCCACGCAGATCATCCAGCGGGACAGACATGCGCAGTTCCTGACAACAATCGGCATTTGCGCATCGTCGCTGGAAAACTTCGCGACCGAGATGCGGAACCTTCAGCGAACCGAGATACTGGAAGTGCAGGAGATGTTCCTGCCCGGCCAGCGCGGGTCGTCAGCCATGCCGCACAAGCGGAATCCATGGCGCTTCGAAACAGTCTGTGGACTGGCGAGAGTGGTTCGCTCGAACAGCATCCCGGCGATGGAGAACGTCGTGTCGTGGCATGAGCGCGACAACACGAACTCGGCTGCCGAGCGGGTGATCATACCGGACTGCTGTCTGACGCTGGACTTCATGATTCAGTCTTTCGCCAAGCTCATGTCGCGACTGGAGATCAACGCGGATAACATGAAGGCGGACCTGGAGAAGATGGGCGGACTGGTTTTCTCCGAGCGGATCATGCTTAAGATGGTTGAGAATGGAATGGAGAAAGACGATGCCTACGTGATCGTTCAAGAGAACGGCGCGAAAGCGTGGGCCGGCCAGGACTTCCGCGAGGCGCTGACATCCGACGAACGGGTGACGGCGGTTCTCAGTGCGGATGAACTTGGGGAGATATTTGACTACCAGCACCACGTGCGCAATGTGGACTGCATTTTCGACCGCCTTGGGATATAAGTAGTATAGGTTATAACATGACATGTAATCAGTGCTCCGCGTTCCCTCAGGATGACAGGCCGCATGACCATTGCGGTGTATTCGGCATCTTCTCGGAAGGGATGGACGTAGCGAGGCTGGCGTACTTCGGTCTATTCGGGCTGCAGCACCGGGGGCAGGAGAGCGCCGGAATAGCGGTGGCGGACGGCAAGATTATCAGCATTCACAAGGACATGGGGCTGGTCAGCCAGATTTTTGACGAGACCATCCTGCAGGATCTGAAAGGCCATATCGCGATAGGACACAACCGGTATTCGACGACCGGATCAAGCCTGCTGAAGAATGCGCAGCCTTTCGTGAGCGAGTCGAAGTGGGGTCCGATTGCGATAGGCCACAACGGAAACCTGATCAATACCGGCGAGCTTAGGGCCGAGATGGAAGCCCAGGGCGAGGTCTTTGACTCAAGCAGCGACACGGCGGTAATGGCGAGCATGATCGCCCGGAGCAGTGCGGACACCATTGAGGAGGCCATCACGGACATGATGGTCAAAGCGAAGGGTTCCTACTCGCTCGTGGTGCTTACCGCAGACAAACTGATCGGTGTTCGCGACCAGTACGGCATCAGGCCTCTGGCGCTTGGTAAGCTGAACGGCAGCGGATACGTTCTGTCATCGGAGACATGTTCGCTGAACCTCACCGGCGCGAAATTCATGCGCGAGGTCGAGCCGGGCGAGATGGTCATCATAGACAAGACCGGCATCACCGAGATTCAGGCTGTTCCGATGGTGCGGCACTCGCTGTGCGTTTTTGAGTTCATCTACTTTGCCAGGCCGGACAGCATGATGTACGACAAGACGCTGCACATGGTTCGCCGCAGAATGGGCCACGAGCTTGCGTCCGAGCATCCTTGTCCCAACGCGCACATGGTCATGCCCGTGCCGGACACCGGTACACCGGCGGCCATCGGGTACGCGCAGGCATCGCGCATTCCCTACGGCGAGGGCGTTATCAAGAACCGTTACGTACACCGCACGTTCATCCAGCCGGATCAGCGGATGAGGGCGCAGGGTGTGCAGATGAAGTTCGCGCCGCTGAAGGAAGCGCTGGCCGGGAAACGCGTGGTCATGGTGGAAGACAGCATCGTTCGCGGGACAACCACCGGCCCGACAATCAAGATGCTGCGTGATGCGGGAGCGCGTGAGATTCACGTGCGCATCAGCTCGCCGCCGATCAAGTATCCATGTTTCTACGGCATAGACATGGCGAATCAGCAGGAGTTGATCGCGGCGATGAACCCGATTGAGGACATTAGAAAGCATATAGGCGCGGACAGTCTCGGCTACTTGAGCATCAAGGGGCTTGTGCGTTCCATCGGTGTGAAACGAGATCACTTTTGCATGGCTTGTTTCGACGGGAAATACCCCATCGCAGTGCCTGAGGAGATGAGGGTATCCAAGTTCGCACATGAAGGATTCTGCGCCAGACCGGAGGATTGATATGAAAGAGAAAGCGACTTACAAAGAAGCCGGAGTGAACATAGACGCCGCGAACGAAGCGGTGATGAGGCTGAAGGGGTACATCAAGTCCACCTTCACACCAGGGGTTCTCACCGAAGTCGGCTCATTTGGCGGCATGTACCAGCCGGATTTCTCAGGTATGGAGCAGCCGGTACTGGTATCGAGCATTGACGGCGTTGGCACGAAGCTGAAGATCGCCTTCATGATGAACAAGCATGATACAGTGGGCCACGACATCGTGAACCATTGTGTGAATGATATCCTGGTGCAGGGCGCGCGGCCTCTGTTCTTCATGGACTATTACGCGACTGGGCAGCTCAGCCCGGAGGTCGTGATAGACGTGGTGAAGGGGATATCCGACGCCTGCAAGAGCGTTGGGTGCGCGCTTTTGGGCGGCGAGACGGCGGAGATGCCGGGCCTCTACCTCGGCGGCGAGTACGATCTGGCGGGCTGCATCGTCGGCATGGTTGACCGCAACAAGATTGTGGACGGCGCGAAGGTTGAAGCAGGCGATGCGCTGATAGGTCTCGAATCAGACGGCCTCCACACCAACGGGTTCTCACTGGTGAGGCACATCTTCTTTGACAAGATGAAGATGAGGGCTGACCAGGAGATGCCCGAGCTGAAGGGTGTGCTGGGCGAGGTGCTGCTCACTCCCCATCGGTGCTATGCCAACCCTGTGCAGCAGATATTGAAGGAGTTTGAAGTCCGCGGGATGGCGCACATTACCGGCGGCGGGTTCTACGACAACATCCCCCGCGCACTGCCGGAGGATTGCCAGGCCGTGGTTTACCGCAGGAACTGGGAAGTACCCGATCTCTTCAGGCTCATCCAGGAGAATGGCAACGTCACGGAGCCGGAGATGTACCGGACGTTCAACATGGGCATCGGCTATGTGCTGATAGTCCCTCGTGAGCAGTCAACTACCATCATCTCGCGGCTGGGCGAGCTTGGCGAGAAGGCTCATCTGATCGGCGAGGTCCGCAAGGGCAGCCGTGAAACGCAGATAGTTTAGGGACGGGGACGGGCGACGCGGGGACTGGGAGACACGGTGACGTGGAGACCGGAATCGAGCATCTAGTATCTAGAATCGAGCATCGAGTCATGAGCATCAACATCGCAGTTCTGGTTTCGGGGCACGGGCGCGGCAGTAACATGCAGGCGATTGTGGACGCATGCACGGATGGGCGCATAACCGGGCGCGTGGCGGTGGTCGTCGGCGTGAAGGATGACGTGCCGGCGATGGATCGCGCGCGGGAGAACGGTATTCCGGCGATAGCGCTTAGTCCCAAAGAGTTTGACAGCGATGAGGCATATGGTGCGCGCATACTCGAGGTGCTGGCCGAGCACAATGTTGACCTGATATGCCTGGCTGGGTACATGCGCATCCTGCCGATCGAGGTCGTGCGGAAGTTCCAGTGGCGAATCATGAACACGCACGCGGCGCTGATTCCCTCGTTCTGCGGCAAGGGAATGTACGGCGAGCATGTTCACCAGGCGGTGCTGGATTACGGCGCGAAGGTCTCCGGGTGTACAATACATTTCGTGGACGAGGAGTATGACTCCGGTCCGATAATCGTCCAGAAGTGCGTACCGGTGGAAGAAGGCGACACATCAGATACCCTTGGCGCGCGGATTCTGCCGAACGAGCACAAGGCTTATGTTGAGGCCGTGCAGCTTTTCGCCGAAGGAAGACTCAAGGTCGAAGGCCGGGTAGTACACGTTTTGCCGAAGTAGTGATTGATGACAGCAGATGGAGGTCACTGGAGTGTCGAAGATTAGGCGGGCGCTGATAAGCGTATCAGACAAAACGGGCGTGGTGGAGTTTGCGAAGGCTCTGCGCGAGATGGGCGTCGAGATCGTCTCGACCGGTGGGACCGCGAAGGCGCTCGCGGCTGCCGGTATAGACGTGATCGGCATCTCGGACGTGACGGGCTTTCCTGAGATGATGGAAGGCCGGGTCAAGACCCTTCATCCCAAAGTTCACGGCGGACTTCTGGCCGACCGAACCAAGCCGGAGCACATGAAGCAGGCGGCAGAGCAGGGGATCACCATGATTGACTTGGTCGCGGTCAACCTCTATCCGTTCGCCAAGACCGTCGCCAATCCTGACGTGACACTGGAAGATGCCATCGAGAACATAGACATCGGCGGGCCGTCAATGGTTCGCTCGGCGTCGAAGAACTTTGCGTCGGTCACCATCGTGGTGGACCCGGCGGACTACGCGTCGGTTATCGCCGAGATCAAGGCGAGCGACGGCTGGACGACGATGGAAACCCGCGCGCTGCTGGCGACCAAGGCGTTCACGCACACCGCCGCTTACGACACGATGATCTCCGGCTACCTTCAGAGCAAGTTCATGCCGCAGGAGGAGTTCCCCGGCGTGGTCAGCCTCCGGTTCGAGAAGGTGCAGGAGCTTCGGTACGGAGAGAAC
>JANYKG010000043.1 GCA_025358205.1 Armatimonadota bacterium
CATTGGCGCTGCTGATATCCTCGTCATATGCGTCGCACTTCACGAAGTACATGCTGGACTTGTTGGCTTTGTATCCCACCTGCGAATACCAGCCGTTCACGTCGTTACCGCCCTCTACACCCTGGATATACTCACCAGCGATGGCGAAACGGCTGCTCTCCAGCTTTAGGCCAACGCCTGTGCGGTTGCGGCTCTGGTTGGCGTCTGACCCCATCCTGCCTCTGTAGTAAGAGAGTATTGCAGCACCATTCTTGAATGGCATATTGTACGATGCCATCGGGTCTTTCGCGTGATTATCTTCGTCCAGGCTATTGACAAGTGGTTCACCCAGGTGTATAGTATCAATCAAGTGGTAAATAAGTATACGGGAGTACGCTGGCCTTGGTAGTACTAACGCTTGGAATCACACAACACGCCACATTATCCACGCCCGCACCTTGTCGCGTCACGCCTTCCCACGTCTCCACTGTCAGAAGGAGGTTCCACTCATGAGACACATCCTTGCTCTGGCGCTCGTCGCCGCCGTCTGCCTGCTCACCGCCATACCGGCGGCCCAGGGGGCGGATGAGTTCCGCGGACTCTATGTAGACGCGTTTCACCCTGGACTGGCAAATCATGCCGAGGTGACCCAGATGGTGAAAGCCGCGAAGGACGCTAACTTCAATGCTATCTTCGTCCAGGTTAGGAAGCGCGGAGATGCGTACTACCAATCCGCGCTGGAACCCAAAGCCAAAGGCGTGGCAGCGGACTACGACCCGCTCGCCGATATCCTTCGGCAGGCGCACGCCGCCGGACTTCAGGTGCATGCATGGCTCGCAGTATACGAAGTCGCGCAGACCACGGGCTGGAATGTTGAGGATCGGGGAAACCATATCTCAAAAGTGCATCCAGATTGGCTGATGTCAGACAAAGACGGGAAGACGACCATTGGAAAGAGTAGGGTCTTTGTGGACCCCGGACTGCCCGCCGTGCAGGACAACTTCGTTGCCATAGTGCGCGACATTCTCACGAAGTACAGCGTGGACGGGATTCATCTGGAAGATCCGGGGTATCGAGATCCAAACGCGGGCTATAACTCTGGGAGCGTGGCCAAATTCAACGAGATTGCCCAGAGAACAGGCATACCTGCGACGACGGACGAGGATTGGCGACAATGGCGGACCGCGCAGGTCACCAATTTGATACGCGGAGTACACAACGCGATCAAGGCGATTAGGCCATCTGCAGCGCTGTCTGTATGCGTTGCGTCGTATAGCCCGAATGATACCAGGAAAGATTCTCTTCAGGAATGGGATGTATGGGCGAGAGAGGGACTCGTGGATTTCCTTGTTCCAATGTTATCTTCTTCACAGGAATATATGTCAGGGATTGCATCCTCTGCAGTCGCGAGTGCCGCAGGTAGGCACATTTACATCGGAATCGGCACATACAAGTTAACAGCAGCTGCTGCAGCCGAACAGATTTGTGCGACAAGGGCATCCACTGCGAAAGGGATAGTGCTGTTCAGCTACCACTATCTTCAGTTGGAGGCTGACAAGACCACACTCGTTAAGATGTCGGATCTTGCTTCGGTATTCATCGGTCCGGCGACCATACCTGCTGATTCGGAGGTAAGGGAGGAAGGAACAGCGAAATGAGCAGATCAGCATACCTTAGAGCAATAATGGCGCTAGCGATACCACTCTTGATCGCATTGCCAGCGCTGTCAGATGAATATGTATGGCCGTTGCACTCACCGAGTCGAGATGCCGCAGGCGACGAAAGATGGGCAAACCAGGATAATTGCGGAAGAGTTGGCGCGCATATGTTCTTCCACTGCGCGGCTTATGACTGTGGCCCTCGGCTCAAATATAACGAGGAACTGCCAGAACACTACTACTGGTGCGATCCTTCAGTTAGCTATGGTGGGTCAGTAACCCAGGGACCTCAATATCCATGCACCGGCTGTGACAACAACTGGACTGGTCAGCATCTCCATACAGCTCATGGCGAAGTGGTATTGGGTGATGGACACAACTATGTGGATGCTTGGATCAATGTGGATTACTGCGGCTCATCGCCAACACCAGACGCCGTGGACTGCAAAGGGTTGGCAGTAACCGGCATTGTTGGTCCGGATACAGCCTGCGTAGGGAATAGTGTGGACTATTCTGTCATCATGAATGGTGGTGAGAGTGGATTTAACCATCCGGAATGGGCATGCACTGCTTATCAGGATGACAATGGGGAACTGCAGACATGTGGTGAGGGTGAGCGAAAATGCTGGTATTTTCAGGAAGACTGGAAGGATCAGGCACATGGTAGTTATGGTGGTTTCCTGCGTCTGACCTGGGATAAGCCCGGATCACGTCAGGTTCAGATGAAGTGCGGGACTTCGCTCGTACAGAAGACAGTTAAGGTTGTGCCCTATCCGGACTGCGAAGTAGAGCAGTGTGGCAGCGGCGGAGGCGGAGGCGGTTGTGGTAGCGGTAGCTGCGGCAGTGCGTCCGGCGGTGCGCCTTCGCCGGGAGCAAGGTATCCGGGCATTCCGGTGAACGCGCCTCCTGATGCCGGCGGCCAAGGCGGCGGTGGAGGCGGCGAGACTGACGGTCCATGTCCGGACAGCGGCAGTTTCACCATATACAGATGCGGCACGGACATCTACTACATCTGCAAGACCGGCTGCTCGTGTGGCATACAGGCTGACCCTGGTGGATGGCCGACGCCTACGGGGTTTCCGCTTGGTCTTCCCGGCGGTTGGGGGCTGGGCTGTCCGTCGCCGGGCAATGACCCACTGCGATCTGGTTACGCGCTAACCGACCCGCAAGGCAATACAAGCTACTACGCCCCATTGACAGATGCCGACGTGGCAAGTCAGAACGTCTCCTTCAGCCCTATGCTAACAAAAGTAGTGAAGGCCGACGGACATGCTGTTGAGTACGTGCGCGAGGATGTGTCAGCCACTGATGATCGGCAAGTGCTGACGGAGGTCATCTTCCACAACCACGACTGCACCGGCTATACGTTCAACGGAACGAACACTCACACCGGTGACACTCACTGGTCATATCCGCACCGAGAGGGCGCAACAAGGATAGAGCAGTCGGTCGCCCCGGATGGCACAACCACCGTCACCGCATACGACCCGGTGGTAGACCGCATCAGCTCGCTAACCGTCTACCCGACGTTGACGGCTGCGAACGCCGGTACCGGTGCACTCTCAAAGGTGGAGTACTTCTACAAGGACTCATCGGGCAACTACGACCCCGAGAGTCGGCTCCTCAGGGTGGTGAAGAACGATCTGGAGACAACCTACGAGTACTCCAACGGCGGCCAGACGGTCACCGTCACGGAGAGATCGCGAACCACGCCGAGCAATGTGTTCGGCCAGACGGTCTATACATATGGAACCGCGACTACCGCGGTCACCCGAAAGCATGCTACCAACTCCAGTCTGGACCAGGTGACGTTGAGCGAGTATTTCGTCAAGACACATGTGTACATGCTGGGCGAACTCACTGAGAACAACGTGACATCCAAGACATGGCTTCACAAGGTCACGAACGGAGAGAACACCACGACCTACTCTGTCTACATCGGCGATGACTACACCGAGGACGATCTGGATGGTCTGGATGCGAGCCCGGTCGTTGACGGCGATATTGACTTGTCAGTCGGCGACTATGTCGCGACGGACAACAAGAATCTCATCGGCAAGGTCTACCGGGTTACCGATCAGTTCGGGCGCAAGACCATAACGGAGTACAATGAAGATGGGCTCGCAACCAAGGTTACCCATCCCGACGGTTCGTATGAGGCATACACATACTACCCGACCGGCCCGTGGGTCAAGACCGTTGCGAGTGTGCGCAACTCTGTGCCGTTCTTCACATACTACGAGCGGGGTACCACTGACCCGAGCAAGGTGACGGCCATCAAGGTCTCCGGGCTGATAAGCGGGAACCCGCCGTCCGACACCGAATGGGCTGGCATTACCGCTGAGAAAGAGATGGCCTACTACACCAGCGGCGATCAGAAGGGCATGCTCCAAACTGAGACCGTACCGGGGATTGATACGGATTCGGGCGTGAGCCACCCCGACTATACAAAAACGTACTCCTATGTGAACGGAAGCGGCGCTGTGCAGCCGGGTCCCACATCGGTTAGCTACCCGTACGCATCCGGGCCGGATGAGACGACATATGGCGCCGATCAGTCAAGCACCACGGTCTACGATGAGATGGGCAGGGTGGCGAGTACAACGGATGCAACCGGTCTGGGTAGCGGCACGATCCGCTACACCTACGACAAGCTTGGACATCCGCTGAGGACTATCTACGCTGGCACAGTGCTCAGCCCGACCAAGTATACCGAGAACTACTACGAGACGTGCTGCGGGCTGAAATGGTCGAAGGATGAAGACGGGCGCACGACGTATTATGAATATGACGACGCAGGCCGGGTGACGAAGACCTGGACTGATGTTCAGGGATCGAGTCCGGCTCATCCCCTGGCTGAGTATACCTATGACAGCTTTGGGAATACTCAGACAGTGACGACCTGGATAGAGAAGATCGTGGGCGGCCTGACCGACTATGAAGCCAGGACCACGACGTACACCTATGACCAGAACAACCGGGTTGTTCAGATTGAGCATCCCAGTCCTCTGGGTTCTGAGTATTTCCAGTACGATGAGCTAGGGAACCTGGTCGGGAAGACGGACGGCGCGGGCGTAGTGACCGCGTATGAGTATGACGAACTGAACCGCGTGGAGAAGGTGGACTATGACCACTACAACTGGCCGGTGGTGGCGATCACCAGCGCGGACGTGACAAACGCCTATGACTATGACAGCGCGGGCAGGCTCACGTTGAGTAAGACGAGTGACGTGGGAACCAGCGAGTACCTGTATGATCGGCAGAGCAGGTTGATCAGTTACACGCCGCCTGCGCCGAGCGGTCACGCCGCGATTATGTATGAGTATAATAACCTTGGCCAGAAGACGAGCATGACGAACGGGACGCAGCCTGCGGTTGGGTACAAGTACTATGCCAACGGATGGCTGAAGCGCGTAACGAGCGGCACGAGTCTGATCTCGGCGTACACCTATGACGA
>JANYKG010000056.1 GCA_025358205.1 Armatimonadota bacterium
CGTAGTCTCCTTTTTGATTTGGCGATCATCAAAGAGACTACCGCATGCTTCTCTATCTTTTCAACTCCGAGTGTTCATAATGTCATGAGACTGGACAGCCAGCACCTGATCATCTACGAGCTTGATGCTGGGTGCCTCCGACCAAGTCCCGTCTTCATTTCTCAGCACGCTGAACGGGCCGAAGTACGTACCCCATCCAGTCGCCTTGTCCCGATAGTCTTCGCAGAAGCCAAAGGCCATCAGCTCAGCGCGCCACTGCCATGGAAGCTGATCTTTCGGGTGATCACCAGTGCTGCCTCGGAGTTTTGACCCAATCTCGGCCTCGGAAGTAGGAATCGAAGGCTCATCAAGCTCCGCTAGAAGGTTCTTGAGTTCCTCCAACATGTCGCTTTGGCTCATTCATCACCGCTCCTGCTCATCTCGCTCCAAGCGATCTGAGGCACGCGTTCAGGTAGCCATAGCTCTCGGCTGCGATGATTGCGACATCCGGGAGTTCCATCCCGCCTGCGCCGATGACCTCCAGGCAGACCGGGCCGGAGTATCCGCCGTCTACCATCACCTTGCAGTAGGCCATCAGGTCAATATCGCCTCGTCCGCATGCCTGAAGCGGCGGTGTGCCGGGGGACGGGCCGGGGCCTTTGCAGCCGCGGATGTGGATGTGCTTGGTCCGTGCCAGCACCGGGGCCAACGCCTTCGCCGGGTCCTCGCCCGCGCGATAGATGTGGCTCGGGTCCATGTCCACGCCGAACGCAGGGTTGGTGACCTTCTCGATCATGCGCAGGGTGGTCGGGGTGTTGTACACGCATGCGTTGACGTGCGCCTTGCAGCAGAGCGTGACGCCGAACTCCGCCGCCTTCTCCGCCATCTTGACCATGAGATCGGTCTGACGCACGAAGTCTTCCTCCACATCGGACTTCCCGCCCGGGCCGATGTTGATGATGGGGATGCCGATGGTCGCACCGGCTTCGAACGCCTTCATCAGGCGGTCTTCGTCGAGCGCGGCTTCTTCCATGGAGAGAAGCTCAAGCTCGTTGTCCGCCGCGATCTGCTTGATCTCGGACGCCTGAGCCTGCCAGTTGTCCAGATCGAGATGCTCGCACATACCCTTGATGGCGGACATCTCTACGCCGTCGTACCCGGCGGCCTTGATGTACTTACACGCGGTGGCAAAGTCATAGCCACCGAATAGAACTGAGTTTACGCCTAGTTTGATCACAAGAGACTCCTTCGTTGAGAGATTAGCGTCTAGAGTGGAGCGGACCACTCGTAGAGCGTCTAGAGTCAAGCGTGGAGCGGCCAAGACCTTACTCCGAGTTTCTACCGTCCGGAATTCGGCGGATCACCATTGCTAAGGCTAGCACGTTTGAGCCCAGACAGCATTCGACACATCTCGGCAATGTCCGTGCGTGCCACCTCTAGTTGTTGCTGTGTAACCATACCCTGGCCATTCGCGATATGGAACAACGTGGCCATCTCGCACAAAGAGCCGTACGCGATCTCGACAAATCTGGCTCTGTCTTTCCCGGTCGAGCGAGAGCTTCCCTCCGCGATGTTGGCCGCAACGGACACACTCGCCCGACGCATTTGGGATGTAAGCCCAAATACTTCATCGCGTGGGAAGTCCTTCGTTACCTGGTAAACCAGCTTCGCGAAGTCAACTGCCTTCTGCCAGACTCGCAGCCGTTCGTAGCTGAAGCACTCGTTTCCGGATTCGCTCAACGCTCAACTCTCCACGCTAGACTTAGAGATCCACAATCGTATGCGTTTCCCACGACTTGATCGCCGCTTCGATTATGCGCTGGACCTTCAGGCCGTCGAGACCCGATGCGTCTATCTTGTCGTAGGGCGTCTTCGCCTCGATCTGGTCAACCCACTTGTTGATGCGGAACTGGAAGGTTTCGCCGAACGAGCGCATGCCGCCGAGGTAGCTGAACGTTTCGTACTGAATCGAACTCCGCTCGTAGAATGAGAGATGCTCGCAAGCGTCGTCAATCACAATGCGCCCCTGGGAGCCGACCATCTCGCACTTCTCCAAGCCGTATGAGCCGCCTGCATCGTAGCTTCCGGTCAGACATCCCACCGCGCCGTTCTCGAAGTGGAGTGCGACCTGTGCGTTCGACCAGCACTCACGGTTGTCGCCCTTCTTCATGAACGCGGCCACGCTTTTCACGTCGCCCATGAAGTAGCGGATCACGTCGAACGAATGAGGGTGGAGGGCGCGGAGGTGGAACCACGGCGCGTCGGACGGGTTGTTGATCCACATGCGCATGTTGATCATGTACGGCGTCCCCATGCGGCCTGCTTCGATCCACTCCTTTGCGCGGAGGGCAGCCGGGGTGAACCGGTGGTTCAGGTTGATGGCGTAGGGAACCTTCTTCTCGGCCGCGAGGGCGACCATCTGCTCGGCGTGCTCGATGTTATTGGAAATAGGTTTTTCACCGAGGGTCGGTATTCCCGCCTCCAGAAGCTCCATTGTGGGCGTGAAGTGGTCGCCGCCGTTCTCCTCGCCCTTGGTAGCCATGGTGCAGGCGTCCAGCTTAATTCCGCTCGCCAGCATCTCTTTCACGCTGTAGAACGCCTTGCCGCCAAACTTCGCCGCTCCCGCGTCCGCCTTCTCGGGGATGATGTCGCAGCAAGCAACGATTTCACACTTCGGGTTGTTCTTGTAGCATCCGGCGTGGTTGCTCCCGATGTTGCCAACGCCGACGATGCCGATCTTCAGTGCCATGATGCAGTCTCCTTTATCCGATGCCCCCAAAGGGCTTTTAGGTTCTATTCGTTCTTACATACCACGCACGCACGCCGGTATCCTTTGCTTTTTTCGCTGTTAGAATTACCGGTTTTCCTGCAAAAAGGTTTCTTGCGGGTATTCGGCGAACCTGAGACCGAGGACAGGAACCGGAGGAACAGACAATTGCTAGACCCCAGAATGAAGAAACTTGCCGATGTGCTGATCGGCTTTTCGTGCCGAGTCCAGCCCGGCGAGAAGGTGCTGATAGACGCGTTTGACATACCAGCGGAGATGACGGCGGCGATGATCGAGCGATGCGTGCAGGCAGGCGGTATACCGTTTGCGAACGTGCATCAGGCGCGGGTAACCCGAAGCCTCAACATGACCGCGACCGAGGAGCAGTTGAAGATGCTGCTCGAACGGGACCTGGCGTTCATGAAGCAGATTCAGTGCTACATCGGCCTGCGCGGGAGCAACAACATCACCGAGATGTCCGACGTGCCGAGCGATAAGACCCAGCTTATCGGCAGCATCATGCGCCCGGTGCTGGAACAGCGAGTCAACCACTCCAAGTGGGTGGTACTGCGCTGGCCGACCCCCGCAATGGCACAGCTTGCAGGCATGAGCACTGAGGCGTTTGAGGATCTGTACTTCGACGTCTGCACGCTGGACTATGCGAAGATGGCGCGCGAGGTGATCCCTCTGAAGGAGCGAATGGAGCGGACGGACATGGTGCGCATCGTCGGCCCCGGCGATACCGACCTGACGTTCTCCATCAAGGGCATAGCGGCTATCCCGTGCGTTGGCGAGCGGAACATACCCGACGGCGAGATCTACACCGCGCCCGTGCGTGACAGCGTAAACGGCGTGATTCTGTACAACACCGGGACCATCAACGACGGCAAGCCGTATGACAACGTGCGGCTGGTCTTCAGGGACGGCAAGGTGGTTGAGGCGACCGGCTCGGACACCGAGGGGATCAACCGGGTGCTGGACCGCGATGAGGGCGCGCGGTACGTGGGTGAGTTCGCGATCGGGTTCAACCCGTTCATCAAGCGGGCGATGCGGGATATCCTGTTCGACGAGAAGATTTCGGGCTCCATCCACTTCACCCCGGGCCGGGCGTATGAGGACGCGGACAACGGCAACCGCTCGCAGGTGCATTGGGACCTGGTGATGATCCAGACACCTGAGTTCGGCGGCGGCGAGATGTACTTCGACGATGAACTGATCCGCAAGGACGGCCGCTTCGTGCCGGAGTACCTCCACGGGCTGAACCCGGAGAATCTGGCTTAGCAGGCGCGGAGTCGAGACTAACCGCCAAAACGCCAAGGATGCCAAGAAGGGCATGTCTCGGAGAAAGACCAAGAAGCCCGGGACAAGCTTGACATTGTATGCAAAAATGATACAATTGTATAAGAAATGCATACACCGGAGAGATTCATGCTCGATACGCTGTTTTCGTCTACAACTCGAATCAAGCTTCTGACGGTATTCCTACTCAAGGGAGACGGACGTTTCTACCTTCGCGAGTTGGCCAAGATGACGGGTTCGCCACTTCGGAGCGTTCAGTTGGAGCTCGCCAACTTAACTGCAGCCGGTATTCTGATCAAAGAGACCAGCGGTCGGCAGACATACTATCGCCTGGACGAGCGCTGTCCAATCATCCCCGAGTTGCGCTCAATGTTTGTCAAGACGGCCGGTCTGGCTGACGTATTGCGCCTGGCTCTCATTCCACTTGCAGATTCAATTGACTCCGCGTTCATCTTCGGCTCATTTGCGGCAGACCGTGTCAGAACAGATAGTGACGTAGATGTGATGATCATTGGCAATGCGACACTCGCTCAGGTAGTGGACGCGTTTGATGACGCAGAGATGGAAATCGGGCGCGAGATCAATCCGTCCGTCTTCCCTCTCAAAGAATTTCAGGAACGTGTCCAAACCCGCGATCATTTCATCAACTCGGTCTTGAAGGAACAGAAGATATTCATAGTGGGAGACGAGCATGAGCTTGAAGGAATTGCTGGACGAGAGTAGGATCGAAAAAACCGCAACCTCCAGAGAGGAGATAGGCGATCTCCTGAGTACTGCGTCTCGCGGACTAAATGACGCGGCAATCGAGCAGGTCTCAGTTGATGGGCGATTCAATTTCGCCTATGATGCCGTGATGGTGCTCGCCATGATTCCTCTGAGGTGTGCCGGCTACCGGACCAGAGGGGAGGGCCATCATCGAACAATATTCGACGCTCTGCCGGATGTCATGGGTCAAAGCCATCGCAGTCTCTCACGATACCTGCAGAAATGCAGGAAGATCAGGAACCTGTCTACCTATTCAAAATCGGGAATCGTCTCTAAGAATGAAGTGGTCCAGCTCATTGCGGAGGCAGCGAAGTTCCAACAAGCCGTGCAGAAGTGGTTGGAAGCGAACTATCCCCAATACTACTGAAATGTGGCAACCGATTGGACACAGAGCACGAGGGCAGGTGCGGGATAATCCCAACGCCTGCCCTCGCTCTTTCGATCTCTCGCTCCGTCTAGTCCGCATCATTCATGAACAGCATGAATGATCGGAAGGCCGCGGATTACGCGTAACATGCATAGTCCGCGCCAATGCGGAGTTCACCCAGAGAACTGTTATTTCGCTCCGACCTTGCCCTCACTTGCTCGCATTGCCGCAAGCTTCTGTTTCTGCTCGGGAGTCAGAATCGGCAGTACCTCATCCTTCACCGACTTGCGAATATCCATCATCTTGGCTTGCTTCTGCCCGGCGGTGAGTGACGAATCCTCGCGAACGGCCTCGCACTGAGCCTTCGCACTATTGAATATCGGCTTGATCTGCGCCTTCTGCTGATCGGTGATGCCCAACGCAACCGCAAGCGTCTTCCACTTCCCGCCGCGCCCCTGTTTGCGGGACTGCATGAACTTCTGCTTCTGCTCCGGCGTTAGAATCTGCGCGATCTGGGCTTTCACGGAAGCGCGCAGTTCCATGAACTTGGCCTTCTTCTGGTCAGCAGACAGGGCGCTGTCTGCCTTGATAGCCTGCGCCTTTGCCTTAGCATCCAGCAGAATGGGCTTGATCTGTGACTTCTGTTCGGCAGTCAGATTCAGCATCTGGGCAATCTGTGCGCCGTGTTGGCGGGCCTTTGCAGCATCGAATGCCAGAACTCCGGTTCCGATAATCGCCACCACACCCAACGCGATGGCCAGAGCGATAAGGATTTTCCTCTTCATTTGAATGCCTCCAGTCGAACTTCCTTTGTGACTATTTGGCGGTCGTCTTCGGATGCTTCACGGGCTTCTTCGCCTGCTTCATGAGATTCTTCAGTTTCTTCTGCTGCGCCGGAGTCAGAACCTGCATAATCCGGTCTTTGCCCGCTTTGTGAATCGCCATGATCTTGCTCTTCTGGTCTGCTGCAGTCAGTGTCTTTTCCGCCTTCACGACCTTGACCTGAGTCTTAACATCCTTTTCGACTGCCTTGATCTGCGTCTTCTGATCGGCGGTCAAATTGAGCTTGGCGAGCATGCTCTTCAGGGTGCGGGGCTTCGCGGTCTTCTTCTTGGCGGTTTTATGCTTTGCACCGGCCTTATTCTTTGTACCGGATTTATGCTTTGCGCCGGCCTTATTCTTTGCACCAGCCTTCTGCTTGCCGCCGACTTTCTGCGTTGTCTTGGTCGTCCCGGTCTTGCCCAAGGTCTGCGATGTCAAAACCGCTAACACCGGGCTGATCATCGAGATGGCCAAGACCATCACGATCGCTGAAATGAATGCGTTCCGTCTTCTTAGCATTATTCTTCCTCCTTAGTCTCAGCCGCGCACTGCGTTCTACATCAACTTCACTCGTGTCTGCGGCCGTCTGGGCGTATAGACGGAGACAAACCGCCATTGTTCATCCGTTCGATTCTACATTTGTCTCGCCGATACACATTCTTATCGCCAAGTTCGCCGCAGTCAGCCCGAATATGCCGGTGATGGTAGGCAGGCTGCCCAGAGTGTTCCTCTGCAGCCCACGGTCAACGGTCCGCGCTTCGCTTGCATCCGCGCAAGGCGGGGCGACCGGCAGCGGATTCGGCAGGGGTTCCTGCGAGTAGACGCACGGGAAGTCCAGAGGCACTCCGCGCCGACGCAGGAACTTGCGCACTCGGCTGCCGAGCGGACATCCGTGAGCGTCCTCCATGGGGCCGATTCTGATGAGCGTCGGGTCGGTTCGCAGAGCCGCGCCCAGGCATGAGATGATCGGCACATTGGCCGTGCGCATCACGGTCAGCAACTGCACCTTTGGGTTCACTGAGTCTATGCAGTCAATCACCAGATCGGGCGGATCGGCGAGATAACCCGCCGCAGTCTCCGCATCCACAAACTCGCGCAGGGCTTCCACACGGCAACCCGGGTTGATGTCCCCTATCCTCTCTGCCGCGACCTCGGCCTTCGGTCGGCCTATCGTGGACTCCAGCGCATAGAGCTGGCGGTTGATGTTACTGGGGGCGACCACGTCGAAGTCCACCACACGAATGCGCCCGATGCCCGCGCGCGCCAGCCCCTCCACTGCGTATGAGCCGACCGCGCCAAGCCCCACGACCATCACAAACGAATCGCGCAGTCGCTGACACGCTTCCTTGCCGAGCATCAGTTCTATCCGCCTAAAGCGGTCGGTGTTGTCTGTCATGTCTGTTCCTTCTTCGTGTTCATCAGCGGCTCCAGAAACCGCTGGGCGTTCTCCCAGAGCGTTGCCTTGAGGTCGTCCGCATCCGCGCCCAGAAGCTCCGCGACACCTTCCAGTATCAGCGCCAGGTTCGCAGGGTGGTTCTCTTCCTCGCCCTCAGCAGTGCGCAGATCGTATGCGCGGTACCGAGGCGGCGGGATGAGACACGGACCGTCAGTCTCCAGCAGAAGCCGGTCGCGCGGCATTGCCTTCAGCGCCGTTCTCGCCCGCTCATAGTTCGGCTCCAGCGCCTTGCCGGAGAACGAAATGTAAGCGCCCATCTCCACAAGTTCGGAAATCAGGTCCGCTGAGCCACCGTAAGCATGCATGAGGAACCCCTGCGGGAGCGGTTTTTCACTTCTGAGAACGTCCATCATCCAGCCCCACGACCTCACGCAGTGGACCATCGCAGGGCGCCCGTACCTGCGCGCGAGCTCCAACTGTGCGCGAAATGCCTGCTCCTGCGCCGCTTTGTCGAACGGCTGACGGTTGCGGTCCAGCCCGATCTCGCCGACCCCGCAGGCTGTGCTTCCCACCAGTTTGTCCAATGTGGAGAGCCAGTCCGGCGAGACGTCGTTGACGAACCAGGGGTGTACGCCGAAGCAGGGAATCACCGCCGGGTACAACTGCGCGAACGACTGAACGTCGTCCCAGTCGCCTTCATGGGTGCCGTTGCAGACCAAACGAGTGACGCCAGCAGACATAGCCTGGCTCACGAGCAAGCCCGTGTCCGACTCCGCGCAGTAATCCTGCAGATGAATGTGAGAATCCACCAATCCCGCTGATGTCATGTCAGGTTCAGTATAGTGCAGCGCCTAACGAATGGCAAGAGCTTTCGCGACCATCACACTCGCGGTTCCAGTTGACAATCTAGCGCTTAGTTGCGTCACGTTCGTGACAAATGGGTTGACAGAAGGCAAAGGCGGTTGACTACGTGTATCCTTTCTGCTATAGTGCAATATGCTTCGCACAAAGGAGAACGGTCAAACGCGAACCGTTCTCGTGGAAAGCATGATGAACTCTGGCGCGCTACTCTATCTCTTGAGGCATCGGGTGCATGCATCCCATGAAACACCTCGGTAAACTCATGCTGAAGCTAGGTTCTTCGACCGATCTGCACGTAGCTGACGATAACGTCGTTGTGCAAATCGGATGGCGTTCGGCCGTCGTAAGGTCGTCCCTCGTTTCTGCCTCGTTGCTCCACTTAGTTTTCAACTTCTGTGTCGCGCCTGTTACGGTATTGATCCAGCTCTCACTTACATATATGAGAGGTAATATATATGCGAGATAACCTACCCGTGTCAAACGAACCGTTTGGACATGGCAAACGGATTGGATGGGTGCTCTGCTTGATCATTGCAGCATGGAGCCTGCTTGTTGTGGGGATCTATGTTTGGGACTCTTCTGAGTCTTACAAGGCAGAGATGAAGACAGCAATTTTTGCCGCGCGGGACAGTATCAACAAAGATGTGATCTATCGCCGCTGGTCTGCCATGCAGGGTGGAGTCTATGTACTAGTATCCAAACGGGTGCCGCCGAATCCATATTTGAAACACATCCCTGAACGGGATGTCGTTACACCTTCCGGGCGACAGCTAACCTTGGTCAACCCGGCCTACATGACTCGCCAGGTGCATGATCTTGGTAATGCACAGTATGGGGTCAAGTCACACATTACCAGCCTGAAGCCGATCCGTCCGCAGAATGCGCCTGATAGTTGGGAGAGAAAGGCTCTACTCGATTTCGAGAAAGGGACCAAGGAAGTCGCTTCTCTGGAGAAACTGGACAACAAGACATACCTGCGCCTCATGCTACCGCTGACAACCGAGCAGTCATGCCTCAAGTGCCATGCTACCCAGGGGTACAAAATAGGTGATATACGCGGCGGGATCAGTGTCTCCGTACCCTGGGCTCCCTATCGCGGGGACCTGTACAGACAGAGCATTCGCCACATCGGTGTCTTTCTTCTTATCTGGCTGCTCGGTATCGTTGGTGTGATCCTGGCTAACCGCAGATTGCAGCACTACTTGCATCAACAGAATCTGGCGGACAAGGCGCTCCGCTACAGCGAAGCGAATCTGCGAGAGGCCCAGGATATTGCCCGTATGGGTCGGTGGGAACTCGACCTATCCACCAATCGTGTCACCTGGTCTAACTACATATTCGATCTGTTCGAGGTCAACCGTGACACCTATGATCCCTCGTATGAGCGATTCATGGCACTTGTTCATCCCGATGACCGCGCCATGGTGAAGCGAGCCCTTCAAGAATCCATTGAGAACAGCGAACCGCGCGAGATCGAGCACAGAATAGTGATGAAGGATGGCCGCATCAAATGGGTAAATCTGATCGGGCGCACGGAGTTAGACGACGCAGGCAATCCCGTTAAATCCATTGGTACAGCACAAGACATCACCGACCGAAAGACGGCGGAGTGGAAGTTGCAGACGAGCGAGGAACGTTTCTTTGCGTTCTTCGACAAGGGACCTATCGGATATCAGACCCTGGATGCGGAAGGACTCATCCTTGACGCAAATTCCACCTCCTTAGCTCTCCTCGGGCTAGACCGCGAAGAAGTTGTTGGTAAGCCGTTCAGCGATTTCATCGCCCCAGAGCACATCGGAGCGTTCCTCAGTGGATTCCCACTGTTAAGGGCGGTAGGAGAGATTCATTCTGAATTCCAGATACTGCGCAAGAACGGCAAGAGACGCTTCATTTCGTTTGAGGGACGCATCAGCCATGATGCAGAGGGACGGGGCGAACAGACACACTGTATCCTCTTCGATATCACTGAGCGCAAATACGCAGAGGAGTCGTTGCGTTCAAAGTCAGCCTTGCTTGAGGCGCAGACAAACGCATCGCCGGACGGGATACTGGTAATTGATGAAAACCTGAAAAGATTACTCATCAATCGTCGAATGATTGAGCTGGTAAATCCCCCTCCTCACATCTTAAATACTGATGATGACAACGTGCTGCTTGAACATGTCTTGAGCTTGACAAAATACCCGGAGCAGTTCCTAGAGAAAATCACATATCTAAATGATCACCCCAATGAGACCAGCCGTGACGAGATTGAGTTCAAGAGCGGAATGATTCTGGATAGGCACTCTGCACCCGTTTTGGGCACGGACGGGAAATACTATGGCAGGATCTGGACGTTCCGCGATATCACCGAGCGCAAACAGGTTGAACGTCGCCAGCAGCTGTCAGTAGAGATTCTGGGCATTCTTAACCAGCCTGGCCAACTGGAGGACGCCATCAACCGTGTTCTTAGCGCCGTCAAACTGGAGACCGGCTTCGATGCGGTGGGGCTTCGCCTGCGGACTGGCGACGACTTCCCGTATTTTGCCCAACAGGGGTTCTCCGAGGAGTTTCTGCTCGCGGAGAACACACTGGCGGTTCGAGATGCCAAGAGGGACGTCTGCAGGAACCAAGACGGTAGCCTAAGTCTGGAATGCACCTGTGGTCTCGTCCTCTCCGGGCAGACGGACCCAACGAATTCGCTATTGACACCTGGCGGCAGTTTCTGGACAAACGATTCACTGCCGCTGCTGGACATTCCGGAAGATCAGGAACCAAGGACCAATCCGAGAAACCGCTGCATACACGAAGGCTTCCTGTCGGTAGCGCTCATTCCCATCCGCGCAGGCGGTGAGATCGTCGGACTACTGCAACTGAACGACCGCAGGAAAGACCGCTTGACGCTGGATATGGTCCGCTATTTTGAGGGGATATCCTCAAGCATCGGTCTGGTGCTGATGAAGAAGCAGGCAGACGAGGCTCTGCGTCAGAGCGAAGAGCGCTTTAAGCTCGTTGCCACAAATATACCGGATCACATTATCATACAAGATGCTGATCTTCGGTATGTCTGGGTGCTGAACCCTCAACTTGGACTCAAAGTAGAGGACATGATCGGGAAGACCGACTTCGATTTTCTTGCAGAAGACGACGCAATAGCCCTTACCACGGTAAAGCGCAGGATTCTGGCGACGGGCAAGGAAGAGCATTTCCCTGCCCCGCTAGTCTCGTCAGATGGAACGGTGCAGCATTTTGATGGAGTCTACGTCCCCAGACGCGATGCACAGGGTACCGTTGACGGCCTCATCGGGTATTTTCGGAACGTGACAGAGCGGAAGGCCATGGAAGATGCTCTGAGGGAGAGCGAGGAAAAGTTCGCGAAGGTTTTCCGAGATGCGCCGGTGTGGATCGCCATCACGGACTTGGCCAACGGAACCTACCTCGATGTGAACGAGGAGGCGCTAAGAGCATCTGGTTTCACCCGTGACGAAGTAATCGGACATACTGCCGAAGAACTGGGCTGGCTCAGACCGGATGACCGCCCTCGCCTGATCGAGATGGTCGAGAAACACGGACGGATTGCCGGCATGGAGATGGCCTTCCATACAAGAGACGGCCGGACCCTGTATGGCTGGGTAAAAGGCGAGCTTCTGGATATCGGCGGATGCCCCAGCCTGCTCACGTGCACAGTGGACATCACCGAGCGCAATCTGGCTGAGGAGGCCCTGCGGAATAGTGAAGAAATGTTCCGCAGCATGGCAGAGCAGTTGGTAGACGTTCTCTTCACCACGGATGATCAAGGGGTCCTCACCTTCATTTCGCAGTCCGCAAGAAATGTGTTTGGCTGGCTGCCCGACGAGATGGTGGGACACCCGTTCATGGAGTTCTTGCAGGAAGACCAGATTCCCATCGCGGTAAGGGCGCTTCGGGACAACGTCACCAATAGGACGTCCACAGAAAACCTGGGACTTACCATGAAACACAAGGACGGGAGCTTATTTGACGGTGAGGTTAGCGCTTCGGCATCACAGATAGATGGAAACGTAGTGGGCACACTGGGCCTGATCCGCGATGTCACTGAACGCAACCTTGCTGAAGCAGCGCTCAAAGCTAGTGAAGAACATTTGGTTCGAGCCGAGCTTATGGGTGAATTCGGTAGCTGGGAGATTGATATTGATACAAGAATGGTATCTGCCTCCGAAGGCGCCAAGTCAATCTACGGAGCGTGGGGCGATGAACTGACCTTCGATGTGATAAAGCAAGCTCCACTTCCCGAATATCGCCCGAAGCTGGACAACGCGTTGCGTGCCCTTGTGGCAGAAGACAAACCGTATGACGTGGAGTTCAAGATTCAGCGGGAGGTTGACGGCTCAGTCATTGACATCCACTCTGTGGCCAGGTACGACAAGAGTTCCAATATGGTATTTGGGGTGATCCAGGATGTCACCGAGCGCAGGCGGGCGGAGGAGGATCTGCGATTGTCGCAACAGTGGCTGGAGCTGCAGGTCCAGCAGACGCCACTTGCTGTCATCGGCTTCGATGTACAAGGCCGAGTTCAGGAATGGAATCCTGCTGCTGTTAAGATATTCGGGTTCTCACGAGAGGAAGCAGTTGGGCAGTATTGGACTTTCATTGTGCCCGAGGAAATCTGGGGGCAATTGGATGGCGTGTGGGAGTCCATTGTTTCAGGGAAAGGCGACGGGCGCTCTACTAACGCAAACGTTACGAAGAACGGGAACCACATTAGCTGTGAGTGGTTCAGTACCGCCATTGTTGATCGAGACGGTAATACCATTGGCGTGGCTTCGCTAATCATGGATGTCACCGAGCGCAAACAGGCGGAGAAAGCACTGCTGGATAGCGAGGCGAAGTACAAAGCGATAGTAGAAACCTTCCCGCTGGCCGTTCACTTGTCGGTTGGCGAAGAGCAGATATCGGAATACGTAAACCCCACATTCATCAAGCTGTTCGGCTATCAACTGGAGGATATTCCAACCGGTGATCAGTGGTGGTTGTTCGCTTATCCTGATGAAGCATACCGCAAACAGGTCTCGGAGGAATGGGCGACAAAAGTCAAGCGCGCCATAGACACACAATCGCCGATTGAGCCAATGGAGACAGTGGTTACCTGCAAGGATGGATCAGAGAAGATCATCTCATGGGGATTCATAGCCTTGGGAGATAGAAACTACTCCTATGGACTTGATCTGACTGAACGCAAAATTGCCGAACGCGCGCTGATAGAGAGCGAGGCGAGGCTTCGCTCCTTGGTAACATCCATGGCCGAAGGGGTAGCGATCCACGATATCATCATGAACGAGAGCGGTGAACCGATCAACTACAGAATAACCGACGTGAATCCTCGGTACGAGGCTATCACACTCCTACGAGCAGAGGATGTTCTGGGCAAGCTCGCGACAGAAGCGTACGGCACTCCTGAGGCGCCGTACCTGGCTGAGTACACAGCCCCGTGCAAGACCATGAAGAGCGCCTCGATGGAGACTTACTTCCCGCCCATGGATAAGCACTTCATCATCTCCATAGCGCCGCTGAGTGCAGATTCATTCGCCACCATATTCTTTGATGTGACCGAGCAGAAACGAGTAGAGAAAGCCATCCGTGCATCTGAGGCTAACTACAGAACTATCTTCGACACGGCTGGCGATGCGATGATAGTTCACGATGCAGAGTCCGGCAGAATAGTGGACGTGAACAGGAAGTGCTGTGAGATGTTCGGCTACACGCGCAAGGAGATGCGCGGGTTGGTCACTGCGGATATCAGTGCGGATGAACCCGCATACACGCAGGACAACGCTCTTCGATGGATGCGAAGAGCCATCAAGGGTAAGTCGCAACTCTTTGAATGGAAGGGCAGAGACAGATCCGGACTGGTATTCTGGGTTGAGATCAGCCTGAAGCGCGTCACCATATCCGGTGAACACCGGGTGATAGCGGCAGTGCGTGACATATCTCAGCGCAAGCATTTTGAGGAGGCGGTGACCGCCAGAGCGTTCTGGGAGGGAATTGCCCAGACCATGCAGAGCGGCCTGGTAGTTGTGGCCCCAAACGGCACCCTGTCATTTGCCAACGAAGCGTTCTACAACCTCGTGGGGTATGCCTGTGACGAACTGGTCAGCATGCCCCCGCCGTACCCATGGATGGGCGAGCATCCGCATAACGATCCATTACTGTCTGGGAAGGAAATGCGCAATCAGCAGGCCACTGTCCGCCACAAGTCCGGCAAGCTCATACCAGTCATCGTCAGCGTCTCTGACTTGAAGGATGAGCAGGGAAACACCATCAGCCGATTTGCCGTCTATCAGGACATCTCCAGCATGGTGGACATGGAAGAGCAATTGGCTCGAAGCGAAAGGCTGGCGCTGCTGGGTCAACTGGCAGGCAGTATAGGCCACGAGCTAAGGAACCCGCTTGGGGTAGTGCAGAGTTCGGTATACTACCTGAGGTCGAAACTCAAAGACCAGGACGAGAAGATCACCCGGCATCTGGACAGGCTGGAAAACAGCGTGGCGTTTTCAGACAAAGTAATCACTGATCTGTTATCGTTCGCCCGCATACCGAACCTGGCCAAACAGCCCATAGCGATGGACATATTGCTAAGAAAACTCTCAGATGAGTTTGTTGCAAACGAGAAGGTCATAATCACTGTCAACGTAGAAACTGATAGAAACATCATGGCGGACGAGACGCAAATGACCCAGCTCTTCCGCAACCTGATATCGAACGCGTACGATGCGATGCCGGACGGCGGGCAATTGGGCATATCCATTCGTCCGGCGGAAAACAACACGATGGAGATAGGTGTCTCAGACACGGGGCAGGGAATGCCTGAGGAAGTATTGGCAAAGGCGTTTGAGCCGCTGTACACCACCAAGGCCCGCGGCGCAGGCTTTGGGCTGTCAATATGCAAAAATATAGTGGAATCGCACGGGGGTAGCATAAGTATCACCAGCGAGCCGGGAAAGGGAACGCAGGTATCAGTCTCGTTTCCAATGTAGAAAGGGGAACGTTGATGGGGACCTCAGCAAAAATGCTGATAGTAGATGACAACACCGACCTCTGTAAGAACCTTGCCGACATATTGGAGGACCGAGGGATGGTTGTGCGTATGGCACACGATGGCTGCAACGCGATTGCGGCCATTCAGGTAGAGGACTTTGACTTGGTGCTCATGGACATAAAGATGCCGGTGATGAACGGCGTGGAAGCCTACCGCAAGATAAGGGAAACGAAACCTGACACACCGGTGATCATGATGACCGCGTTCACTACGGACGAACTGGTCCGCGAGGCGCTTAGAGAAGGCGTGCATGCCGTGCTTCACAAGCCGCTGGACCTGGAGGTGCTTCTCACCACTGTGGAAAGCAGTCGGGACGCCGGACGCATGATTCTCGTTGTTGACGATGATCACGACCTGTGTGACAACCTCATGGACATACTCCGTGGGCACGGCTACCGGGTTTCGTGCGCAAACACTTCTGAAGAGGCCATACAGGCGGCGCAGGCGAACAACGCGGATATCTACTTGATAGACCTTAAGCTCCCCACCAGGAACGGGCTGGAGACTTATCTGGCGGTGAAAGACATCAGACCAAACGCCATTGCGGTAATCATCACAGCCTACGCGGATGAGCTGCCTCATCTGGTGGACAGCGCCCTCCAATGCGGCGCATATGCCTATCTGCGAAAGCCGGTGGATATCGAGATGCTCACGGACGTGGTAGACAAGGCGCTCAGATCCAGGGGTGTGATTGCCGAATAACCGAAATCCTGGGAGCGCGGCTGCCCGATTCATCCCGAGTAGTCCGCTGCGGCGGACGTATCGAGGGACACCAGCATGTTTCTGGTAGGGATGCACGTGAGGACACGTGCGCTCCCATCGCGCATACCCGCGCTCCCACTTCGCATCGTGGGAAGGAGGGCAGATCATGGTTGATCTCAAGCCTAACGTTCTGGTCGTAGAAGATGACAAAGACTTCGCGGAGAATCTCAAGGACATACTGGAAGACGACGGCTACGGGGTTTCTCTGTGCGGCACGATAGAGTGCGCCCGGAAGTTCCTGTCGTCAACTCACGCTGATGTTATCCTGCTGGATCTGAACCTGCCCGACGGAGACGGCGCTAGCTTCCTCAGCGAGATACGCAGACTGCTGCCTCAGTCCGAAGTGGTAGTCATCACCGGCCACGCATCCCTGCATTCCGCCACCGCCGCCATCAACACGCACGCATTCGGTTACCTCGTCAAACCTGTAGACATAGACCAGTTGCGGATGATGATTCGCAGAGCAGTTCAGGGCTTGAGATCGGCAGTAGCTCTTCGAGAAAAAACCGCGGAACTGGATCAGTTTTTTAGCGTCACGCCGGATCTCCTTTGCATGGCGGATACCAATGGCTATTACAGGCGCGTGAATCCGGAATGGAAAAGGACGCTGGGATATCCCATAGCCGAGATAGAAAATCACAAAATTATTGATTTTGTGCATCTGGACGATCAGCAAAGCACACAAGCGGTTCTAGCAAAACTGTCACAGCAAAAAAGTGTGACAGGGTTTGTGAACAGGCTACGATGCGCGGACGGAGGATACAGGTATGTGGAGTGGCGGGCATATCCATCCGGCAACTTCATCTATTCCGCCGGGCATGACATCACGGGCCACAGGAAAGCGGAAGAGGCGCTCAGGGAGAGCGAGCGTCAGAATCGGGAAATACTGGAAAGCATAACGGATGCATTCTTCTCAATGACCGACGACATGGTGATCAACTATTTCAACGTTGCTGCCGAACGTGTATTCCGCAGACGTTCAGCGGATGTTATCGGACGGCGCCTTCTGGATGCATTTCCTGAATTTAGAGACTCTGTCTTCGAGAATAAGTATAGTGAGTCCATCCAAAACAAAGAACCGCTGGCATTTGAGTGCGAGTTCACGGTTGCGCCATACGAAAATTGGTACGATGTGCGCGTATACCCTCGTCCCTATGGGATCACGGTATATCTGCAGGTTACCACTGAGCGAAAGCAGGCCGAAGCGGCGATAAGCGAACGCGAAGCTCGGCTAGCTAGCATTTTCCGCGCGGCTCCGGTAGGTATCGGACTCTCGAACCGCAAAGAGATCGTGGATGCTAATGACTTCCTGTGCGACATGACCGGCTATTCCAGGGAAGACCTTCTTGGAAAGCGCGTGTCCATGTTGTATGAAAACGAACAGGAGCATCGGCGTGTCTCGCGAGACTCAATGGCACAGGTAGCAAAGAACGGCATCGGCACCGTGGAAACGAAGTGGCAGCGAGCTGACGGCGCCATAATAGATGTGCTGCTCAGTTCCGTTTATGTGCGAAGAGAAAACGGGAATGACGGCGTGACATTCGCAGCAGTAGACATGACCCATCATAACGCGATAACCCGTGCATTGCGGGAGAGCGAGTCCAAATACCGCCAGATGGTTGAGACATCTCTGGAAGGCATATGGTTAGTGGACGCAGATGGAGTCACCGGGTACGTAAACGATGAGATGGCGAGGATGCTGGGCCGCAGCGCTGATGAAATGATCGGCAAACCGGTCGCGGACTTCATGGATTCCGAATCTCAACTTGATCAAGAGATGCGCATGAATGAAAGGCGAAATGGGCTGGCCGGAAGATACGAGCGCGTGTATAAACATGCGGACGGATCGGACGTTCTGTGCATGGTCTCGGCAGCTCCCGTCACGGGCGAAAACGGGGAGTTCAAAGGCGCGTTTGCAATGGTCACAAACATCACGGAGCGCAAAATCGCGGAGCAGGCGATCAGCCAGAGCGAGGAGAAGTTCCGCACATTGACCACGCTCTCACCCACCGGTGTCTACATGACGGATACGGACGGCCATTGCGTTTATGCCAATGAACGCTGGCTGGAGATGGCTGGTTTGTCCGCCGATGAGGCGATGGGCGACGGTTGGATACAAGGTATTCACCCGGATGATCGCCATAAAGTGGCCGCATCATGGTACGGAATGGTGGAGTCGGGCGGCAAGTGGGGGCTGGAATATCGTTTCCTCAACCCGACTGACGGCAAGATCACATGGATATACGGCGTGGCCAGAGCCGTCCTAAATGCCGAGGGCGACGTTACCGGATACATGGGCGTGAATGTGGACATAAACGAGCGAAAGCATGCAGAAGAACTAGGCGCGATGGAAGAGTCCCGAATGGCTGCGCTGCTCAGCCTGAACCAAATGACTGAGTCGTCCTTGCAAAATATCACGCTATTCTCGATGGAAGAGGCTGTTCGGCTCACCCAAAGCGACATAGGCTATCTGGCATTTCTGAACGAGGATGAAACCGTGCTGACCATGCACGCGTGGTCGGAAAAAGCCATGGCTGAATGCGCTATTGAGAACAAGCCGCTGGAATATCCTGTGGAAAGCACGGGGCTGTGGGGTGAGACTGTTCGGCAGCGTAAACCCATCATAACCAACGACTACGCTGCGGACAACCCGGCCAAGAAGGGCGCACCGGAGGGTCACGTCCGTCTGACGCGCCACATGAATGTTCCCATCTTCGACGGTGACCGCATTGTTGTGGTAATCGGCGTGGGGAACAAACCGACGGACTACGACGAATCAGATGTGAGGCAACTGGATCTGCTAATCAGCGGTATGTGGCGCATCGTCCGGCGCAGGCAAACCGAAGAAGCGCTCAGAGCCAGCGAGGAACGCTTCCGCAAGAGCTTCGACGAGGGCATTGTAGGCATGGTCATGACAAACACGGACTTCAGATTTGTCAAAGCTAACAGAACCTTCTGCGATATGCTAGGTTACACTGAAGCTGAATTACAGAAACTGACATTCCTGGACATAACCCACGCAGAGCACGTTAAACAGGAGCTGGCGCATGTGAAGCGATTGATGGCAGGTGAATCTCAACCTTACCATACCGAGAAGCGGTACATGAAGAAGGGCGGCGGCATCATCTGGGCGTCCGTCTCCGTTAGCCCGGTCCGTAACGATGATGGTGAACTGCAGCACTTCATGATCCTGGCGGAGGATATCACTGAGCGGAAGCGCGTGGAGCAGGCGCTTGTGCAAAGTGAGAGCAGGTACAGAACGCTCTTCAATGAAATGAACGAGGGCTTTGTGCTCAGCGAGGTGGTTTACGACAACGCGGGTCGGGCGGTGAACTTCGTAATACTGGACGTGAACCCTGCATTCGAGCGTCTTGCCGGACTGCGAAGAGAGCGAACCGTGGGCAAGACGATGACTGAGGTGATGCCCGGCACAGAGTCGAAATGGTTGGATTTCTGGACAGAGCGGGCCACTACCGGGGAACCGGGTCTCATGGAAGATTATGCCGCATTCCTGGGTAAATACATACAAGTGGTATGTTTCTGTCCGCGCGAAGGACAATTGGCGAGTTTCTTCTCTGACGTCACGGAACGGAAAAGCGTAGAGGCCGCGCTGAGAGAGAGCAATGAGAGGCTGATGACACTTTCACGGCAACTAGTCCAGATTCAGGAATCGGAACGCAGGTTCCTGGGGAGAGAATTGCATGACCAGGTGGGCGGGACTCTTACCGCGCTCTCCCTGGCGTTGAGCTTAAAGCGGAAGAACAACGGCGATGAGATCGCCGACCCGCTGGCACAGGCAAAGTCATTGTTGAGCGATCTTACCTCTCAGATACGACGCATGTCCCTTGATCTGCGGCCACCCATGCTGGATGACCTGGGACTGATACCGGCGATACTATGGTACGTAGAACGGTATACTGCACAGACGGGAGTGCAGGTGGACTTCATGCACACAGGGGCCGAGCGCAGATTCCCGCAGGAGATGGAAACCGCAGCCTACAGAATAGCGCAGGAGGCCCTGACAAACGTGGCCAGATACGCTAGTGTAGTCTCAGTAGCAGTCAGAATATTCGCCGATGCAGAGGCATTGCATGTGCAGGTGGAAGACGAAGGAGAAGGGTTTAATCTGGAGGAAGTGATCAACAGCCGAAACACCGGCGGAGTAACCGGCATGATGGAACGAGCATCGTTACTTGGCGGAACTCTTGTGGTAGACGCATCACCGGGGCATGGCACGAGTTTGACAGCCACATTCCCTCTGGTGTAGTATGAGTTTACGTATTGGACGCATAGCCTGAATGAGCGGGAGGCGACGAAGATGGTTAGACTGTTACTAGCAGACGATCACCAACTGGTCAGGCAGGGTGTGAAAGCCCTACTGGAGACAGAATCGGATTTCTCGGTGATAGGCGAAGCATCGGACGGCACGGAAGCCGTTGCTATGGCAGAGTCACTGAAGCCCGACGTGCTGGTGATAGATGCCGCCATGCCCGGTCTAAACGGTCTGGAAGCCACGAAACAGGTTAAGCAAAGGTTGCCGGATACGAAGGTACTGGTGCTCTCCATGCACGCCACTGAGGGGTATGTGCTGCAGGCTCTTCGGAACGGCGCAGACGGTTATGTACTCAAGGATGAATCCGCCACGTTGCTGGTCCAGGCCGTGCGCGACGTGTTGGCAGGGCGCAGATACCTTAGCCCTCCCATATCGGAGCGGGCCATTGATTCCTACGTGCAAAGAGCGGAATCTGTAACCCAGCAGGATTTCGGCATGCTCACCGCCAGAGAGCGAGAGATACTTCAACTGGCAGCGGAAGGACACAGCAACGCCAGTATAGCCGCTCGCCTTTCCATCAGCCCCAGGACCGCAGAGACCCACCGCACGAACCTCATGCGCAAGCTGGGCCTAAGGAATCAGACTGAACTGATCAAATACGCGATTCGTGCAGGTCTCCTACCGATGGAGCAGTAGTATTTGGGAGCGCACGTGTCCCCACGTGCATCCAGAAGCCGAC
>JANYKG010000068.1 GCA_025358205.1 Armatimonadota bacterium
GCAACAAAGGCGGGAGCGTGGTCACCTCGCCTTCAGGTGTAACTGCGGGCACCACGGTTGACGGTTTCACCATACGAAACGGCAACGCGACCAACGGCGGAGGCGTATACTGCAATGGGTCATCGCCGACAATATCGAATAACACTATCACAGGAAACACCGCAGGCAACGGCGGCGGGGTGTACTGCAACTCCTCCTCGCCGACGATCACAAACTGCGCGATCGCGGCAAATTCTTCAAACAACGGCGGCGGAATATACTGCAATTCTTCTTCTCCGCAAATCACCAACAACACTATCACCGGAAATGCCGCGTATTCCGGTGGAGCAGTCTACTGCGCTACCTCTTCGCCGAAGATGACCAATAACATTATGGCATTCAACTCCTCCGGGTTGCACAAACTCGCCGGAGCGGGCGCTCCCGTACTAAAGAATAACTGTGTCTACAATCCAGGCGGCGTCAACTATTCGTCCGGTCTTGTGGCTGGAGCAGGCGATATCTCAACCGATCCGAAGCTGGTCGCCGTTCAGTACGGGAAAGTACACATTCAACCGGATTCGCCGTGCATGAATGCCGGATTGAACACTGCGCCGGGACTTCCGTTAACCGATATGGACGGTCAACCGAGGATACAGGACGGCGTCGTGGACATTGGCGCAGACGAGTCTGACGGCGCTAACCATGCGTTCGTCCCAATCTGCGTGCGCGTAAGCCAGACTGGGAATGACGCGAATGACGGCTCCACCTGGGCGCTTGCGAAGCGCACCGTGCAGGCAGGCGCCACGGCGGCATCGCTGGCGGGCGGCGAGGTGTGGGTTGCATCCGGGATTTACAACGAACGAATAGCGCTAGCGGCATACGCGTATCTGTACGGCGGTTTTGCCGGGACTGAGACATCGCGGACTCAGCGCAACTGGAACGCCAATGAGTCCGTGCTTGACGGCGGGTTTGCAGGGAGTGTGGTTCAGGCGCAGACCGGGGATAAGGTGACGGCTAGCGGCATAGACGGCTTCACCATACGAAACGGCAGCGCGACAAGCGGCGGTGGAGTATACTGCTTTTCCTCCTCGCCGACGATTACGAACAACATTTTCACAGGAAACAGTGCAACCACCGGCGGTGGGATATACTGTTACTACTCATCCCCGACGATGGCGAACAATACGCTTACGAGCAACAGCGCATCCGCAAACGGCGGGGCGATTCACTGCAACAACTACTCTGCGCCCACGATTACGAATAACACCATCGCGAGCAACACTGCGACGACGGACGGCGGCGGGATATACTGTAGCTACTCCTCGCCGAAGATATCCAACAACATCGTGGCGTTCAACTCTTCAGGGATATGCAGCCTCCTTAGTAGCGCCCCTGTCCTCAAGAACAACTGCCTGCGCGCGAATACCGGTTATAACTATTCTGGTCTGTCCGCCGGGGTGGGAGATATCTCCACCGATCCGCTGTTTGTTGACCGGGTTATCGGGAACTTCCATCTCTCGCCGACATCGCTGTGCATTAACGTGGGCTGGAACGGTGCGACAGGCATGCCGCTGACCGATGCGGATGGGGACCTGCGGATATGCGGCGGAACCGTGGATATCGGCGCGGATGAGAAGACACCGCCGCCGGTGAGCGTAGGCGGAGCAAAGCGGATGCAGGAGTCGTCATCGGCGTATTTCAGCGGTCAGATAGTTACTGCAGCATTTGCGGATTTCTTCTATATGGAGGAGGCCGACAGGTTCTCCGGCATCCGTGTGGACATGCCCGGTCATGGGTTGAACGTTGGCGCGAGGGTCTGTGTGGATGGCGCGGTGACCACGGATGTTCTCACGGGCGAGAGACACCTGGATGCGACGGGTGCGTTGGGCGTTGGCTCGGAGGGAGTGGAGCCGCTGTGCCTGGCAAACCGGGATCTCGGCGGCGGAGATTGGTTCTATGACTCCATTTTGGAAAAGGGCCAGCAAGGTATACTCGGCGCAACCGGTGTGAACAACATTGGGCTGCTGGTTACGATATTAGGGCGTGTGACATATGCCGGGGCGGACTACTTCTATATTGACGACGGATCGGCGCTGGACGACGGATCGGGCCGTATCGGCGTAAAGGTTTCCGCCGCCGGACTCACCTTTCCATCAACAGGATTTGTGAGCGTCACCGGCATAAGCGCCTGCGAGAAGAACACAGGGGGCGATATCGTCCGCTTGCTCAAAGTGCGCACTCAGTCCGACATAAATCTCCACTGAAGATGGAATGCCTGCCTTGAGCATAAGCCGGATACCCCGTCCGTGAGTGAGTTCGCCATGCCGTCGTTTTGCCAGACACTGCACCTGCTAGGGATATTACTGCCTCAAATGCAGGAGACATACCTTTCCATGTAGAACACCACCTGCGAGGGCGTTTTTGGCGCACATCAATTCTTGGCTGGTCCGCATGGAACCTTTTAGACAACTGAGATTCGCGGCGCTGGTGGTGGCTGTCCTGATACTGCTGGGGACCTTTGGCTATATGGTCATAGAGCGCTGGCCGTTCCTCACGTCGCTCTACATGACGGTGATTACCATCAGTACGGTGGGCTACAACGTTCCTCGTCCGCTGTCAGAAGCCGGGCAGATATTCACGATAGTCCTCATCCTGGCGGGCGTTTCCACGGTGTTTTCGGTGGTCTTCTGGACTATCGGTAACGCCATTGAAATGGCCGCCTCGGAAAAAACGCAGTACCTGTTCTGGAGGAGAAAGATGGACAAGAGCATCAAAACTATAAAGGATCACTACATAATCTGCGGGTACGGGCGCATGGGGCAGGCGATATCCGGCGAGTTCAGCGCGAAACACACTCCGTTTGTGGTGATAGAGAACAACCCTGAGCAGCTTCCGAAGCTGATATCACGTAACATACCGTTTGTGGAGGGTGACGCCACGGATGAGACCATATTGATGGATGCAGGTGTCGAACGCGCCGTAGGATTGATATCGGTGGCACCTTCGGATTCCGACAACACGTTCATCGTGCTGACTGCGCGTGGGCTGAACCCAAAGCTGTTCATAGTAGCCAGGTCCATAAAGGCGGAGGATGAGGCAAAGCTCAAGCGGGCGGGCGCGGACAAGGTGATGTCGCCGTACATCCAGGGCGGCAGGCGAATGGCCTGGGCCGTGCTGCAGCCGAACGTGATTGACTTTCTGGAGAGCGCAATTGATAGCGAGAGCCTGCACCTGGAGCTGTGCGAGACGATGGTAACCGCGGTATCCGAGTTTGTGAACAAGACACTTCGTGACTCACGCATTCGCGAAGTGTCCGGGGCGACCGTTGTAGGTATCAAGACGCCGACCGGTATACTGACCAGTAGCCCTTCGCCGGACACCGAAATCCACGAGGGTGACGTGCTTGTGGCAGTGGGTACTCCGGCGCAATTGGAGGCTCTGCAGAAGATGGCGTGAAAAAATATCCGTGCAGGAAGGATATTGTGCGAAGGGTGTTGAACACAACAACGATTGCTCCACGCACAACCTGATCGGGTGTATAATACCGGCCAGACAGATCGGAGCACGAGATTTACAGAGTTTCCGATAGTTGACGTTTTCGAAGACAAGGAGGTGAATGGAATGGAGGCATATTGCGTAAAGTGCAAGGCCAAGAGAGAGATGAAGGACGCGACACCGGTGACGATGAAGAACGGCAAGCCCGCGACGAGCGGAACCTGCCCGACATGCGGCACTAAGATGTTCAAGATCGGCAAAGCGTAGTCCGTAGACATCGCGTCAAGTTTTACATGGGGGGCAGGCATTTTCCAGGGATGGAAGCTTGCCCCCCAAACCATGAATGCCTTTTTGGAGTCTCCCGGAAAAACGGGACGCAGGAGTACACACCATGAAGTGTCTTGTCACCGGCGCCGCCGGGTTCATCGGATCGTCCATAACAGATCGCCTGCTGGGCATGGGGTGTGAAGTGGTCGGCGTGGATTGCTTTACCGATTACTATGACACCTCGATCAAGCGCGCCAACATCAGCGGTGCAATGAAGTCTTCGGGCTTCACGATGGTGGAGGCGGACCTGAACGAAGTGGACATCCCACCACTGCTTGACGGCGTTGACTGGGTCTTCCACGAGGCCGCTCAGGCCGGGGTTCGGATGAGCTGGGGTTCGTACTTCGATACCTACGTCAGACACAACATCCTGGCCACACAGAGACTTTTGGAAGCGGCAAAGGGATCACAGATCAAGCGACTGGTATATGCATCTTCATCGTCTGTCTACGGCGATACCCCGGAACTGCCGCTGGTAGAGACCGCGCGCCCTGACCCGATCTCGCCCTATGGTGTGTCCAAACTGGCGGCGGAACACCTTTGTCATCTCTACTTTGTGAATTTTGGAGTACCCACCGTCAGCCTCCGGTATTTCACGGTCTACGGTCCGCGTCAGCGCCCGGATATGGGATTTAACAAATTCATAGCGGCCGGGCTGACGGGTGGAGAGATTGCGATTTTCGGAGACGGCGAGCAGACCCGCGATTTCACTTTTATATCTGACGCCGTGACTGCCAATATCAGCGCAGCACAATCTGATGGCGCAGTGGGCCGCGTTTTCAACATCGGCGGTGGCAGCAGAATCAGCGTAAATGAAGTTATGAATATCTTGCGCGGTTTGCTGGGCGAGCTGAATTTGCGGCATGAGGACGCGCAGAAGGGCGACGTGCGCGATACCATGTCGGAAACCACTGCCGCCCGCACAGTTCTTGGCTACGCACCCAAGGTTGGCGTGCCCGAAGGCCTTGCGCGCGAAGTGGAGTGGATGCGCAGCTTAGGGGTATCGCGTTGAAGATCAGCGACCGTCCGATAATTGCGGTGACCATGGGCGACCCGGCGGGGATAGGGCCGGAGGTCGTGCTGGGTGCGTTGAAGAGCGCGGCGGTCTATGAGCGGTGCGTTCCGGTGGTCATCGGCAGCGCGGATGTGTTGCGCCGGTGCATGGCGGAGTGCGGGATAGAGGGTCTCACCATTAACCCCATAGGACCTATGAGTCCCATAAGTCCCATAGGACTTATGGGCCAGGTAGACGTTCTAGACGTGCCTGTTGCCGGTCTGGAAAACCTTGAGCCGGGTAAAGTGCAGGCAGTTGCCGGGCGCGCCGCGGACGCATACATCCGCAAGGCGTGCGAGCTGGGGTTAAGGCACGAGGTGGACGCCATCGCCACCGCACCCATCAACAAGGAGTCGCTGCGGGCTGCCGACATCAGCGGCATAGGGCACACCGAGCTTTTGGCGGACTACCTGAACGGGCCTGATCCGCTGACCCTCTTCATCACCGGCAACATGCGGATTTTCTTCCTCTCACGCCACCTTTCGCTCAAAGACGCCATAGGGTACATCACATTCGACACCGTGCTGGACATGATTCGCAGGGTGAATTCCGCCATGCGGAAGATGGGGTTCGGCAGCCCGTCTATCGCGGTTGCCGCTCTCAACCCGCACGGAAGCGACGGCGGTCAGTTCGGCGACGAGGAGGCCCGGCACATCAGCCCGGCGGTGGAGGCAGCGAAGGGTGAGGGGATCAACGCCATTGGCCCGGTGCCGGCGGACTCGGTTTTCCACCAGGCGCTTGAGGGGCGGTATGATTGCGTGATCTCGCTCTACCACGATCAGGGCCACATCGCTTCCAAGACCCGCGATTTTTTCCGCACCGTCACGGCCACACTAGGGCTGCCGGTTCTGCGAACCTCGGTTGACCACGGCACCGGCTTCGACATCGCCTGGCAGGGCAAGGCCGATCCCATCAGCATGGAGACTGCCATCCTCGCCGCTTGTGATCTGCTTCGCGCCGGTTAGTGACTAGACACTGGTAATTATACCGGAAAATCCCGCAGAGCTTTGTGTTGCCCAATCCATGTGATATAATCATTCTGAGGTAACACGTCCATGAAGTTCAGTTTACTCCCCGCGCGCATGTGCGCCCTTGCCGCAGCGGCGGTGGTTTTGTGCGTCTCCCGCATCCCCGCATTAGCGGCCGATGCTCAGCAGCTCTACGGCATCCACTGGTGGGGGTATGGCGGCACGACACCCGTTGACCAGACACCGAAAACGCTTTTCGATCCCCCGACCTATTCGATGTGGGACATGGAGACCGTCGTCACGAACGACGTGGTATGGTGGCAGGCGAGCTGGTTCAAACCGCTCTACCAGTCCATCTACCCGCTCAACGCGTCCATCATAACCCGCGCGGACTATACCTGGCAGGACTGCATCCCCGCGCCGAGTGACCCGAACTACGCGGGATGGCCCGCCTTCTACGTGTCCAATGTCGTCAACCAACTTCATGACTATTCGCACATCTATGTCGTCGGTAACGAGCCGAACCTGACCGTTACCTCATGGCCGAACGGACAGATCACACCCGCCGGTTACGCGACTGTGTACAAAAACGTGCGCAATGCCGTCCACAACACCGCGGATGTCGGTTCGCCCGGTCAGCATCTGGTACTCCTCGCCGGACCCAGCCCCGGTGGCGCGGAAGGGGTGCGCTGGATGGACGGTAACCAATACCTCGGCCAGGTACTGGACAATCTCACCCCCGCCGACGTGGACGGATTCGCCATACACGCATACGGCTACGGTGTGGGGGACTTCAGCAACGGCTACAAAGACCAACTGCGCGTGATTGACCAGAAGGGTTTTGGCAACAAGCCGGTCTGGATAACTGAGTTCAACCGCTACACTACCAGTGACGACGACGAGCAGAACACCGCGCAGTTCGCTCGCGACGCCTTCGCGAACGTGAATGCGTGGAACCAGACTCCCGGCGCGCACAACATCGTCGGCATGACATGGTTCATCTACGACGGCGATAATCAGGCCGGTGGCGGATGGAACGGCTATTCCATCGAATACTGGAAGACTCACGGATTCCCATACGGCGACTCACGCGACCTCTATACCGCCTTTGAGCAGACCATTGACCTGCGCTATCCCGCAGGCATTTACGGATGCAGGCCGCTTACTGCCTGGGCCGAGGACTTCAATGACGGTGTGATTGACCAGACCGCCCCGGACCCGAACTGGAAGACCGGCGTCGAGAACAGCGGCACGATCTCGGAGACCGGCGGCTATCTGAAGATGACCGGCGCCAGTGGTCAGGCATCGTTCGTCAAAGCATGGAACGACACGAACCTGGTGTACGACAACTTCGTGCTGACCACTAAGGTCTATCTCGCCAATTCAGCCAGCACAAACAGTGACGAATCGAACGCGGAGATCAGGTTCCGAACCGACGGCAACGGCATAGGATACAGCCTCTCCTTCAAGGCGCTGGACTCGCCGAACGTGATCAACCTGCGACGGGACGACACCTGGGCGGTGATTCAGAGCAAGGAGGTTGCGCGCAGTCTACCCAGCGGCACAATCCTTTTTGTGCGGATCGAGTGCAACGGCACGCGGATCAAGATCAAGGTCGGTACATCGCAGGGCGGAAGCGAAGTCATCAACTGGGACTTTACGGACACCACATTCACCGCGAAGGGTGGCTTCTGGCTGGCGGCTTACCACATCATGGACGCGCGCTTCGACTACT
>JANYKG010000082.1 GCA_025358205.1 Armatimonadota bacterium
GGGGTGGGTCACGCGAACGAGTTGTACGTGGTGGTCTCGATCAAGGGCAAGCTCTACGTCACGCGGGGCGCGGTCTTCTCGTACTACGAGTTCCTGCATCCGTCGAGCGACCGGCTTACGGACGAGAAGTGGCAGGAGATGCTGAAGAAGAAGCAAGCTCCACCGTCGCCGGAATGGACGAAGAGCTTCCTGCACGGTGTGAAGCGTGAGGCGCCGGTACCCAAACTGACGCGCAGCACGGGATGCTGACGCTTTGGCGCGCGATCCTGATAGCGGCTTTGGTGGCGCTCATCGGCCTTGGTTTGTGGGAGGACAATAATCATCCTCTGCCGATGATTACGTTCGTCGCGGCAGGCGATGTGTTGCTGGACAGGGGGATTGCGCGCAAGATCAAGGCGAACGGGCTGGACTGGCCGTTTGAGAAGGTGGCATCCGAGCTGGGGGCGGCTGATATCGCGTTCTGTAACCTGGAGTGTCCGCTCTCAGACGACGGCATCAAGATCAGCAAGCCGATCTGCTTCCGGGCGAACCCGGAGTACCTGCAGTGCGTGGCTGATGCAGGGTTTGACGTGGTATCATCCGGAAACAATCACGCGCTGGACTGCGGGCGGAATGGGCTGGTTGAGACGCTGAAGCATCTGGACGGCGCGGGGATCAGGTGCGCGGGCGCGGGGGCGGACCTGTCGGCGGCTTCTGCTCCCGTGATAATGGACGTGGGCGGCGTGAAGGTGGCGCTGCTGGCGAGGAACATGCTGTTCCCGGAAGTGATCTGGTATCGAACCGATGTGCCGACCGTCGCACAACTGGACGAATCGAAGATCGAGCAGCAGATTCGTGACGCGAAGGCAAGCGCGGACGTGGTGGTTGTGAGCGTCCACTGGGGCGTGGAGTATCAGAAGCGCTCGGAGGATTGGCAGATTGCGCTTGGACGGAAGATGATTGACGCCGGGGCGTCGCTGGTTCTGGGGCATCACTCGCACTGCACGCAGCCGGTGGAGCGATACCACGGTGGAGTGATCGCGTACAGCCTGGGGAACTTCCTGTTCGATTCACCGCAGCCGGTGTGCAAGGAAAGCATGATTCTGAAGTGCAGGCTGTCGAAGGAAGGCGTCTCGGACTTGGAGATTGTGCCGGTAAGGGTAAAGGGCTGCCGTCCGGTGTTGCAGACAGGTACATAGGTCGCATGGGACATATAGATCATATGGGAGAGAAGCTGTGAAGGACAAGATTGACGTTGGTTTCATAGGCTGCGGAGGTCACTCGTGGCGGAACGTGTTTCCGGCGCTGCAGTATTCGCCGGTGAATCTGGTGGCGACGTGTGACCTGGATGAGGAGAGGGCGTCTAAATTTGCCCGGCAGTTTGGCGCGCTCAGGCATTATAGCAACCATCACGAGATGCTGGAGAAGGAGAAGCTGGACGGCGTCTTCATCGTCGCCGGGTACAACGACGGCAAGATCATGCACGCACCGCTGGCGATTGACGTGATGAGGGCGGGGTGCCATGCGTGGATAGAGAAGCCGCCCGCTAACTCGGTTGCCGAAGTGCGGGAGATGATGAAGGTCAGCGAAGAGACCGGCAAGTTCGTGCTCGCTGGCTTCAAGAAGTGCTTCTTCCCGGCAGTGGAGAAGGCGAAGGAGATCACCCAGCGCGAGGACTTTGGCACACCTGCATCCATCTACACGCGCTACCCGATGGGTCTGCCGTGCGAGGAGGACCGGATTCAGAAGAAGGGGATGATGAACATCCTCGACCACATCCCGCATCCCGGCTCGCTGCTGCGGTACTTCATGGGGCCGATTGAGTCCATCTACATCGAGGACGAACGGATGAACGGTGGCGCGTTTGTGAGCGTGAAGTTCGTGAACGGGTCAATCGGGATGCTGCATTTCACGGCGGGGCAGTCGGGCGTAGGTCCGCTGGAGCGGCTTGAGGTCATCGGCAAGGGCGCGAACGTGGTGATAGACAACGGCATCAAGCTGACATACTACAGGCCGGGGAGCAGGGGGCCGTATGGGGCAACTCCTTCGTTCATCGGGCCTGATGACGCTGCACCGATCTACTGGGAACCGGAGTTCTCGCTGGCGGTGCTGTACAACAAAGGCCTGTTCCTGGAGGGATTTGTGGGTGAAGTGACGTACTTTGCGGAGTGCGTGATGAAGAACGAACCGCCGAAGAAGTGCGGGCTGGACTACGCGCTGGAGATTACTAAGCTGTACGAAGCGCTTTGCGGGCCGTCACGGCAGATTATACGTGTGGGATAGGGAATGGTCAGGGACAATGGTCGGAGAGAATGGTCGGATGGTCAGAGAGATGCCGACGGTGGACAATTCTGACCATTTTGACCATAATGACCATAACGACCATCAGCGTTCGATAGCGGGGTAGAATCATGGAAAAGATAGTCACCAACGTTTGTGATGCCAAGCCGGCGGTCTTCCCCTGGGGACGGATAGCGTGGCTGCATAGCGGCGAGACCGGGGCGCTGGGTCTGACGTTTGGGGAAGTCATCATCAACCCCGGTATGTCGAATCCGATGCACGGACACCCGAACTGTGAGGAAGTGCTGTACCTGATCTCGGGCGAACTCGATCACACCTACGGCCCGGACGAGGTTTTCCACCTCACGCCGGGGATGTCTATTCGCGTGCCTGCGGGTATCAAGCACAATGCGACGTGCACCAGTGCTGAGCCTGCGAGAATGATAGTAGCTTATGACTCTGCGTACCGGGAGATGGTGGGCGAGTAGGTGTTGAGATACAAGGGATACGAGATAGTTCTTGAGCAGGGCGAGAGCGGCTGGATCATCGCCAGCGTGCCGGCACTGCCGGGCTGCCACACCCAGGGCCGGACGAGAACTGAAGCTGTGCGTAACGCCCGGGGAGCCATCCGGGGTTACCTTGCCGTTATTCCAGAGGAGTAGACCTGGCAGAATTGCCGGTTTTGCGCAGATGCCTTGACGGATCAGCTTGTGCTGTGATAAGGTGTGCGTGGAGATCAGAGATGAGATTCGCGAGTGTGAATAACTGGGCTTGGCGGTGGCATAGGAGAGTTTGACCACCGGCCAGGCGGACTGAAAAGTTTGATGGAATCATTGGCCGTGGGCAGACTCCAGTCGCTCACGGTCTTTCTTGTCTTAAGGGCCGGGGGCATTGGAAGAAGCTCCTGGCCCGACGTATTTGGGAGCATGGTCGAATGGCAAAATGGTCATATGGTCGGGATCATGCAGAGTGAGACCATTTGACCATCGGACCATTCCGAAAGAGGGGTTTATCATGAAAAAAGGACGAATACTGACTGGCGACCGACCGACGGGGAAACTGCACCTGGGGCATTATGTGGGATCGCTTGAAAATCGTGTGAGGCTGCAGGACGAGTACGATCCGTTCATCATCATCGCAGACGTGCAGGCGCTTACCACTAACTTCGAGAAGCCCGAGGCGCTGAAGCGGGACGTGCATCAGGTTGCGGAGGACTATCTGGCGGTGGGCCTCGACCCTGAGAAGGCGACTATATTCGTTCAGTCGCTGGTGCCGGAGATCGCCGAACTGACCATTTTCTACTCGATGTTCATCACGGTCAACGTTCTGCGGCACAACCCGACGATCAAGACCGAGGCGAAGCAGTATGGTTATCAGGATATGACATACGGCTTCCTCGGGTATCCCGTGAGCCAAGCAGCGGACATCACGTTCTGCAAGGCGAACCTCGTGCCGGTAGGCGCAGATCAGGTGCCGCACATCGAGTTCGCACGCAAGATCGTTCGGCGGTTCAACGAGCTGTACAAGCCGGTATTGGTGGAACCGGAGGCGCTGGTGGGCGAGGTCGGCAGGCTGGTGGGGACGGACGGTAACGCGAAGATGAGCAAGAGCCTGGGGAACTGCATCTACTTGTGTGACGAACCGAAAGAGGTGGAGCAGAAAATTTGCGCGGCAATAACCGACCCCGCGCGCATGAGGCGTGATGATCTGGGGCACCCGGACGTGTGTACGGTCTATGCCTATCACAAGGTGTTCAATCCGGGCTTTGTCGAGGAACTTCGGCCTCAGTGCGAGACCGCGGGCATCGGGTGTGTGGATTGCAAGAAACGTCTGACTGCCGAGATCAACGCACTGCTGGAGCCTATGCACGAGCGTCGGGCGAAGTACGTGGCGAAACCGAAGCTGGTTGACGAGATATTGATAGCCGGCACGGAGCGCGCCAGGGCGGCTGCCCGCGAAACGATGGCCCAGGTGCGAGAGGCGATGCAGATAGACTATTTCTGATGGTTGAAAACGATTGACTCTGTGCTCGCAAAGTTGAGTGTATTATTGCACTTCACTTTGGTTCGTGGTATCCTATTGGTATTACAGTGAAGATGCGCTGCATTGATATTAACCATAGGTGACTGCATTAGGCCGCATTATTCACAAAAAGCGTGAATAATGCTCAGAAGGCCCTGGATTATTCAGTTCATGAATAATCCAGGCTAGGGGAGCAGCAGATGATCGGGCCGCGAATATCGGGCAATATGGTGAATCTTCGACCGGTCAAGGATACGGATCTGATTCGGCGGGCGAAGTGGCTGGCGGATGAGGAGACGGTAACCCATTTTACGGGAATTCCGCCTTCCGTGCGTTATCAGCTTCATGATGCGTTGAAGTGGAGGCGCGGCACTGAGTGCGATCCGCTTACCCTTGTATGGGCAATTGAGACCAAACAAGGTGAGCACATAGGTGACATTGACCTCCACGACATTGACCGCACTGAAGGCAGAGCCAGACTGACCATACTGATAGGGGACGCGATCTGTCGCGGCAAGGGATACGGCACCGATGCGTTGAGGGCCTTGATGGGATATGCATTCACCTCAATGGGACTGGATGCCATTGATCTTAAGGTCTGCGATTTCAATTTGCAGGCGATTCGGTGCTATGAGAAATGCGGATTTGAGAAGTTGCCCTCGTGCCTGAACGTACCCGGATTGCATCCCGGAGATATCTATATGACTGTTACCAAGGAGCGGGTCGCTGCTCTGCATTCGGATGGCAAAGTTGTTTACGCTTGATCGCGCTGCTGTATCATACAATTCCACCCCGGTACTCAAGTCTATCTCCTTTGACGTGCGCAAGGGCGAGTTTGTCGGTATTATCGGCCCCAACGGTTCAGGAAAATCCACACTTCTGAAGGCAATGGCGGGCGTCTTGTCGCCTGCTTCCGGTGGTGTGATGCTGGATGGCCGCGCTGTTTCACAGATACCCGGTCGCGAGTTAGCCAGACGCCTTGCCGTGGTTCCCCAGGATAACCCCATTACATTCGATTACACGGTGCTGGAGATAGTCCTGATGGGCAGGTCTCCACATTTGGGCAGGTTTCAAGTTGAGAGCGGGTCGGATTTCGACATCGCACAGGATGCCCTGCGGCGGACGAACCTGCTATCATTTGCTGACAGGAAGATCGGCGAACTGAGCGGCGGCGAGCGTCAGCGGGCGATGATAGCCCGTGCTCTGGCGCAGGAAACCGATATACTGTTCCTTGATGAGCCGACCGCGCATTTGGATATCAACTACCAGGTGGAGATTTTGCATCTGGCACGGCGCGAGAATCTGGAAACCGGGAAGACCGTGGTAGCCGTATTGCACGATCTGAACCTGGCGTCCGAGTTCTGTGACCGGCTGGTCATGCTGTGTGATGGGCGGGTTTTCGCGGACGGAACGCCTGAGGATGTGATAACGGCGGAGAACGTGCGGGAGGTCTACGGCACATCTGTGTGGGTCAGGCGTCATCCAACGTCCGGGCGTCCTTATGTGCTGTCACTCGGGAGCAGGGCGGTGGCATCCAGGCTTGCGGAGACCAGGGAACAGGGTCAACGGCTGAAGGTGCATGTTATCTGCGGCGGCGGAAGCGGCGGGGGCCTTTTTACAACCCTGTTGGAGATGGGTTGCGATGTGACAGCCGGGGTGATTAACATAGGCGATACCGACCAGGAGGCCGCGGAGGCGCTGGGGATTGAGTACGTGGAAGACGCGCCGTTTTCACCGATCTCGGAGCCGGCGGAGAAGGCGAATGCGCAGTTCATTGCTGCGGCTGATGCCGTGCTGGTGGCGGATGTGCCGTTCGGGTCCGGCAACCTGGCGAATCTGCGCGGCGCGGTGCGGGCGATGAATATCGGCAAGCGCGTGGGTCTCATGGGCGCAGTTGAATCATACGAGGAACGCGATTTTGCGGATGGGGAACTGGTGAGCGCTTTACGCAGTCTAATTGAGCGTGGGGCGGAAGTTCTGAAAACAGCCGATGAGCTGCGGGATTGGGTTGCTAAAACCAGGGGTCTATAGTATAATTGACCGTGTGGTAAGGGATGTCTGTGCGGCGGAAATGAAGTGATCCAAACAGGCAAATGGCACGAAGGATGTGCGTTGTTCGTCCGTTCGTGCCATTCGTGTTTATTGTTTGTGTATGTCCAGCGGTTTTCTAGGCGGCCTTGACTACTTTGCCTGCCTTCATGCACTTGGTGCAGACCCTGATGGCCTTGTTTCCGTCAGCGCATACCGCTTTCACGGACTGCAGGTTGGGCAGCCATCTGCGCTTGGTTTTGGGAGCACGGAGTGCCCATGAACCGGAATGCTTGTGCCGAATATTCTGTCCGTACTGCGGGCCTTTACCGCAGATTTCACACTTGATTGCCATTATGATAGACCTCCTCGGTTATGTGCGATGGAAGAGAGCATGTGGGCGCCGGTAAGGCACGCACTTGACTATAATATCATAACGGCGAACCGTTTTGCAATACCCTGGCCTGCATTATGCACAAAGAGCATAATGCAGGGCCTTCTGAGCATTATTCACGCTTTTCGTGAATAATGCGGATCTGAATATCATGCGCGATGCAGTAATCGGAAATCTGATGCGTGGTGTACGAAATCTCAGCCCGGAGGACACAATCGGAAAGGCTGCGGAGTTGTTGCGCGTGTCGGGTCTGGCCGAGTATCCGATGGTCAGCGGCGGCAGGTTGACAGGCATGGTCACCGAGGCCGCAGTGCTTAAGGCGTTGGCGACCGGTGATTCGCAGACAGTGATCGAGGAACCTGTCGCGGATATTGTGAATCGCAATATCGTTTGTGTGAATCCGTACATGAGCATCGTGCAGGTAGCCGAGGTTATGAACGATCACAACCTTTCCGTTGCCGCGGTAGTGGATGAGCATGGCTCGTACCTGGGGCTGGCGGTTCGGTCGGATATTACCGGCGCGCTGAGCCTTACGATCAGGCCCCCTACGGTGGCAGGCATGGCAACGCCGCTGGGTGTGTATCTTTCTACCGGGCACATTAGAGCGGGAGCGGGGGACTTTGGCTTGTTTCTGGCCGGCGTAGCGCTGATGGCGATGTACTTTGCGGCGACCGGCGTGATCTTCGGCCTGGCGTGGCTTGTTGACCGCACGGGAGCTTTCCATCCGTCTTTGTTTGACATCATGCGTTTTGAGACACGCTACACGGCGAACTGGATGGAGGTAACTCGCGCGATTATGTACGGCCTGTCGCTACCGGTGTTCCTGGGGTTGATGAGGCTGGCGCCGATCTCCGGGTATCATGCCGCCGAGCATATGGTGGTGCATGCCATTGAGAATGGTGAGCCGCTGAAGCGCGCCAATGTGATGGCGATGCCGAGGGTGCATCCGCGCTGCGGAACAAACATCGTGGCGGCGGTAGCTCTGTTCTTTCTGGTCAGGCAGGTGCTGTCGGATGACGCGGCAGTTATGCTGTTTATCTTCGTGCTGGTTTTTGCGTGGCGTGCAGTGGGCGGGTATTTCCAGTATTATATCACCACCAGACCTCCGAGCGAGAAGCAGTTGGATAACGGCATCAAGGCCGGCGAGAGTTTGTTGGCGCAGTACAGGGCGAATCCGGGCTATCATGTAACCGGTTGGCGGAGGTTGTGGAATACCGGATTGCCAATGGTGATGCTCGGATCGGCAACCGCCATGGGTGTGGCCGAACTTATAGGAAGATTTTTCAGATTATGATGGAGGACTTACATGTCTATTGACGGACCGATCACGATTGAGACCAGGATTTCCGACGCGATCAAGATCTGCCCTGAAGCGCCGGAGATATTTCGAGAGATGGGCATGGGCTGTTGCGCGTGCATGGCGGCTTCGGCGGAGACCATAGGCGAGGGTGCGGAGATGCACGAGGTGGATGCACAGACCATCGTGGACCGGCTGAACGAAGCCTGCAAGTAGCTGGAGTAGAGAGAGTTTTGACAGGAAGCGCCGTCGTATCCGCACGGCCTTCACTATAACATATGGGACGGTACAATGATTCGTGAGAAACTAGCAGAGAACATCAGAAAAGCGCTTATGTCGGCCAGGGAATCCGGGGAGTTGGCGTTTGAGAACATGCCGGAGATTGCTCTTGACCCGCCGAAGAACAAGGCGTTCGGCGATTTCACCACCAACGTCGCCATGGTGCTGGCGGCTCAGTCCGGCGGTGTTCCGCGTGAGATCGCGGCCAGGATTGTTGACAAGTTGGGCGACGCGGGCGGGCTGGTCGTGCGCGCTGAGGTGGCCGGCGCGGGGTTCATAAACCTCTACGTCAAGCCGGACTGGCTGCATGACGTGCTGAGGCGGATAGGCGTGGAAGGCGCGGATTACGGACATTCCAACGTTGGCAACGGCGAGAAGATTCAGGTTGAGTACGTCAGTGCGAACCCGAACGGGCCTATTACAGTGGCACACGGCAGGGGCGCGGCAGTTGGCGACACGATTGCGAATCTGCTGGCGGCGTGTGGGTACGATGTCACTCGCGAGTCGTACATCAATGACGCGCCGAACAGCACGCAGATGCAGAACTTCGGCAAGTCCGTTCATGCCAGGTACATGCAGGCATTGGGCAAGGACTACCCCATGCCGGAGGACGGATACCAGGGCGAGTATGTGATGGACATCGCGAAGGATATCGTCAAGGAGTACGGCGAGAAGTTCCTTGATTTGCCGGTGGACGAGTGCGTGCTGAAGTTCACTCGGATGGCCGAGGATGAGATGCTTGCTCTTCAGAAGCAGAATCTCGCGCAGTTCGGTGTAAAATTTGACGTGTGGTTTTCCGAGGCGACTCTGCATGAGAGTGGAAAAGTCGAGAAGGCCATTGACGAACTGAAGAAGCGCGGTCATGCCTATGAGAAGGCAGGAGCACTGTGGCTGAAGTCCACCGCATTTGGGGATGATAAGGACAGGGCGCTGATCAGAAGCAACGGTCAGCCTACGTACATTGCGGCGGACACGGCGTATCACTATGACAAGTTCCAGCGGGGCTTTGACAGGATTATTGACTGTTGGGGGCCTGATCACCACGGTTACATCGCTCGCACCAAGGCCGCGGTGGCGGCGTTGGGCTGTGACCCGGACAAGCTGGAGGTTATCATCTATCAGGCGGTGCGTCTGCTGTCCGGCGGCGAGATCGTCATGATGTCCAAACGGGCCGGTGACGTGGTGCTGCTTTCCGATCTGATAGACGAGGTAGGCAAGGACGCGGCGAGGTTCTTCTTCCTCATGCGCAGTTCTGACAGCACTTTGGACTTTGACCTTGAGTTGGCAAAATCGGAATCGTCTGAGAACCCGGTGTTCTATGTGCAGTATGCACATGCGCGGATATGCAGCATTCTTCGGAAGGCCGAGGATGTCGGCGTGGCTGTACCCGCAGCCGCGGACGTTGACCTATCCGTGCTGACGGCGGACGGTGAGCTTGATCTGATCAAGAAGCTGGCGGAGTTGCCGGACCTGATTGCAGAGGCCGCTGCGAAGCGCGAACCGCACAGATTGACAAGGTACGCGCAAGACCTGGCGGCGATATTCCACAAGTTCTACACCGAATGCAGGGTGGTTGGTGATGACGAGGCTGTGACCAAGGCGCGATTGGTGGTGGTCAAGTCTACTCTGACTGCGCTGGCAAACACGCTGACCGTGCTGGGGATAAGCTCGCCGGACAAGATGTAGTTGGGGGCTGCCGCTGGGCGGTGGAGGTAAATATGATGAGCATTCGCAGATTGTTTGTGCTGCTTGCGGTGATTCTTGTCACTGCTGTGAGCGTATCTGCATCCGGCGCCTACAAGGACCGGGACGGCGGCGCGCACGCGTGGAGTATTGATCCTGCTCATACTCTGATATGGGACAAAGCTGCTTACGTGCCGTTCGGTGTCGTCTTCGAGCCAAGGTATTTGACCATCGGCCAGACAGAAGCGAACTGGACTGCCGATGAGCAGGATGTAATGGCGTTCAAACTCGCCGGCGCAACTGATATTGTCATCAGACCCAGCAAGGGATTGACGACTCTTCCGACGGCTGCGGTTCAGCGGATGATTGATCTGTTGGAGAAGAACGGCCTCCGATACGGGATTCAACTGTATGATCCCGACTACGCAGTGTTGTTCGGATATGTCATTCAACCCACTGTCTACAGGAACGACGGGCTCACCACGTCGGGTGAAGTGGCTCATGACCTGCCGGGCGCCGACACGGCGATCTACGCACTGTGCGATGCCAAGACGGGCGAGGTGCGGGACTATGGACGGCAGGACGTGGTGGATGGGCGGATAGTCACACCGATGGTGATCCGTGACGGAAGCGCGCATGTGATGCTCTACTATCCGCGGCAGCCGATGTCCAGCGCGGGGCTGTATGACGTATGGCGCGGCTTTGACCAGCATCGGGACCGGTTGATAGTTTACCTCAGACAGATCAAGTTCGGCCCCGGGCTCAGATTTTTCATGGATCCGTTTGGCGAGAACTTCGGGATGGGTGGAGAGTCGGACTCGATAGTGCCAACGTCCACGGCATTTCGATTTGAATACGCGGCGTGGCTGACCAAACGATACAGCTCACCGGGCAACCTGAACGTTGCCTGGCAGATAATCAAGCACGATGTAAGCTCATTTGACGAGGCGTCTCGGCTGATTCCATTGTGGAAAGACGGCAGGGGCGCGGCGGTTGTGTATGACGACGCAATGGCCAAGACCTATCTGGCCGATGCGTCCAAATCCACTATATGGAACGACCTGCAGGAGTTCAAGGCATCTTCGATCCGGTCTTATATGGATGCCATGGCCGACGTTGCCAAGCGCGTATCTGCGGATGTACCGGTTGTCTACACTGCCACCGGCTTGCAGTCTATCTTCAGAGCTACCGGTACGGTGGGGTATGACGGACTGGTGATGCCGGACTCTGAGAACGCGAAATCCATGATGCTCAGCGCAGGGTGGACGCTTTCGCTTGCGGAGAGTTCATCGCGCAGCATGTGGCTGGTGGCGCACATCAAGCCAACCGGTGGAACTTATCAGAAGAAAGAAGATTTGTTCGGCGCAATGAATACCGCTCACGACCTGGGCGCAAAGGGATTCTTTGTGGACGACGCGCGCGACTCCGGGGTTGACGGTGCAAACCTGATATCCTGGCTGGCTGAGTACGCAGGTATGAGCGCGGGAGACAAGCGATTCGCTTTGTACAAACCGAACGTGCTTTACTATCCCGCGAACATGGCGCAGATAGGAATCAAGCGGCTCTCAAACGGCGCATGGTGGTTGCCGTCGCTGTCCACCGGCTTTCCATTGAATGTAGGGAAAACTCTGGGCGCATACGGCGTACCTGATCCTGCCACGCTGCAATCCGTTGTCTGCGTGTGGTCTATGACCGGCCCACAAACTGTGCAGTTTGCTGCAAGTTCGGCTGTCAGAGTGACCGATGCTTCCGGCGCAATGGTTGACGCTAAGCCAAAGAGAGGGCGCATTACTCTGGTATTGAAGGATCAGCCGGTGTTTGTTAGGGGCGTATCGCCGGATGAGTTTATACCAATCAGCATGGTTGAAGAGGCTATCCAGGGTTTGCAGGATGTCATCGCGCGGGCCGAGCAGAAACGCATGGACACCGGTGACTACAAGCAGAAGCTCAAGAGCGCCAGAGCTATGATGGATGCGAATCAACTCAGTCTGTGCCTCGATTTGGTTAGGGAGTCAGTTGCCGAGCTGACGCAGAGACTGCGCGGACTTGAGATCATGCCGAATGTGAACTTCGATACCACGGGGAAATAGCTTGTGAAGGCTCTCGTCTTCCACAAACCGAACGTTGTCTCTATTGAGGAGCGGCCTATTCCGGCAGTCGGCCAGGGTGAGGCGCTGCTGAAAGTACACGCGTGCGGGATTTGTGGGACTGACATCCATATTCTGCACGGTGAGCACATTGTGAAGTTCCCGGTCATACCCGGTCACGAGTTTTCGGGCGAGATCGTGGAAATCGGCCAGGGCGTGACTAATGTGAAGCCGGGTGACAGGGTGACTGTGGACCCGAACATCACCGACAAGACCTGCTGGTTCTGCAGACGCGGCGAGATGCATCTGTGTGAGAATCTGACTGCGGTGGGCGTCAATTACGATGGTGGGTTCGCTGAGTATTGCAGGGTTCCGGCTGAGCAGGCCTATCCGCTGCCTGATTCCGTGAGCCTTGATGATGCCGCGTTGGCCGAACCGCTTGCGTGCTGCATACACGGGATGGACAGGGCAGGGGTTACTTCAGGTTCTTCCGTTGTGTTGCTGGGCGCGGGGTCCATCGGGCTGATGCTGCTGCAGTTGGCGAAATCGGCGGGTGCGGCTCCGGTGATAGTGAGCGAACCCGACGAACGGAAGCGTACACTGGCCGCCGGGTTTGGCGCTGACATTGTGCTCGACCCGACTATGGACGATGTGGCGGAACGAGTGATTGCGGAGACGCATGTCGGCGCGGATATCGTTGTGGAAAGCGCGGGGCGGCCTGAGACTGCCGCGCTGGCGTTGAAGCTTGCGCGTCGGGGCGGCACAGTCCTGCAGTTCGGTGTGGTCGGCCCGGACAGTACGATTGCTATCTCGCCGTATGATGTTTTCTACAGGGAGTTGACCCTGTGCGGTTCGTTTGTGAATCCGTTCTCCCATGCCAGAGCGATTGACCTGTTGGCGCGAGAGAAGGTCAAGGTTGCGCAACTGGTGACTCACAGGTTCCCTCTTGTTTCTGCGGCTGAGGCTTTGCAGACCGCGCAGGGCAGAGACGCAGTGAAAATTCTTATTACCCCAAACGAGTAAACACAAATGCCTGGATTTCGGAAGACGCTTAAGCGGTGGATCAGGGATAGCTATGACTATCTCGGCCTGGTTTTGATATACAGCTTTGTATGGTTCGGCGTGTTCCTGGCCGGCATGGGGCTGATCGTCGGAGTCGGCAGAACTGCACATCCGGGTGCGGTGGTCGGCATGAGTCTTGCGTTCATGGTGTTTGTGCTGTCTCCGCTGGCGGCTGGGGTGTATGCGGCAGCCAAGAAGATGGTGACGAGAGACGACCCGGCAGTGGCGGATGTGTTTCACGGCTTCAGGGATTATTTCGCGGATGCATGGCGGCTGGGATTCTGGCAGTTGTTCATCACTCTTATGCTGGTCGCGAACGCGGTGTTTTATTTGCGCAATCAAGGGTTGGGGTGGAAGGTGCTGGGCGTGCTGGTCGTTTACGCGTTCATCCTCTGGGCGATGAGCATGCTCTATCATTACCCCATACTCATCGAGCAGAAGCCGGGCGTGTTGAAGATCCTCAAGCGCGGATTCCTGCTCACACTGGACAATGCTGCCTTTACTCTCGGGGTGTTCTTTGTTATAATTCTGCTCACTTGCTTCACCGCAGCTACGCTCATCGGCCTGCCGCTGTTGTACCTTGGCATGGCGAGCATCCTTCAAACCAGGCTGCTGCGAGGCGTGTTTGTGAAATATGATATGCTGCCGCCGGAACGAGATTTCGGGTTTGAAGACGTTGATGATCCGGGTTTCAAACTGCCCGATCCTGTGAAACCGGAGGCGCTTGAAGTAGAAGGGGATAAGACTGATGGCTGATATTACCTGTCTGGGCATACTGGTTGCCGATCTCGTGGGAAAACCCGTTGACGAGTTTCCGGGCCGAGGAAAGCTGACGCTGGTGGACCAACTGGAACTCCACAGCGGCGGATGCGCGGCGAATACCGGGGTCAGCCTGGCGAAGATAGGCATCAGCACGGGCATTATGGGCAAGGTCGGCACCGACGGGCTGGGCGACTTCATGGTCGGCGTGCTTGAGAAGAACGGGCTGGATGCGCGAGGTGTTGTGCGCGATGCGAAGGTAGGCACATCGGGAACGATGGTCATGGTTCACGGCGACGGAGAGCGGAGTTTCATCCATTACCTGGGTGCCAACGCGGCCTTCACCGAGGAAGATGTAGACTTTGGGCTGATGGAAGATAGTAAGATCCTGCATGTGGCTGGTTCGTTCCTCATGCCCGCGATGGACGGTGAACCGACCGCGCGCGTGCTGAAGAAGGCCCGGGAGATGGGCAAGATCACCACACTGGATACGGCATGGGACTCCAAGGGGCGCTGGATGAGCCTGCTGAGACCGTGCCTGCCGTATGTGGACTACTTTGTGCCGAGCATCGAGGAAGCCAGGATGTGTACCGGCAAACACGAGCCTGCGGATGTGGCGAAGGTTCTCATGGACGGTGGCGTCAAGGTTGTTGGCCTCAAGATGGGCGAGGATGGGTGTTACATTCGTTCGGCTGATGAGGAAGTAACGATACCGCGGTTCAATGTGAATGCGGTTGACGCACTGGGCGCCGGCGATGCGTTTGCGGCGGGATTCCTGGTCGGCGTTCTGAAGGGCTGGGACCTTGAGAAGACCGGTCGGTTCGCGAATGCGGTCGGAGCGCATTGCGTGATGGAGCTTGGGGCGACGACGGGGATCAAGAGCCTGGACGAGATAATGGCTTTCGTTGAGGCGAGGTCGTAGGTTAGGCGAGAGAGAGTAAGAGTAAGAGCAAGAGAAGCGAGTAAGAGAAACGAGAGATGGTTGCAGAATATGAAAAGTTATGAACTGAGAGAGCTGTTCCTGAAATTCTTCGAAGAGAAGGGGTGTCTGATTCATCCCAGTGATTCGCTGACGCCTAACGACCCGACGCTGCTGTTCACCAGCGCGGGCATGGTTCAGTTCAAGCCCTACTTCACTGGTGAAAGAGTGCCGCCCAAGACGCGCATGACCACATCGCAGAAGTGTCTACGCACGGGTGATCTGGACATCGTAGGCACCACACCGTTCCATCACACCTTTTTTGAGATGCTGGGCAATTTCTCGTTCGGCGACTACTTCAAGGAAGAAGCCATCACCTGGGCCTGGGAGTTCATCACCGAGCGACTGAAGATACCGGGCGACCGCATATGGGTCAGCGTCTATCAGACGGACGATGAAGCCGCGGAGATTTGGGAAAAGAAGATAGGCATCCCCGCGAATCACATCGTTCGCATGGGCGAGAAGAGCAACTACTGGCCGTCCAACGCGCCGAGCGAGGGGCCGAACGGTCCGTGCGGCCCGTGTTCTGAGATTTTCTATGATTTCGGTGAGGACGTTGGCTGCTGCAAACCGGAGTGCGATCCTGACTGCGACTGTGCGCGCTTCAGTGAGATATGGAACCTGGTCTTCATGCAGTTCAACCGCGAAGAAGGCGGCAAGCTCACTCCGCTTCCGCGCAAGAATATAGACACAGGTATGGGGCTGGAGCGCGTAACGGCGATCCTTCAGGGGACGCCCACGAATTTTGAGACTGACTTGTTCATGCCGATTTTGAGCAGGATCAGCGAGATATCAGGCGTGAAGTACGGCGCGACTGACGGCCCGTCGGATGTTGCCATGCGGGTGATTGCCGATCATTCGCGCGCGATGGTGTTTGCGATCTCGGACGGCGTGATGCCGTCGAACGTCGGCAGGGGGTACGTGCTGCGCCGGGTGATAAGGCGTGCTGTGCTGAAGGGCAGATCGCTGGGCGTGAAGGAGCTATTCCTCGACAGCCTGACACCGGTCGTCATCGAGATCATGAAGGGGCAGTACCCGGAGTTGGTCGAGCGCGAAGGGCACGTCTGCAGAACCATAAAGTCTGAGGAAGAGAAGTTCAGCCGCACGCTGGATATGGGCCTTCAGAAACTGGAAGAGGTCATCGAGAGGTTGTCCGGCCATGGCGCGGTGGAAGTGCCGGGAGCCGAGGCTTTTGTCCTATACGATACTTACGGATTCCCGATGGAGCTGACTCAGGAGATAGCGGCTGAGCGCGGTCTGACGGTGGACACAGATAGCTTTGAAGATGCCATGAAAGAGCAGCGTCGCATGGCGAGAGCGGGCAGCGATATTGCGACCGAGCTGTTCTCGGGGAGCCTATCCGCGCTAACTGAGATCGAGCGATCCGAACCTGCCACGGAGTTTGTGGGCTACGGCTGTTTCTCTGCGGGTGCGCGCATTGTCGGCATACTGAACGCGGGTGAACTGGTGGATTCAGCATCGGCCGGCGACAAGGTTGATGTTGTGCTGGACAGGACGCCGTTCTACGCCGAGATGGGCGGCCAGGTGTCGGACATCGGCACGCTGACTCAGGACGGTTCGGTTGTGAAAGTCGAGCACGTGTCGAAGGTCGGCGGGTTGTACGTCCACTCTGGTGTGGTTCAGTCAGGCTCGATCTCCGCAGACAGCCCGGTTGTTGCCGAGCTGGACGCCGAGTACAGGCGCGCGATCATGCGGAACCATACCGCGACCCACCTGCTTCACAAGGCGTTGCAGACAGTGCTCGGCGATCATGTGGTGCAGGCCGGTTCATCGGTTGACCCGGACAGGTTGAGGTTTGACTTTACGCAGAACACGGCAATCCCGACGGACGATCTGGCCAGGATAGAAGAGATAGTCAACGAGGAAATTCTCAACGACGACGATGTAGATATCGTAGAAATGTCGCTTGAGGAAGCTCGTTCGGGCGGCGCGATGGCGCTTTTCAGCGAGAAGTATGCCGGAGTTGTGCGCGTGGTTAGCGTGGGCGATTTCAGCAAGGAATTGTGCGGCGGAACCCATGTGGGCCGGACCGCGCAGATCGGGTCGTTCAAGATACTGAGCGAGGGGAGCGTCGCAGCGGGCGTGCGGCGGATAGAGGCCGTGACCGGTATGGGCGCCTACAAGTACATGCACGAGCGAGAAGGTTTGCTGGCAACGGTGGCGGAGATGCTTCGTACCAACGCTGCCGAGGTGCCGTCGTCTCTGACTCGTTTGATGGAGAGCTTGAGAGCAGCGGAGAAAGAGATCGAAGCGCTGAAGCAGAAGACCGCATCGGGGCAGGCCGATGAGCTGGCTGCTCAGGCCGTTGAGTGCAATGGCGTGAAGATAATCGCAGCCCGTGTGGAAGGCGGCGATCTTGATATCATGAGTTCTCTTGCCGACAGTCTGGCACAGAAGCTGGGGTCGGCGGTGATAGCGCTTGCTTCGCCGAGCAACGAGAAGGTGTTGTTCGTAGTCGAGGTGACCGCTGATCTGGTCAAGCGCGGATTCAACGCAGGGAACATCGTTCGTGAAGCGGCCAAGGTCGCAGGCGGCGGTGGCGGCGGGCGGCCGGACTTTGCACAGGCAGGCGGACGCGATGCCACAAAGCTCGACGAAGCGCTCAGCAAGGTGCGAGAAGTCGTTGAGCAGCAGGCCAAAGCGTGACAGAAGTTATCAGTGACCAGTCATCAGTTATCAGTTCGGGGCCGACGTGGTTGGTTGTATCGCTGCGTTGGCCTTTGTTCTTCTCTCAGCGTCCGGTGGAGGAAAACCGATGAGGTACATGGGACTCGACGTGGGCGACAAAACCATAGGCGTGGCGCTGAGCGATGAAGTGGGGCTGACCGCCAATCCGCTGAAGGTGATCGCCAGGACCGGCAGTATCAAGCGCGAGATGGGCGAGATACGGCGCATCGTGGAGGAATCCGGGATAGGCCGCGTGATTGTCGGTATGCCTTACATGCTTGATGGCAGCGTGGGAATACAGGCCGAGAAGGTTCAGGAGTTCATAGGAGAGTTGACCAGGCGAGTCAGGGTTGAGGTAGAGACCATTGACGAGCGACTGACCACGATGGAGGCCGAGCGAGTGCTGATAGCGGCGGACCAGTCTCGTGAGAAGCGCAAGAAAGTGATAGACATGATGGCGGCGGCGGTTCTGCTGCGCGCATACATGGACAAAGAGAGTTATGCCAGGCGTGCTGAGGAGCGGGTGGATGAAGAGTAGTAGAACTAAGTTATTGGCGATCTATGCTCCTATGCTGGTTGTTGTTGGATGGGTGGTTCTCTGCATGCTGGCGCCGGTCGGCGGTTCGGAAACGGTGCATGTCCAAGTACCCAGAGGGACTTCCGCTGCAGGATTGGGCAAGATTCTGGCAGGCAAGGGGATCATCAGGAGCGCTTTCGGGTTTCGATTGCTGGCACGAATGTCGGGCAAAACCTCCGCATTGAAGCCGGGCGCCTATTCGCTCAGCCCCGGCATGACTCCGAGCGCGATACTGGAGATGATCGCGAAGGGTGATGTCAGCGCGCGATGGGTGACAATCCCCGAGGGGTTCACGGTTCAGCAGATAGGAGACCGCCTTCAGGCGGAAGGGCTGGCAGATTCAGAGAAATTCACGGATTTGGCGATGAACCATGGCGCGAGTTTCCATACCAGTTTTTCGCACCCGAACAGCAGTTTAGAAGGATACCTTTTTCCTGATACCTACCTGATTCCGAAAGGATCGTCCGAAGAGGCGATCATACAGGAAATGCTCAAGGGATTTGAGAGTAAGGTGACTATTCCGTTTTCATCTGAATTGGCTGCATCCGGTTGGACACTGCACGATGTGGTTACGCTGGCATCACTCATCGAGCGGGAGGCTCGGGTGTCGAAGGATAGACCGCTGGTATCGAGTGTTTTGCGCAATCGCCTGGCGAAGGGTATGCGGCTGGAGTGCGATGCCACGGTGCTATACGCGCTTGGCGGTCACAAGGATAGGGTTTTCTATCGTGACCTGGAGGTGGATTCGCCGTACAATACCTACCGTAATGCAGGGCTGCCACCGGGGCCGATAGCTAATCCGGGTGCGGCATGTATCAGGTCGGCGCTTGAACCGGCCCGGACAAGTTACTACTTCTACGTTGCACGGCGAGATGGTTCGCATATCTTCACACGGAATATGGCAGATCACGAACGTGCGCGGGCGACTGTTCGCGCGGAAGGCGGCCGGTAAATTGGGCGAGTTCCTTAAGCGACTATGTCCATCCATGTGTGTGGATTCGGTATCAGTGGTGGACGTGAAAGAACTGCAACGGCTTGGAATTCGCGCGGTGTTGATTGACCTGGACAACACACTGGTGCCATGGAAAGGGATCGTCCTTTCGCCTGAGGTCAAAGATTGGGTGAAGGATGTTCGGGCGAAGGGCCTGAAGCTGGGCATAGTATCTAACACGCAGAACATGAAGCGCCTGCACAGCATAGCAAGTGAACTGGATATCCCGTATGTCAGGAGAGGGCTGAAACCCAGGCGTGTAGGATTTCGCACTGCGCTGGAACTGCTGGGCGAGGACGCATCGCACGCGGCTGTGCTGGGCGACCAGATATTCACGGACGTATGGGGCGGCAACAGACTGGGCGCATTTACGATACTAGTTAGTCCACTTCACCCACGGGAATTCTTTGGCACAAAGATCAGCAGGTTCTTTGAGCACATGATACTCAATGGGCTGAGGGCCAGGGGGATGCTTGGTGTAGACCCCGGCCATTCTCCCGCTAAAGCGGAACAAACGACCGCTTCCGACAGTCAAAAAGAATCGGAGCAGTGACTTGGAGAGAGCCATGACAGGTATGACTCGAGTGACGGGAGTCTTCGGATATCCAGTCAGCCACAGCCAGTCTCCATCCATGCAGAACGCGGCTTTTCGCGCATTGGGATTGGACTGTGTCTACGTCCCATTCGGTGTCCATCCGGACGATCTGGAGCGGGCCGTTCAGGGTATCCGCGCCCTGGGCATCGTTGGAATCAACTTGACCATACCGCACAAAGAGCGTGTCATTGATATGCTGGACTGGGTTAGCGAGGATGCCAGACGGATCAGATCCGTGAACACAATTCACAACTGCGACGGTGTGCTGAAAGGTTACAGCACAGACGGCGCTGGGTTTATCAGGGCTTTAGAGTCGTGCGGCAAAGCCGCGAGCGGCGCGCGTGCAGTGGTGATAGGAGCCGGTGGGTCGTCTCGGGCTACGGTTCATGCACTAGTTGCGGGGGGCGCGAAGGTTGCTCTTGTCAACCGGACGCTGGACCGGGCTGTTGAATTGGCTGCAACGGTCAATGGTTCTTTCGGCGATTCGGTGGTTTGTCCGATCGGCCTTGATGATCCGGCAGCGGAACGAGCGGTGAAGGAAGCCGATCTCTTGGTGAACTGCACGCCTGTGGGGATGCATCCGAAACCGGATGCGCAACCGATACCATCTGACTGGCTGCACAGCGGTTTGTTCGTTTACGATCAGATATACAATCCGGTTGAGTCTCAGCTTCTGCGAGCGGCTAGAGCCGTCGGCGCGGACGGGGCCAATGGAATCAAAATGCTAGTTTTTCAGGGAGCGTTGTCGTTTGAGATCTGGACAGGACGCACTCCGCCGGTGGACATCATGGAGTCCGCAGTGATGCAGGGATAGCGACTATCGGGTTTGGGCGGTTGCGCGTCAGGTTTCACCATGCTATAATGCTCTGGTTGAGTGCCAGATAATTGGACAGCCGTGGTTCGGGAGGCCGTTAAGGATATGGGAACAGCAAGAAGAGATATAGGCGATCTGCTCATCGAGGCGCAAGTGATTACGCTGGAGCATCTTACCGAAGCGAAGGAAGTGCAGAAGAGCGCGCCTGGTGATTTGGGTCAGATTATACTGGACTTGGGGTTTGCGAACTCGAAACAGGTTATGCAGGCGCGCGCGCGTCTGATGAATATACAGTTTGTTGATCTTGCCACTCAGAAGCTGGACCCTGCGGCGTTGGCTGCGGTACCGGAGCATGTGGTGAGACGTCACTGTGTCATCCCGGTGTTTAAGAACGGCAACCGCCTGATGGTGGCCATGAGCGACACACAGAACATCAAGGCCATGGACGACCTTAGAGTCGTAACTCGTGGTATGCAGGTAGTTCCCGCCCTCGCTCTTCCTGACGCGATAATCGAAGCCATAGAGCGGCATTACAAGGGCGGCGACGGCGACGGCGCCTCTGCTGCCACTTCAGAAAGCGGTCTGCCTGTACCACCGAACGTAAACACACTGGAGAATTCGATTGGCGGCGGGCTGGCAGGCGTAAAGGATGCCATCGAGTCGTATAAATCGCGTGACATTGGCGATGAAGAAGACCCGGACGCGGTGGCGCAGATATCCGAGCAGGCTCCAATTATCCGTGTGGCCAACACTATTATTCAGCAGGCGGTTCAGGTGGGCGCCAGTGATATCCACGTGGAACCGGACAGGCGGCACGTGCGAGTGAGATACCGCGTTGACGGTGTGTTGCACGAAGAAATGACCATCCCTAAGTATATTCAGGCGCCGCTAATCTCCAGGTTCAAGATCATGGCTGAGATGAACATCGCCGAACGGCGCGTACCACAGGACGGACGCATCCCGGTTCGCAAAGACGGCAAGGACTATGACCTTCGCGTGAGCTGCCTTCCTACGATCTGGGGCGAGAAGATTGTATGCAGAATCCTGGACAAGAGCAGCGTACTTCTGGGTCTGAACAAGCTGGGTTTCAACAACGAAAACCTGGCCAAACTGGAAGAGATCATCACCCAGCCTAACGGTATGTTCCTATGCACAGGCCCTACCGGTTCCGGCAAGACCACCACACAGTACGCCGTACTTCACAAGATTAACTCCGTAGATAGAAACATCATCACTGTTGAAGACCCGGTTGAGTATCAGCTTTCAGGTATCTCTCAGGTTCACGTGAACGTGAAAGCCGGATTGACGTTCGGCGGCGCACTTAGGTCGTTTCTGCGCCAGGACCCGGATATCATCATGGTCGGAGAAATGAGAGACTTGGAGACCGCCGAGATCGCGGTTGAAGCGTCTCTGACCGGTCACCTTGTTCTCTCAACTCTGCATACCAACAACGCTCCTTCCGCCGTTATCCGAATGGTTGATATGGGAGTGGAGCCTTATCTTATATCCGCGACCGTTCACGGCGTACTGGCGCAGAGGCTGGCGCGAAAGATTTGCGCTCAATGCGGAGAGGACTACCAGACACATGCGAGCGATTTGAGGGTGCTGGGATACGAACCCAAGGACAAGGATGAGATGGTCACCCTGCGCAGAGGGCGGGGCTGCGAGGTCTGCCGCCATACCGGGTTCAAGGGCAGAACCGGTATCCACGAGTTGATGACCATGAACGATGAAATCGCGGAACTTACCGTCCGTCGCGCGCCGCTGGCAGACATCCGAGAGGCAGCGAAGGCGAACGGTATGCATGACCTGCGAGACGATGGCCTTGAGAAGGTCATGAGCGGAGTCACCACGATCGAAGAGGTCAAGAAGGTTGTATTCACCGCCGGTCACTAGCCCGCATTATTCATAAAAAGCATGAATAATGCTCAGAAGGTTGCGGATTATGCGGAACATGCATAATCCGCGCTAATTGCCGGTGCGGAGAAAAATGCCGCGGCACTGTACACGGAGGCATGAGTTGCAGGAAAGTAACATAACGACACAGATGTCATCGAGGGCCAATGGCCGGGGTACATCTGTCGAAGATATTCACATAGATGATTTGCTCCGCCTGATCGTGGAGCGCGGCGCGTCCGACCTGCATCTGGCGGTGGGTTTGCCGCCGATCCTGCGCACGGACGGCCAACTGGTGCAGACCGCGTATGCATTCCTGACGCCTCAGGATACTCAGCGGCTGATGTACGACATTCTGACCGATGAGCAGGTGCAGCGGTTCGAGTCGGCATTCGAACTGGACTTTTCCTATTCCATTGAGAAGCTGTCAAGATTTCGCGTGAATATTTTCAAAGACAAAGGCACAGTTGCGGCCGCGTTCAGGGTCATCCCCCAGAGAATTCCGACAATCCGCGAACTTGGGCTTCCACTCGTCCTTGAGGATCTGACCCGAAAGCCCAGAGGACTCATTCTAGTCACCGGTCCTACCGGATCAGGAAAGTCTACCACCCTTGCCGCGATGCTGAATCTGATTAACACCGAGCGAAACGTTCATATCATCACCATCGAGGACCCGATTGAGTACCTGCACACCCACCGAAGCAGCGTTATCAATCAGCGCGAACTGGGATCAGACACTAAGTCGTTCTCGAATGCGCTCAGGTCATCGCTGCGCGAAGACCCGGATGTGATTCTCGTTGGTGAAATGCGCGACCTGGATACTATCTCCACCGCCATTACGTGCGCTGAAACGGGTCACCTGGTGCTGGCTACGTTGCACACGAACAACGCGCCTCAGACGGTGGACCGTATGGTAGACGTTTTTCCGTCCGATCAGCAGGAGCAGATACGCTTCATGTTGTCCAACAACCTGGAAGCGGTGGTTTGTCAGCAACTGCTTCCGAGAGCGGGTATGCCGGGCCGAGTGTGCGCCATGGAGATCATGATGGCGACACCGGCAATACGTAACCTGATTCGGGAAAGCAAGGCCCACCAGCTTACGTCTGTGATACAGACCAGCGCCAACGTGGGCATGCAGACGATGGATCAATCGCTCAGGGATCTGTACCAGAAGGGTCTTATTTCCTACGACGAGGCGCTCACCCGGTGTATGAACCCGGATGAGTTCAAGACAATGGTATCTACTACCACCACGCGCGGCGGACGACCGCAGGCAGCGCCGGGCGGCTCTCAGTAGGTTTGGACCGCATTATTCATGAACAGCATGAATAATGCTCAGAAGGCCGCAGATTATGCGGGACATGCATAATCCGCGCTAGGACCGGATGGAGCATTTGGCTCCAAGGGAGTGATGTAAGATGGCAACTTTTGCATATACAGTCAAAGACGCAGCGGGAACGATGAGGAAAGGCACCTCGGAAGGCGAGAACGAAGCCGTTGTGGTTCGTCGCCTGCAAGAGCAGGGGATGACGATCGTCAACATCAAGCCGGGCAAAGCGGCCAAGGCCAAGTCCGGCGGCGGTGGGTTTGGCAGCGTCAAACTTGTTGACCTTTCCATTTTCTGTCGGCAGTTCTCTACCATGGTTGACGCGGGTGTATCACTGGTGCGGTGTCTTACCGTTCTTAGCGAACAGTCAACCAGCCCCAAATTGCGACGAATCATCACCGAGATCGAGCAGGAAGTTCAGAGCGGACAGACGCTCTCGAAGGCGATGGCGAGGTATCCGGGCGTCTTCAACAGCCTGTTCATCGGTCTGGTCAAAGCAGGTGAGGTCGGCGGCGCGTTGGAGGAAAGCCTGCAGCGGTTGTCCGGATTCCTTGAGAAGGACCTGCAGCTCAGACGCAAAGTCAAAGGCGCCATGACGTATCCTACAATCGTTCTCGTAGTTGCGGTGACCATCGTCATAGGTCTGGTTACTTTCATAGTTCCGCAGTTTATGACCCTTTTCACCGACCTAGGCATGAAGCAAACGGACATGCCCAGCATGACTCGGTCGCTGATGCAATTCAGTAATTTCCTCACTACCAAGTGGTGGATATGCTTGCTCGTCGTCATTTCGTTTGTGGTTGGCATCAAGATGTTTGGGAATACTAAAGTAGGACGCAGAGTTCTTGACCGCGTCAAACTAAAAGCGCCGGTCTTTGGTCCATTGAACCACAAAGTGTGCCTGGCCAGGTTCTCCCGGACCCTCGCCACATTGCTGTCGAGCGGTGTACCCATTCTTTCGGCCATGGAGACGGTGGCAGGCACGGTGGCCAATGAGATTCTTGGTGACGCGATTTTGAACGCGCGGACCAGAATCCGTGAAGGTGACCGGATTGGTGAACCGCTGCAGAAGAGCAAGCTGTTCCCCCCGATGGTAGTGCAGATGATCAGCATCGGCGAGGAATCCGGTTCGCTGGACAACATGCTTATGAAGGTGGCTGACTTCTACGAGGACGAGGTGGATGCGGCGCTGGAAAGCCTGACGTCCGCTATTGAACCTATCATGATCGTTGTTCTGGGTAGCGCTGTAGGATTCATCGTAATCGCTATGTTCAGCCCGCTTCTGGCGGTCATCTCTAACCTGAGTTCCGGCGGCGGAACCAACTAGCCCGCATTATTCACGAAGAACGTGAATAATGCTCAGAAAGGCCCTGCAATATGCCGGACGTGCATAATGCAGGCTAGCCCGGAAAGTATAAGAGTAGATCATGCCGGAATGGCTGGGCGTAGCAATAGCAGTGCTGTATGGAACGATAGTCGGCAGTTTTCTGAACGTCTGTATATGGCGTCTGCCACGGGATGAATCGTTGACGCATCCGGGTTCGCATTGCCCGCAGTGCGGAAAACTACTCCGTGCGTGGGATTTGGTCCCGCTGTTCAGCTTTCTGCTGCAGGGGTGCAAGTGCCGATACTGCAAAGGGCCTATCACCTGGCGTTATTTTAGCGTGGAGTTGCTCACCGGAGTGTACTTCGGGTTAGCGTACATGTTTGCTCTGAATAATTCCAATGCCGTGGTTGTGGACTTCCTGCAGTATGCTTTGTTCGGCGCTGCGCTGATAGCGATCTTCTTCATTGATCTGGAGCACTGGATAATCCCGGATCAACTCAGTGTTTTTGGAATAGTTCTAGGGATTGGGCGGGATGTCTACGGCTTGGTAAGCCATACCAGAGAAACGTTCCACATTCCGGTGCCGTGGACGAGCCTGAGTGTTCCGTTACCGCAGTCTTTGGCGGGAATTTTCGCCTGTGGTGGAACATTTCTTGCCATTGCCGTAGTCAGTTACTATATATTCAAGAAGGAAGGCATTGGCGGTGGTGACATCAAGCTGGCCGCTGCAGTGGGGGCGAATCTGGCGCTTGGCCCGGCGATGCTATCCTTCTTCATAGCGGTTGCGCTGGGAAGCTTCATAGGCATAGGGCTTATGATTTTCGGGAGGAAGTCTCGAAAGGATTATGTGCCTTTCGGTCCGATGATGGTAGCAGGCGCCTTTGTTTCGATGTTTTACGGACAAACACTCATAAAGATGTATTACAGACTCGTTGGACTGGACGGCTAGACCGTTCGGCTCATCCAGGAGGGACTCAAAATGCTATCTTACAAACAGAGAAGTGGAATGACTCTCATTGAGCTGCTGGTAGTTATCGCCATCATCGGCGTGCTGGCAAGCATGATCTTTCCTGTGGCGTCAGCCGCCAAGGCGCGGGCCAAGAAGGCCCAGTGCATGAACAACATGATGCAGATTTTCACCGCTCTTAAGCAGTTTCAGCTTGACGAGCACAAGTACCCCGAGTTTATCGTCGGCCCGGTTCAGTGGAAGGACAGTAATGGGATGTACACATACATGGCCGGCGGAACCATCGTGACATTGAACCAGAATACAGGTATGGTTGGCGGTCCGAACGGCGGCAATGGCCGAGCGGTAGCTCTGTACCCGGAGTATATCAGCGAGTTGGGCAGCATCAAATGTCCGACGTCCGATTTGAATGAGGATTGGGTTTCGCCTCCAGTAGGCTCTTCTCTGGGAATGGGTCGTCCTTACACAACCGGTATGCGGCTAAATGCATCCGGCACGCTAGTTGAAGACAATGAGTCCATTTCTCTTGACCCGATGTTTCCGATTTTGAGCGCTTTCAACAAGGGCCCTGTCCCGTTCAGAGGCAAGGGACCGGCGGGTGACGGTTCCAAAGCGTTTTCGGTGTACAAGTACAGCAGCTATGACTATCAGAGACCGCTGAAAACAGCCGCTACCGGTGAGATTCACTACAGTACGAGCTGGAGTGACTATGACCCGACTAAGCCGATGTCTACTCAACCCGGGATTGAGCGTCAGCTCAGGTGGCGCACGCCGCCATCGGATACGGTGGTAACCTGGTGTGCGTATCATCGGAATATGTCCGGGAGTGGTGTGCCGACAGGCGCAAGCAAGGACACTGTTCTGTTCCTGGACGGGCATGTTGACCAGAAGCCAAGTCCTGCCTTTATTCCGTGGACGACAGGATGGAATACGGTTCCTTGATAGCCGATGTTTAGTCGGAAATCGGGATAACCGCGTGCAAGCAGGCAGGCGGTTATCTTGCATTTCGTGGGTACAGCAAGGAACAATTGGCGTCGGCATGAAGTCGAACCTAGTGTGGGGGGCTGCAGACCCCGATGATGGGCTGCAAGCCGTGGCGAATCGGTGTTGATGCCAAAGGACACAGTGCGTCTAATGAACCAGACCATACAATCATCAAGAATGAAGCGGGTGATAAAGCATATGCCAGTGATCCGAAGCCTGCGCGATAGAACCGGCACGTCACTGATTGAGGTGCTGATAACGCTGGTGGTATTTCTCACCGGTATGGTATACGTTGTCCGCATGTTCCCAGGCGGTTTTGTCAGCCTGAGGCATGATGAGAACGTGACAGCGGCTAACCGTCTTGCCCAATCTGAGCTTGAGCGGCTGCAGGGCAGGGCGATCAACCTGCCAACAGGAATCCTGCCTTGGGGTTGGGACGGCACGGCGTATAATGTGCTTCCGTTGACCGACCCGGAGAACATGGACGACCAGGACACCAAAGGTCTGAGCATGCCGGCGAACTTCGACATGTACTATAACACCGACGTGAACAAGTTCCGCCGCGTGCTGGGTGAGTACACGCGCATTCCATCCCCGATCACCACGAACGGTAATGTTGGCTCCATATACGTATTGCAGTACAGCCCGGTGATGGCTACCGATGTCACCTTCGCGAGTAACGACAATCCCGTACTGGTTGCGGGTGGCGCGCTAAGGCGGAGATGGGTCGCCTCCGGTCAGGCAGTGGCTTCCAGACTCAGGAGTTTTGGTGACTATGCCATTGATTATGATGAAGCAAAGATTTATCTGCGGCCCTCCACTTCCGCGAATCCCAGAAGATTCCTGATTAACTATTCCTACTGGGCGGGTAGCGGAACCAGTATGACTCTGACGCCGGTGATAGGAGTCCCTATCATTGTTGGTCCGGCAATCACGTCAGATGTCAGCCGCGGATATGTGAAGATTGATATCCCTGCTCCTACAGGAGGTCTGATCAAGGCGGCAACCGGGTTTGACAGCATAGACCGTGCGAGTGATGTGCTCTCCAGACAGTTCGAGCAGTTGGCTGTTGGCACGGCATGGAGCACTGACGATCCGTATGAGTTTAAGATGATTGATCCGTACCGCGGAGTGGTGGCATTCAATCCTAGCGGATATTCGTATCAGGAATACACCGCGCGCGGCAGGCAGCCTCTGGTCGCGAACATCACCTATACAGTTCTGGACTGGCATATTATCCGCGAAGAGCGCAAGTTGCCGTCCGTGTTGAACAGCGCGGCAGACCAGGACGTGAAGCTCACACTTCGCTACATCAAGGAGAGCGGTGAGACTGAGGAGTACGGTGGCGGAATGTACCAGGGACTGGCTCCTAACTACGGCTTGCCGTTTGACGTGATAGCGGTTGATGTGGAAACCGGGCTTTGGTACACGAATGCTGCTGGGTCAGTTGTTCCAGGCACAACACGCCCGGCGATGATGGTGGATTACAAGGGTGGAGTGATTAGATTCGACCCGGGATTTGTGGCGATTCACGCCAATGATTCAACGAAAGTCAGTCCGTTTGCCGGGAAGTCGTTCCGCATATTCTACCGTGCGGAAGGTGATTGGGCTGTGCAGACCTACAAAGCCTATGAGAGCTACCAGCGCAGCTACAACAATGGCATTAGCGGCTTGGATCAGCGGCAGTATTTCATGAATGGCAGTCTTCTCTACGTGGCTCAGTGCAACGCGGGCGGCACGGTGACCGTTGATTTTGCTTATACAGTCGGCAACAACCCACAGGAGTTATTCGCATCCGGCCAGGTTTATCAGATAAACGACGGCAGTGATAGCAGTATCCCTCCGTTCTGCGCGGACTTGACCTCAAGCTTGAGAAGCACCTACGGAGCTGGAGCCTTGATAAACGTCACCAGGGTCACGAAGGTCAATGGAGTATCGCTTGGTGTAAGAGTGATATGGAGGGAATCCGGACGAGGATTCAGCGCCGGACGCTGGCGGAAGATCAAGCTTGAGACTTATCTTACACGATCAGATAGCTAGGCCGCATGACTCACGAAGGGCGTGAATCATGCGCTTCGTGCATAGTGCATGCGAACAGGGAAGTGATGCAGGTATGCCCAAGTTGAGATTAGATAATAAAGGGTTCACCCTGATAGAAATACTGGTGGTGCTGGCGCTGACCATGCTGGTCATGGGCCTGATCTTTTCGCCGCTCGTGAGCAGCCTGAAGGTTACGCGCAGCGCGGAGATCATCATCAGGACGCAGGACAATGCCAGATTGGCGCTGGCTCAGATAACCTCTGATCTGAGCAATGCCATGTATGTGTATGATGACACCGAGAACTACATGAACTTCCCGGTGAAGGATGCAACCGGGGCTTCGGCGGTGGCGCGGGTATACAACTCCAAGGTTGACATGATCCTGCCGAGAGTACGCCAAGTTTGCCCGAAGGATGCATCACACACGCCAGAGAAACCGGCGAACGAACTGGAAGAAGTAGGTCCTGTGTGCCAGGTTTGCGGTGAAAGGCTGGAGTCGAAACCTATTCAGCCGCTGACACAGGATACCAAGATTGTGCGGTATTTCATCGGGCTGAAGGACCCCACGCAACCGTATACGAATGGTTATACGGATCAGTTGGCGGAGGCGGGAGCGCCGGATAATTCTCATATCCTGTATCGGGTGGAGTTCGATCCGATGGACCCCACGCTCTTCCCGGCGCTTGACCCGGTCACCGGTAATCCCAGAACCGCGGACGACAACAGGCAAGACGAGAACTTTTTTTACAATACTTCGATTGCCCCCGATGGCAGGTCGTTTGCCGATAACTGGAAGAAGATAGTCCGCCCGGTGGTACAGTTGGAAGGCGTGGACCTGATTACGCTGGACTTTGATGATGCCGGCAAACCGGTTGTGACCCCATTGGCGAAGTTCGCTCCCACCGCCATCTACAACGATCCGCTGGTTCCCACATCTTCAAACGAGGATAACCCTGAGCGCGGAGATGCTCCTCCTGCCACGTACAAGGCGTCTTACGGCTACTGGGTGATGCCGTACAAGGTGACACTGGAGCCGGAGGGTGGCAACGGGGAAATTTATGAGACCAACAGAGGGATGGGACTGAGCGGTGTGGCTGATCCGAGCAACAACATGTGCATATACAAGATGGACCCCACAGCAGCGCCCATGCTTGTCTTCAACATCACGCACTACGAAACCACAAAAGCTATATCGGCTTACGGCATGGGTGATATCAACGTTCCGATCACAGACCGTCAGCGCATCTTTACAGTGGACACCATGAAGGGCACCGTGAACTTTGCGTTCCCGAACATTGACCCAACAAAATCCGCCGCGTTTAATGCCAGGCTTGCCGGCGGTGCAACGCAAAACCGTTCGCTGAGTGACCTTGCCAGTACGGACAAGATATCCCTGGACCCGGCTACGAAGTTTTTGCTGAACTGCCCGCACATTGGAACGGGGGCATACGATCCACGGATTCTCAACAATGGAACGGTGGTTCCAGGCTCGGTGAAGGTGATTGCGCCTGATGCTCTGCAGTCTGCTTCCGTACCGCCGTTGGTAACGTACACCAAGGTGCCGTATCTCCTGAGCGAACCGGCGGCCAATCAGTATAACGTGGATATGTCATACAACATGGATGAGAGCAACGCTGTAATGCCCGGTGTCGCGGCTTTGTATTTCAACCGACTCAGGGGCGTGGGTTCCGGTGCGCAGCCCTCACTTCCCAGTGGCACAGACAATGTTCTTATTTACTATAAGGTTCAGAACAACAAAAAGGGCGACGTGCTGCGGGCGAATTACATCACCAAGAGCGTGATGACTGTGACTGTGGGCATACATATCTACGATACCGGAGCGAAAAAGCCCCAGTCAGTGCAGTTCACGAGCCGCGTCCGCCTAAAGAACATCGCGTTGTGAAGATGACATTCCGTTCGTAGCAGTACGGCGCGGAAGGGGAGAAGGTAGCAGAGAAAGCATGGATAGAAAAAGCCGAACTTCATTCTTCACCAATATGGTAGTATCTCGGCGTGGGCAGACACTTGTGCTTGCGCTGATTATCCTGTTCATGCTGGTATTCCTGGGCGGGCTGTTCGTGACACTTATTGCGCGGAATCTGGCCCGAACCAGGCGCAGCGGCCAGACGTTGACCGCGGAATACCTTGCAGAGACAGGTGTGCGGTATGCCAGCGATCAGCTTACGTACAGTCTGGACGGCGCGGACTGGCGTCCGGTGCCGAACTACCCGGATGTGATAAGAAATCTGAATGGCGACAACATAACCACTCCGGTAAAGCCGAACCTATCTGACCCGGACTACGATTGGCTGACGAAGGGATATTGCCGATTCACGTATGGGGACGGTAGATTTCTCATCAGAGTAACTTATGAACCCAAGTTCGGTGATCCTATCTCCAAGTACATCAAAATCGAATCCATAGGCCGTGTGGGCGTCGTGGACGAAAACGACCCTACAACGCTGGACCTGAAGCAGCCGCTACGCCTGAGAGCGGAACGTGTGGCGTACAAGGCTATCGGCATTACGGATTACTCCAGGTTCATCACAAATCAGGACAGGCGCACGGAGGCATTTGGCTTGGGCGTTCCGGCTTACACTCAGCCCAACGGCTTGAAGCAAGCGTTCACCACTCAGTATGGTGACGTGAGTGACTATAACGGTGACACCATACCGGAGCCGCACGGTGGGTCAATCCGCGTGAACGGCAACCTGACTTGGTACGGCAAGAACTTCATCTGGCTGGACGCTAAGCATAACGAGGCTGTGGAAGTGGCAGGGGATATCAGTCACGCTGTGGAGTGGTCCGGCGGCGGCAATGGCCCCACGCCGGAATCCACGATGGTGTACCTGAATCCTGACCGCACTATCTCAGGCTGGCGGACGAATCTTCTCTTGCGGCAGAGTTCTGATCCGTATTTTGATACCAGCACGGATAACCCAAGTGCGTCTGTGGGCGTGTATCGAGACGGTCGGCCCGAAGGTGATGTCGGCGTTACGATTGCCGGAGTTTTGCATCGCAGACCGCGCGGCATACAAAGGCTTGATCCGCCGCTGCTCGATGTTACCGGTCCGACAGGCGGCACGGGCAGATACCGCGAACTCACTCGCAACTCCGGCGAATGGCTGCCCCCCGCATCTACTGGAGGCACGTGGTACAACACCGGTTTCTACGGATGGGGTAAAGGCCTGTACATCAACAACCGAGACGACCTCCAGACCGAGTCTGATCTGAAGACGCTGAGGGATGATTGGATGAACCCCGGCGAATCGCAGAACTGGGTTGGACCGTACTACAACCCGCCTGGAATAATCATGGTGCTTACGCCATATGATCTTGACAACGATGATGGCGATAATAACCCGATGACAGGCAAGCCGGACATCATTCTGATGGAGTCGAACACGTCAGGGGCGAAGTTCAACTGGTATGACAAGAACGGTGGCATCATTACACCCGGCGCCGGGCAGATGGTGATGCCCTATCCCGAGAACGGCATCATTTTTGCGGAAGGCAATATTCGCATCAAGGGTATGCTCGCGCCGCACAAACAGCTCACCGTGGTTTCGGCGGGTACTATCTATGTGGAAGGGAATGTTCTGAAGTGCGGGCTTAAAGACGATGGCACTCCAATGCTGCCGACCGATCCTAAGGACAGCAGCATTGCGCTTCTGGCCACCGACTACGTTGCCGTGAATGCCACTCAGTTCTTCGGACCCGCGCCGGAGAGCCAGACTCCTGGTAGCTGGCGTCCTGAAATGGGCGGGTTTGATGCGTCGGTGGACCATCCGTTGAGTTTCGACTTCGCGTTCGGCATGGACCCGTCCGCATGGTATGGAACTATGCCCGTATGCGCGTATGTGCGTCATGCGGCGGACGGCGGCTCTGCTTACATGAATATGACGGTCAACCAATTTGGCGCAGGGGCTGATCCGGGCGATCCCACTGATCAATGGTATGGCTTCTACAAGTTCGACATGCAGCCGTGGAGTACCCTTATTCCGCCTGCTCAGCCCGCGCGGCAGTACATCTACCCCATGGCGGATATTGATGCGGCGGCGACGGTGTTTCCGGTTCCGCCAAATAGCCCGACGGATCAATCCAACCTTGTGGCGGTGCAAACTTACCCAATATGGGAGCATCAGGTCTTCACGATATTCCCGCTGAGTAACCCGCCCAGGCCGGATCAGAACTATGCGCTGAATATCTTCCCCGGTTCCAGCAATCAGATCGGCTTCCGGCTGGATCAGAACATAGCGAAAGCGGATTACCTGCTTTCAAGGTTCGCAGTGCAGCCTTGTGACATTCGCGTGGAGGCGATGCTGTACGCTCAGAACGGGTCTTTCTACGTGATATCGGGTGCGCCGTTCAACCCTGATCCAGGCGACAGCAGAAATGAGTTCCTGAAGGGGAACGCTGCCGTTTCGGGGAGGCTGGCACGCATGGGCATTGATGAGCGGTGGCCTTTCTATGGTGAGCCGCTGGATGTGCGTTTGATTATCAACGGTTCGGTGAGCGAGAACGTCAGCGCGCCGATAGCGGATCAAGCAGCATGGATGTCGGCGTGGGGGTGGATTCCGCCCTCACACGGATCGAGTCCACTGCCGGCGGATGAGGTCATCGGGTACCGGTCGCCTCTCGATCCTGAGAACTCGGAGACTGTTGCGGGCACTAGTGCGTTGCCTGTTCGTCAGCGTGGGCTATCCATCATCTACGATGATATGCTTTCGTACCCGAAGGTGCCTACTGTTGCCACAGATAGAACCAAGGACGTGCAGATCAGGCGTGATCTTTATCTGCGGCCGTTAGCCGTTACGCCAAAGCTGCCGGTGAGCAGTCAGACAATATTCTTTGGCCGTCCCACTTGATCTTGTGACTAGTCCGCATTACTCACTTTGTGCATAATACGGGCTGGAAGTGGAACACAGCGGGCCTCAAAGTCGTTTAACTAAGTGTGACCTTGACCTGCATTGTTCATGGAGAACGTGAATCACGCAGGTTATAGAGGAAACGCGTCCGACGCGTATTGGATGGTGAGTGAAATGGCAAGACGATTCGTCAGATACACATTCGCAATAATGCTCTGTGCGGTGTTGACCACCGGGGCGCTATACGCTGCCAGCTTTACCTACTCAGACCAGGCGAAGCGGATCAAGGCCGGGGTGGTGTTGCCTTCCCTGCCTCCTCCTCCCCCTCTAGATCCTCGCATGGATCCGGCCAACCGCCCGAACCCATACGTGTTTTATATTATGGATCAGCGTCAGGACATGAAGCCTGCGGGCTGGGAGTTCTACAATCCATACGCGTCTTCGCATGTTACCACAGACATGGCGGCCAGATGGGGCGGCATGTGCGCGGTAGGCGACGTTATTGATAAGTCCATGGGGTGTTACTGGGAGGTTCCGATCGGTGAGGTGAACCCAGACGATCTGGCGCAGTACGATGTGCTTTTTCTCAGCGGATACGGCAACATGACGTTCAACGGCCGCGAGAAGGAGAAGCTGCGGAAGTTTGTGGATAACGGCGGTGTGCTGTGGGTTGACTATCAGCAGAAGCCAGGGTATCCGGGTCTTCAGACGACGCTTGACCCGACGTTTTTCGTGCCTTCGATAGCGTTTTCAAATGGCGGCGTGGGTATGAGCGTGCGCGCGGATATCCCGAAAGCGGCAAGTGCGCATGCGCTCTTGAACAGACCTTTCCTCGTTTCAGGCATGGATGCGAATCTTCTGGGGGGTGGCGGCGGTGCGGCGCCTGGCAATGAATTCTTGAGTCTGGTTGGTGAGGCGCTGCAGACATTCATGCCGATAGTGGCGCGCGGCGGCAACCAAGTGGTTTCGGCGGCGCAGTACGGCAGCGGGTACATTGTTGTTACCGCGGACGGCGTGGCGCAGGCGATCACCAATCCGGTTGGCGTGGCCGGCGCGGTGTGCGGCAAGTTCTTCATTGCGGCGCAACCGGAGGATCTGAAGCTTTCGTACAACATCGTGAACTGGGGATCGGAGTCCCCGGCTCCACGGAAGAACCCCAGACAAACGGGGGGTTCTTTTGAGGAGATAGGTATGCCCCTGGTGCCGCTGTGGAGTTATACCGCGACGACGCCCGGCATGAGTGTGAACAGCTCACCGGTTATTCTCGATGACATGATATTCTATGTGGACGGCAACAATGTGCTGCATGCATTCGACTTGTCGCCGATACGCGACCGTGACGGAGATGGGAATCCCGATGACGGCCTCCCTGACTACTCGACCGGATCGCCGTGTGACGAACTATGGCGGGTAAGCATTGGTGAGCCTTGCTCTTCTCCTACTGCGGCCTATGTTCCCATCGGCGGAGGGGTAGTCGGCGCGGTTCCTACCGTGTTCATTGTGACCCAATCAGGCAAAGTGACTGCCTACAACGCGCTGGATTACACCACAAGTACGGGGCCTACGCCAGTGCAGCTCTTTACTGATTCCAGCCAGGCGCTAAATCCGTTTGTCTTCCCGCCTACTGCACTTGATACGCGAATACCTGCTGCCACCTATGCTGAGGGTTCGCTCTATGTGGGCGACGGACGTGGGGTTATACACGTTCACAACTTCTTATCTACAGGCGCAGTCCCGGAATGGAGACACGTGGCCATAGCAAACAATCCGGCTGATGGCATGATTTCGAACTCGCCTACCGTCGGCTATTTTTATGACGCAACCAGCGGCGCTACCGAGTTGGTTGCCTATCTGAACGGGCGCGGGACGCCTACTCTGGGGGCGAATCCTTATACCGCAGCATATCCTTTAAGTTCGTTCAATGAGACACTTGTCCCGGATAATCCAGCAGCTACCCCAGGTCTGTATCGCATACGTTCTGTAAATGCCTATATCGCCACGACTCCGATTGCTCCATTTGATCCGAGATTGTACTATACCGACCCCACAACCGGCGCCTTGAATCCAATTCCTACTACCGACTATACACTGCAGAACCCAGGGAAGTTTCAGATTATCAATCCTTCCGCAACTCTGACGACCATCACCGCATTGGGCGCGTCCGTGGTTGCAGACTATTGGCTTGACTACACGAACCCAGCGGCAACAACGTCGTGGCGATCCATCCAGATCTGGGGTAACGATAACCCTCTTGACAAGTTGGGCATTACAGGCTCGGCTGCTGCAGGCAAGAACAACACTCTGTATTACGGCACCGAGAACGGCTCCATTTATGCCGTCAGGGAGACTGGTCGGGCCGGAGCGACCATTGGTGGGGGACCGCTGAGAACTCCTCTTGTGGTGAAGTGGCGCTGGTGCTTCCAGGACCCAACTGTCAAAGCGGTAATCGGGACCAATAATGTTGAGATTGTCGGATCACCGGTAGTGGTGAACGATATGGTGTATTTCGGTGTGAATATTGGCAACCAGGGATTCCTTTTTGCGTTCCAGGCCGATCCGGCGTTTACCATCAGGCTCAATCAGCCGATAGCGCCTAATACGCAGGTGATTCTGAAGCAGATGGACTCCTTGAGACCGACGACGCCAGTTGCCGGTGTGCCAAGGAATTACGTGGCAGCATCTGACACGGACGTTGACAAGGCGGCGGGTGATACGGTTGCTCTGGTGGACTATGATACCAGCAAGATATCCGTCATCAACTTCAAAGGTGTTGGCGGCGAGTTGACGTCTTCGGCTGACCTCGTTGTGGAGTATGTCCCGGCGGCCGCGGTGGTACCCGGTCAGACGCCTATTCCGATTCAGGAACCTCATTACGCGTTCCTGCCGAACTCCGGCGACAATTGGAACAACCTGAAATGGTTCATGAGACTGGAGGATATCTCGGTCAATCCGGTAATGAACTACAAGATAGCGTCATCCCCTACGGTGATGGGAGACGTTCTGTACATCGGTTGCCAGGACGGCACCATGATCGCGGTGGACGTGGGCAAGGCGAACCAGGCCGCTCCCAAGCAGATGTTGGGCAATGTGCAGGAGAAGTATTTCAAGAATATCCTGACAATCACCGACGGCTATGTGTGGCCCAATCAACTTGTGGCGCCAACCAATTCTAATCCGCAGATTTGGGGATCCCCGACCGGATCGCACGGCATGTTGGCCGTCGCAACTTCCGATGGACTCAGCGTAATGTACAATCCGACCAGCCTTGTGGCAGACGGAAACCGTTTGGTGGAGATTGACGCGCAGGGCAAACCTATATGGTCGTGTGATTCCACTACCGGGTTCGCCAGCACGTTCGCGGTGGGCGCAACCGCCTCGCAGGACCAGACAGTGGTGGGGTCGGTAACCATGCCGTTCAACCGTCCGAGTGTGGCAAGGCGCGCCCCGGTAGGCGGCTTAGTGGTTGCGGATACGGGTAATAACAGAATAGTCCATATGGACAAGGGCGGCACGGCGATTTGGCAGATCAAGGACTTTGGCGAGGAGAACCCTGCCACACCGGTGCTTCCGCCGGGGTCGCCAATGGAGTTGAACAAACCGACCGACGTGACATGCTGGATGACCACGATGCCGGTAACGCTCGGCGCTAGTACGACGCCGGTGATGCTGCCGATCTACCACTATCTGATAGCGGATAACGGCAACAACCGGGTGCTGGAGATAGTGTGTAAGTATGACACCGCGCTGGGCCAGTACCGCAACATGGTGGTGATGGTATCCGATAACCTGGCGCAGGGTGAGCCGAGGCGGTTCCTTACCGCGCGGATAGCCACCTATGACAATGTTACGGGGCAGATCGCCACTGTGATATGCGTGATGGCCAACGATCCCGGTAGCACGGGCGCACGGGGACTAGGCAGTTCGCTGGTTGAATTGGACTGGAAGACCGGCAAGCTTCTGAGCGTTACGAATCGTTTGCCTATAGGCGCAACGGCGGCGACCAGCTTCAAGCTGGTGAACCCTTCGTTCTTCAATAGGCAGTATGTAAGCGGCACGGAGTACGCTGATGTGACGATAGACGCTTCGGGTGTGCATGTGAATCATGTGGCTGGAGGAGTATCATCCATCCGGCACTATCTGTTCACGGATCATTGGGATACGGACGAGACTTCGTTGATGAATAAGCTTCTAATTCAGGTTCCTGGAATGCCCGTTGGCACAACTGCCCCGCATGCCAGACCGTTCGCGCCGAGTTACGCGCAGTACATGCCGAACGGGCATGTGCTGGTGACGAACAAGGCGACCGGCATTGCATATGATAAGACTAAGACGCAGAGGGCGTTTACCGGTGAGGTATTTGAGATCGAACCGGAGGATGTAACAGTAGACCCGACCAAGACAAAGTTCAAGAGAACCCCTGGCTCCAGCATATGGTACACGGCGGGGTTCCATCAGCCCTTGAGCGCTGAACGATTGTTGTACTAGCAGGGAGTTTGTAGTCGCCCCTTTTATGGGTGCGCAGTTACCGCGCAGGCATGAAGCTTGCGGCTACAAGCAAGGATCAGGGATAGCTTTGACCGATCCTCGTTCAGTTGTTGGACGAGGTGGGAGGTGCAGTACATTATGAAAACCAGAATTGCGGCATGCGCTTTGCTTGCGCTGTTGATATGTGCGCTGGGATCATCGGCCTTGGGTCAAGATCAGTGGCCGATGTTACGGCACGACAACGCGAGAACCGGCTTAGCGGTTGGCGGAGCGCTCAGTACGTTTCGTCCCGCACCCACGTGGGTGTTCCCTGCTCCTGAGACTAGCACGTATACGGTAGATAATGGAGACGCTGCCTTCTCGAAGACCGGCACGTGGAATGACACGCCTCTCAACGGGGTCGCCCCCTATCTGGTGGAGGGAGCAGTTCCGTATCTTTGGACACCGACAGGCGCAAGTGCAACCGCTACTGCGGAGTGGACGTTCACCTTCAACGGTGGGGCATACACTATGCGTGGTACGAGCGCGAAGTTCATGGTGTTTGTGTGGGTACCTTCTCCCGGCGCTGGCGAAACACCGCAGCACTGCGAGGACGCTCATTACACCGTGGAACTGACCAATGGCGCCACCGGCGTTACTACTACGATAGGTCACTACACGCTGGATCAGACCAGCGGGGGCGGCTGGCAGAACTTGCCGAACTCCCCGTCACTTCTGGTTCAGAAGACTGATACGGTGGTGGTCAAGCTGTCCAACGTGACGGAGCGGAAGGACGACACGGGCAACCTTGTAGTGAGCCAGGTTCTGGCGGATGCGGTGATGCTGAAGACCGATACCGGCATGGTGTTTGCTTCACCGGCAGCCTCGACAACACTTCCGCTGGTGATTAGTGCGAGCACTGAATTCGCGAGTGTCGCCAGGGGTGGAAATTTTGGCAACGCAAACATTGGCGCGGTGTACGGGATAGGCGCGGAGGTTAACTCCGGGATTGTTGCATCCGCTGTGGATGACCGCGGCATGATGAAATGGCGTTATCCGGCGGGAAACAACGACTGGATAGCAGGCGGGATATCTTCCTCACCGACCCTTACCACTGCTCTTGGTAGTGAGAAAGTGGTGGCGGCAGGGGTGGATGGACAGGTGTATGTGCTGGACGCGGATACCGGCGCCCATGTGTGGAACGGCCCGGGATATTTTGATGAAAACATGACACTAAGCGGCTCGTGGAATCCCTATACCGGCGCAGGTGTTCGGGGCGCTGACAGTCAGACGGCCCAGTCGGTAAAGGTTCCGGCGGCTGCTACGGCAACAGCAACCTGGACGTTCAGTCCGATAACTCCAGGGACTTATGATGCCTATGCGTGGATTCCGCCTTCAGGGAGCGAAATGTTTGTGCAGGATGCGCGGTACACGGATCTGAAATCCACCGATCCGACAGCAAAGGCGAAAGTGTATCAGGGCGGCGGTGGGTTCTGGGCGCTGGTTTGCAAAGGGTTCAAGTCTACGGGAAATACCACCATCAAGCTCACGAACGAAACCGAGGGCGATGCAAGCAATCTGGTGGTTGCGGACGAAATGAAGCTTGTGCCCGCGGACGTCCAGTCATTTGACTTCTCATCGCCCGTGGTGGATGGCAGTGGGTATATCTACATAGGCAGTGCAGGCAGCGCGGGCAGAGTGCTCAAGCTGAAATCAGGCCAGTCGGACCCGGTGTGGACATACCCGTCCACGAGTGATGCGCCCATTGGCTCGATACATGCATCACCGGCGATAGGGCCGGACGGCACAATATACGTTGGTTCCGCGGACGGACATATATACGCCATCAACCCGGATGGTACGCCGAAGTGGGTGTATCCCAATCCGAGCGGAACCCCTGCTGCTCTGCCGGAGATTTCTTCAACTACGGCTGTGACCGACTTGTCAGGCAAGACTTACGTATACTTCTCGACCGGCGCAGCGTCGAGTGGCGGCTCGTCCGGTGATGAAGGCAAAGTCTACGCAATTCAGGATAATGGGCAGGACGCGGTGGCCTTGCAGTGGACGTATCCGTCCAGCGGCCAACTTGGCGCGTTTGTGTATTCGTCTCCGTTGATTATGGAGTTGGCGTCTGGTAACGGCAAGCCGCAGGTAGTGGCAGGCTCTACAAACGGCACGCTTTACACCGTTGACGGCGCTAGCGGCATAGACAATCAGGTCCCGCAGCGCATGTCGGTGGCGCTGAATGGGCTGATCAATTCCAGCCCTGCCGGTACATATGTGACTTTTCCAACCTATGCCGACCGGAATGTCGTTACGTTGCCGCTCCCGGTCCGTACCACGGCTGCACCGATGGCTTTTGTCGGCTCAGGTTCTCGTATTTATGGTGTTGATCTGACGCTTCCGCTTGCCGCACCCGCGACTTGGGTGCCAAAGGACTGGTGGTGGGACTTGCTGGGTAACGTGATTTCGTCCCCGGCTGTTACCAAGAACCGAATCTACGCAGGTGATACGGCGGGATATACCTGGGCGTTTTCCACCGGCTTGGCCGGCGGTGGCGGACAGGAGGGCTGGAATACGGAACTAGGCCCTATGCCGGAGACCAGCGGTTCGGACCACACCGCAGGCGGGCGTGATGCGAAGCCCGAAGTGGATGTGTTCGTGAAGAGCGATTGGGATGTTTTCCGCAGGGACTACCTGGAACCGGCGGAGCATAGCGACGGAAACGGTACGTCGAAGGATTGGTTCAGAAGCAGCGAGATTAGAAAGCACGCTCGCGATCATGGCGCCACACGCCCGGGTACATATCAGATGGAATGGGGCGAGGATATGGTTATCGTTGTCTGGAACCTCATTGACCCGAACCGTTCCAACCCCAACGCTCCCAATACGTGGAAGAGGCGATTTGATAGTTCCGATGGTACTAGTCATCCGGCCCCGGGCTGGACGCATGATTATCGCGGTCGGGTGGAGATCAGTATCAAGGGCCATGCTCCGGGTGCGGCGAGCGCCTCTGAAGAGAAGATCACCCTCTCCGACAGGCAGATAGACAATTTCACGGATATGGACGATGATCCGGATTCGGTGATTGATGCCCCGGGGACGACCGGAGGCAAGAACGGCTATTCATGCTTCTATGCGGTATGCGAGTATACGCTGGATGGTTCATCTTCCGGCAAAGCGCAGACTCCGGGGTCCATGTTCAATATCACGGCGAGAGAGATACCCAATTCGCCCAACGCCAGCAGCTTGGACATCCCCGTGCCGCACGCTCTGACCGGCGCAACTCCTGATCTGAATCCGGCCCAGGAGTTCGCGATCAACAATCCGATAGGCGTGCTGACGTACAATGCGCCGTACACCAGCGTCGCCCAGAGCTCGCCTGTTGACTCGATCGGCATGGATCCTGCTAACCGACTGACGACGAAGCGCGATCTGGCCGATGCGATGGTGAACGGTAACTTGGTTGCGCCTCCGGTAATTTGGGGTGGATACACGCCTCATAATAGGCTTTCGGAAACCCGGACGATCGCCATCGCGGACCGGAGTCTGCTGTCTGTGAGCGGGCGCAGAATCAGCAAGTTCCGGGCGGAACGTCATGATATGAGATGGACGGGCGCTATCCCGCAGGTTATTAACGAGCTGCCGTGGGAGCGCAATCCGTCCAATACTGCTGCGAATATGCCAAACTCCAGTGAGGATTACCCGGACATTGACCTGCGGCAGATTAAAGTGCGCCTGCTTTCCAACGGGACTGATCCGTCCCAGAGCGCTGTGGACCTTCGTAAAGGGATAACGACCGCTTTTCCCGCAGCCGGAGCCCCTTGGAATATGGTTGATCCGGTCGGCTTGTCCGCCCTGAACCCGGTGAGCTTTGCGGTGCAAGTTCCACAGTTCCAGCCGCCGAACCTGCCGTGGTCGGGTAACCCATCAGGAACACGGGCTGACACCGGCTATACCAGCTATGTTTATGCATATATAGACTCCAACAACAACGGCATGATGGACAGGCCCGCAGGGCTTGGCATCGGGCAGCTCATAAGTTCCGCGGTTACAGGCACCAGGGCGGAGGCGTTCCGCATGCTTGAGGTGCAGGTACATGTGCCCGCGGACTACAGGGCGCAGATAGAAAATCAGCGCGTGAACATAGGCGAGGTGCCACAGGGGTTTGGCTACACGGCGAAAAGCGGTGTTCCATGGGTGTTTGCGCCGAATCTGGTGCCTGATCCGATGTATGGCGTGCTTGCGCCAGCCGGATTTGGCGAGTGGTTCAAGCCGCTGACCATCCGCAACACAGGCAATGTGAACCTTGTGAATGTTGGAATGCTGAGAACGGACATGGTGAGCGACACGGTTCAGCAGCCGGTCATAGATGGTACCGGTGCGGTGATTCCCGGCTCCGGATTCTATATTCCAGCACAATCTCCCTCTGCCAATCCATGCCTGGTTTCTACGGTTGATGACAGCGGTTACCTGAATGGTGCAGGGTTTATGACCAGTGTACCCCCGGCGATGCTCTCAGCGTTAAGACCGCCATCACGGACGTTCCACAAGGCGAGGGTAGGGGAGTCTGCCCCGGAATTGAGACTGCCGGACTATACGTCTTGGGCGCCTGCGATTCCGCAGGTTCCGCAGGTTCCCGCGATAAGCGTGGCGGTGCCGTTGGGAACGCCCACGGGCACGTACTACGGGAAGGTTCAGCTTTCCGAAAAAGGTAATGCCGTCAGCAATCCGGTGGACGTGGTGGTTACGTGCAATGAGTCACGGATTACGGGCGGCAACACGCTCCCTGTGCCGAATCTGACGCATCTGGACAATCCAAGTACGCCGGGAATGACCGGCGTGAGCGGCACCCCTGCGGCCTTCCGAAACCCGGCAACCGGAAACGTGCTGTTCTTCTGGTCAAGCTCCAGGTATCCGGATGTCACGATAAACAGCACGGCGCAACCGACCAGCTCTGATCCGGCATACCTGTACTTCAGCAAGCTTGAAGCGCAGACCAATGGTGAGTTCGGGCTATCAACGGCTGCTCCGGCCCAGTGGTGGGCGCCGACGACGACGACATCGGTGTTTCCGAAACCATCGAGAATCAATGATTTCTTCCCATCGGCGACAACTGCGGACCCGACCTGGGGTGCGGTTGGGAACATCATACCGGGCAGTGTGAAGTTCGGCAGCCCCACGGTGGCGGTGGATAAGGTCAACAAGAAGTCATACCTGCTCTTTACGGGGCAGGCCGGCAAGACGGACCCGAGATACAAAACGGAAGCGAACTACACGACCGGCGCTCGAAATACCCAGGAGTTCCGCGCGTACTACACGGAGATCAACGGCGAAACGGTTGACGAGGGCAATGTGTACTCCACATCGCCGAACAATACTACGGAGCAGATTCACGGCGACTGGGCGACACCGAAGTTCGGTGTGCGCGGCGGTATAATGATTCGCGCCGCAGGAGACACCCCGGAGCTTTGGAACTTCTGGTACGGCGGCAGTAGCGGCAAGTGGCGGATATACTACAACGTCAAAGCGAACCCGTCCACGCCTCCCAGCCCTACCAATCAATGGACGAACGAAGCGCTTTTGCCGATACCCAAGGGGTTGAGTTCAGTGTCAGAGCCGTCGCCGGTGTTCCATTACTTCATAGATAAGACGACAGGCGAGTTCACCGAGACCGGCAACGAGTTCATGGTTACGTATTCCGGCATGTCCGTGTTCCACAAGAACAGCGATATCTACATGAGTAGATACATATCGCAGATGCCCACGACGGGCATCAGACAGGGAAATTCCAAGCCTGTTGACCTGGCGCTGATGCCTCAGCGTGCGAACCTGATACCAGAGGTGAATGACCCGGCGACCTCCGGGACGCCTCTGCTGGGTGAGAAGTTGACGCGTGATCCGGCTACCAGCGTGTGGTACTCCAAAGATGTTGACTGGCTGGCTGATGATGTCAGTGGTGTGGTGACCGTTGCAAACCCAAGAGATTTCGCGGTCTTTGTAAGACTTGATCCGACGGACCCGGCATCGGTCTATCAGCTTAACGTGGGCCAGACGGACCGCGACGCGTCAACCGGGGCGATAGTCTACAACTACGGTGGAGGAACGGCGGTTGAGAACACGCTGAGGACCCTATTCCGCGCGGTAGTGATCAACCCTGCAGACGGCACGGTAAAGTTCATGAAAGCGCCGAACGGTAAGGCTCTTGTGGTTGCGAGGTATTTCCCCAAGGCGTACCGGCTGACTACGGACGGCGTGGCTGACTCTAACCCTTGCGCGGTGATGGACGACGACGTGAATCCCAGGTATAGCAGCACGAATACCACCAATCTGCCGTTCTTTATGCCGAATGGCAGTCCCGAGCCGGTGCCTACGGATCGCCTATGGGTGTTCTGGCGCAGACCGGCGATGGATAAGACCGGCACCGGCATATACTACAAGGCGCAACGTTACATGGTGCAGCTCAACTCTCAGATGGGGCTGGACGTGAAGGCGTCGGGAGCCTTCACACCGTCGGTGGCATCAGTGATGGGTGTGGATCCAGTTTCTGGTACGAGCGCTACTCTGAAGTTTCCGGTGGAGATAGACTGGGTGAAGAACAGACTGTATTTCGCTAGCGCGGATGGCAGGGACAAGATTCTGCACGGCACGGACGCGAACGGCAACAATGTGTATATTTCGTATCCTAAGCATGTGAAAGTAACTTATACTGATTCCAAGCAGAATGTTGTGACCGATGAAGACCACTACGTCCAATATGCCGACGAGGATATCAGTCAGGCCGGCAAGACGTTTGGCAACCTTACGAGTCTGATGGTGAACGAAGGCCAGGTGAATGCGTTCAAGGACCCGTTCTCAAATAGACTGTGGGTTTTCTGGACCAGCACCCGGTCCGGCAATTCCGATGTGTACTATGAGACTATAAGTCCCAGAATCATCGGCAAAGAATATAGATAACAGGGTGAGTGAGTGTGCATGTACACGTTTACATCACGTAAAATGAACTCAAAAATGACGATGGATGATTTCGGCTTGTGCTTAGTGTGACTTTTTGGCTGGGCTTGTTGACAAACAGTTGAAGAAGTGATAACATTTCCTGTCTGCGCCCCGGACGCTGATTGATGCATGTCTGGAGAAGCGCGGGCAACAGGTTGCAGAACCGAGACGGAGTTTTCTAAATGGGTTCCAAAGGCAAGATAGTCGGCGCACCAACAGTGGGCGTGAACATCGGCTCCAGCCTCATCAAAGTGGTGGAGGCAAAGCCCGGCAAAGGCGGTATTAACATTACCGCGCTTGGGATAGCTCCGACACCGCCGGGGACAATCGAGAATGAGGTCATAATTGACCCTCAGACCTTAGGTCAGGCTGTGCGCACTCTGCTCAAGGAGAGCGGCATCACATCCAAACGGTGCGTTTCCTCAGTCGCCGGTCAGTCCACAGTGGTCGTAAGGATCATTGAAGTGCCCAAAATGACCAAGAAGGAACTTGGGGAGACCATGAAGTGGGAAGTGGAGCGGCATGTGCCCTTCGCTGCCAACGAAGTGGTGATGGACTTCCAGCCGATAGACAGGCCGATTATGGGCGGAGACGACCAGAACATGGAAGTGTTGCTGGCCGTGGCTCAGCAGGAAGTCATCAACAAACATGTGGAAACTATACTCGCCGCGGGATTGGACCCGGTTGTGATTGATGTAGAGCCGCTCGCGATTTGCAGATCGCTGGTTGACGCGGCGAAGAACGGCGAGATGGAGCAGACGATTGCGATTGTGAATGTGGGCGCGGGCGTTACGGAACTGGGCATATATCAGTCCGGTCTGCTGGCGTTCCCACGCACACTGCCGATAGCCGGAGACGGCATCACCCGGGCGCTTAGTGACACACTGCAGATATCCGTAGAGCAGGCGGAACGGCTGAAGCGGGAGAAGGCGGTAGTGCTTCTTGACCGTTCAGCGGCGCTGAACCCGCACATGGGTTTTGGCGGTCCCGAACCGGTGGCTGATCAGTCTGCCCCGGTAGCATCTGCTCCTTCGAATGCCGATGATGATTTGGGATTCATCCCAGGCTTGGGCTTCGGGTTTGGCGCGGATGAGACTCAGGCTGCACCGGCGGAAGCCCCTGCGGCGGACCTGCCCGATTTTGATGTTGACCTGGGCGGCGGAATGACCGGTATGCCGTTCATGGATTTCGACTTGAACGAGCCTGCAGCCGGCGCCCCTCAAGCAGACATACCACAAGCGGCCCCAATCACCTTTGATGGAGCATCCGGACTGCCTGCCAACGTGGACGGCGGACCGTCTCCTTCAGGCGTAGACGACTCTGTGCTGGCGGATTTCACACAAGAGCAGATATACGATGCCATTGCTCCTATGCTGAGCGATCTCATCATGGAGATTCGGCGATCCATCGAATACTATACCAGCAGATTCCAGTCCCAGCCGGACAAGATCATGCTTTGTGGCGGCACAAGCAAGATTCGGGATCTGGACAAGCTGTTGCAGGCCGAACTGGGGATACCGGTGGTACTGGGTAATGCGATAAACAACGTTCCGGTGTTGTCGCGCACGCTTTCTCAAGAATATGTTGAGGAAGTGGCGGCGCTCTTCCCTGTCGGCATAGGTTTGGCGATAAGGGACATGATAGGAGACTAGGCGTCATCGTGCTTAAGATCAACTTAATTCCTGCATATATCTATGAGAGACGGAAACTCAAGCAAACGACAACCGCGATGATTGTATTGGTTGTGTGTGTGGCTGGCGGTATGTTTGCGTGGCTTATGATGCTGAATAATCATAAGCAGGAGCTGACGGAGCAGGTCACCCTCATGGAGCAGAAGATGGCCGAGGTCAAGGCCATTGAGGCTCAGGCCATAGCGGAAGAGGCCAAGGCTCCGATCATGCAGGGGAAGGTAACGTTCTTCGATGCGCTGGCAGCGTATAACGTGGAGTACCCGAAGCTGTATGCCGAGCTTGCCAAGTATACGTACAGCCGTGTTCTGTACCGGTCCGTGGAGCCAAGCGGCACTCAGCTCAAGATAGGCGCCACCGCGCGAAGCGTGGGCGATTGCGGACGATACCTGCTCAACATGTATCGCGCAACTCATATTTTCAACTCCGTGACGATAGACGCGGTTCCGGGATGGGGCGGCGCCATAACGCAGGGGTTTGACTTTAGCGTAACGTGTAATCTTGTGAAGCCCATCAATGCGCCAACATATGGTGCAGCCGCTGGTGCAGCGGGAACACCGCCAGGCGGGCCTCCGGCGGGACCTGCCGCGCCTCAGATGGGACCGCCGCCTACTGGTGGGCCGCCTCCCGGATAGTAACAGTGGAACTCTACTGCCGGCATGAATGGTCAGGCAGATATCGGATTGGTGAATATGTCTAAGTTGAAAGCGCTTCATGTAGCAATCATAGGTTCCGTTGTGTGCATCCTGATCGGGGTGGGCACGTATTTCCTCGTCATCAAGAAGGTGACAGAGGAAATCACAGCTCTTGACGGACGACTTGCGGCTGCCACAGCGGTGGAGAACACTCGCCCGCAGGTGATGAAGAGGCTCGCGGACGCGAAGATAAACAACATGAGACTTCAGGTGACGCTGGAGAAGTATATGCGCGCCAAGATGCCTGCGATCTCATTCCAGGATCGCCCGCAAGGCATGATTGCGCTGTGGAAAGAGCATGCAGAGACCTTGGGTCCGCTGATCAGGGCATGGCCGGCGAAGACCGGTGTTACAATGACTAACACGGTTACGATCCCGCCGCCGCCGGTTGATCCCAATGCTATAGATACGTCGGTTATCAAGATTCCAGTGGGGGCCTTTACCGTAACAGGCGACTACACGACGCTCATGAACCATCTTCGGTCGTGGAACAGATTCAATCGGCTGGTGCAGATAGATGTGGGTTCGCTCACCGGGAATAGCCCGTTTATGACCTTGAACTACACTGTGACGGTGTACATCTTCCCTAGAGGAGAAACCGGTCCGGCTGTACCGATGGCCGGTGCGGGAACTGCAACTCCTCGTTAGTAGCGGGCATAGAAAGATTTTCTGATGGATAAGTTCAAAGCATGGATAGAGGATAAGAAGAACCTGCCGGTAGTGGCCACCATAGCGGGTGTGGTTGTGATCGGGGTTGTGGTAGTGATGCTGATGAGCTTTGGCGTCATAGGTGGTGGAGGCGGAGCGGACACGTCTACCGCGAGCGCACCTGGCATGGCCGCTGGTCCTGCTGCGGGAGCCGCTGGTCCTGTACCGCCAGGGCCGGGGCCTGCGGGAATGCCGATGGATGCCGGAGCCGTGGGGCCGACTGGCGCCGCGCCGGCCGCTGCCACTGCGCCAACTCCCGCTGGATCTGTTCTCCAGCCCATGTTGCCGTACCGAAAAGACCCGTTCCTGCCGTTTGCCGGTATGCCGTCCAGGAAGGACGTGCTGGCGATGGTGTTGCCGGCACTCCGGAGACCGCGGATTGCGCCCGCTCCTGTGATGCAGGTCGAGGCCACAGCGGCGGCAGCGGAAGTGCTTCCGCCTCAGCCGTTCCGCCGGATGGCGGGCGTGATGTGGAACGGGCGGGTTTCAGCTATACTGGAAACCGCCGGTGAGACCGACATAGTCAGACCGCGCATGGAACTTAATAGAGGGAACTCGCGAGTGAGGGTAGAAAGTATCACCCAGGACTCTATTGTACTGAAGACTCTAGACACTCGAACGCCGATGACGATTACTGTGGGGCTGGCGGGTTCCGTGACGGGAAATTCAGCTACTGGTACGCCGCAAGGACAAGGCGCACCCGACATGTACAACAACGCTCCATACTGATGAGCGCACAACGATCCGGGTCGGCAAAGAATAATCGTGACGGGTAAGAACATTTGGCCGACAGAAGTCGTCTTAGTATCGATAGTCTACAGATTTCACGATGGCGGAAGGAGAATTTTGCCATGAGTAAGTTGCGAAGCATTCTGATGGTAGTTCTGATTTTGATGGCCTTTGCTAGTGCAGTGTTTGCGCAAACGAGCACGAACGCAGAGGTCGAGAAGCGTGTATCGCTTCAGTTCAAGGATGTGCCTATCGGAAACGCGATAGCCATTCTCTTTGAGGGCATGAACTTCTCTGTGGAACCAGGGGTGCAGGGAACCGTGACAGTGAATTTGATCGATGTGGCGTTCCCCGAGGCTCTTCAAGCAGTACTGAAGGCGGCAAACCTTACGGCGCGCAAAGAGACCGGCGTATACTACATCGGCCCGAAGAAAGATTTGTCGCAGGATATGTCACAGCAGCCGGTTGTAGAAGTTCCCGAAGTCGCGGTTGAAAGAACGAAGATACCCGAAAAATTGCTCATCGGATTTGCGGATGTGCAGGAAATCGGCGGCTATCTTAACGCTCAGATCGGCAGTTCCCAGCGTAACCAGAGCGGTGGTATGATGGGCGGTGGTATGATGGGCGGCGGCATGGGCGGCGGCATGGGCGGCATGGGCATGGGCGGCATGGGCGGCGGCGGATATGGCGGCGGCATGGGCGGCGGCATGGGTGGCGGCATGGGTGGCGGCATGGGCGGCGGTATGGGCGGCGGTATGCCCCGCTGGTAGTGATGTATATGGGCTGATCGGCCGACGCAGACCGCGAGTTCGGGCCTGAGCGACCGTTCGGGTTATGGATTTGAGTTGAAGTACCGGGGAGGAAATCGTATGGAGTGGGTATATGGACGCCGACTGGGTCTACCTGGACTAGCAGTCCTAGCGTGTCTGGTTATTTTGGCGGCGCAGTGCAGCAGTGTATGTGCGCAAACCGCCAGTCCGCAGGGCGCGCAGGGCCTGATTTCGCTGGATGTGGTAGATGCGGATTTGTCACAGGTGGTACGCATATTGATGTCTGAGAGCAAACAGAGCATCGTAATAGGCGATCCGGATGCCCGCGTGAAGAAGGTCACAGCGATGTTGAATAATGTGTCGCTGGAGAACGCGCTCCGGTACGTAGTTGAAAGCGTTGGTTGTTCTTGGCGTCACGAGTCTGACGGCGTCTATCTGATAGGCGCAAAGTCGCTCAATGATCGCGGTGTGGCAAATGACGCGCAACCGGCATTGACTGACTCGACTGCTTCAGTGACTGCTCGGACAACCGGCGGTGTGAATGAGGCCAGTCACCGTGATACCAGAGTTGAGATGATTAAGCTCTATAATGCAAGTCCTGCTGACATGATGTGGACGCTGGGTGTGTACAGTCTCGAAGATGCCCCGAAGATACAGACTCCACAACCGCGGAACGTAACGGTATACATGGAGAAGGCAGACGGCACCAGGGAATCGGTGTTTATGCCGGAGCAGACTGCGCCGATGACAGAGTCGCTGAAGTCCGCGCAGAATGGTGCACAGCGTACATCTCAATATGGTGCAGAAGCAGCGCAGAGGCCGCAGTACCAGCAGCAGTATCAGCAGCAGCAACCTCGGCCACCAGGTCCGACGCAGCCCGGTTCACCGAATCAGCAAGGTGGGTTGTTGCCCGCAGGCATTGACTACGTTTTGACCTATGACCTGGATAACTCGCTCATTGTGCGTGGTGATGACGAGGGCATCGAGGAACTGAAGACGATTATCAGCAAACTTGACATCGCGCCGAGACAGATTATGATAGAGGCGCGGTTCGTTTCGATAGCCACGACGGAACTACAGAGCCTGGGCATAAACTGGTCAATGGAGCGGCTGAATAGCACCTTCTCCACCCAATTCAATCCTGCCGGAAACGTTATTATTGGTTATGCGAACGGCAATGTGATAGCGAACATGCAGGCGCAGCTTGGCAAGTCACATGGCAAACTGATAAATGCACCGATTATCACCACCATGAACAACGTGCCGGCAAGCATTGGATTCCAGACGACGGTTCCATATCTGACTTCATCTACGCAGTTCAACCAGAACGGCGGAGCTTCGACCGCATCGGCGACGATGTTTCTGCCGATCACGAGTCAGTTGTGGGTGTTGCCGAGAATAAACAACGCAGACAACTCCATCACTGTGAACATTATGCCGCAGATATCCGACATAGAGAAGTATGTGGATACGGCGAATGGTTCCATACCCATAGTGAACACACAGTACATTCAGACTCAGCGGCGAGTAAGTAACGGAGAAACGATAGTGCTTGGTGGACTCATCCGCAAGGATGATAACCTCAGTGAGGACAAGATTCCACTCATAGGCGATCTACCGATCATCGGCCGATTGTTCCAGAGTTCCAAGAAATCGGTGGATGACAAGGAACTACTGATATTCCTGACCCCGACAATCGTGGCCGAAAAGCCGGTAGCCGGAGCGGGAGTTGGCGTAGCCCCGTAGGATTGAACGATTGATTTGATATGCGCGTCCGAGAGTGACTGCACTTTCGGACGCGTTTTGCTGTGTTGACTTGACAGCGCAATGGCTTCCATGGTATTCTCTATACGCAATTGAATAATGTCTGCCGTAGACCGCAGGTGTTCACGGACTTAAGGGGTGAAGACCCGCCTGCCGAGGCTTGGAGCCGTTCTCGATATATTATGTCGAGTGCGTTTTTCTTGAAGCAAGGGGATCCCCGGTGTCTACGGTGATCCCTTTATTATTTTATGGGGTGGGGTATATACCCACCGACCGAGGAGGTGAAATACTTGCCGAAACAAGAGAAGATTGACCGAGTTGCCCAGTTGGGTGAACAGGTCAAACAGTCCAGTGCGCTTGTAATGACCGATTACCGCGGATTAACGGTGAAAGAGATATCCGAAATCCGAAGGAACCTGCGGGCGACTGGGGCGCAGTATACGGTTGTAAAGAACACTCTCTTCCATTTGGCCACCAAGGACGTGATGGAGGAAAGCATATCTGAACTGCTTGCCGGGCCGACCGCTGTGGCATTCGTGGAGAGTGACGCAATAGGTGCAGCGAAGGCTTTGGTGGATTTCGCCAAGACGCACAAGGCTCTGGAAATCAAGGGCGCGTACATGGAGGGCAAGGTCCTGGATACAACCCAGGTAGTGGCCCTGTCCAAGATTCCGTCGCGCGAGGTTCTGATATCGCAGATGCTGGGTGCATTCCAGTCACCGATAGCAGGCTTTGTGGGTACGCTTCAGGGTGTAGTGTCCCAGTTTGTGTTCACGCTTCAGGCAGTTGCCGATCAGAAGTCGGCTGCGTGACTCTCATACCGGGTATCCGGCAGATCAGCATCGAATTAACATCACAACAGGAGATAGAACGAAATGGCAAAGATAGATGAAATCATCGCATCAGTAGACAGTTTGACAGTGCTTGAACTCAGCGAGTTGGTGAAAGCTCTTCAGGAGAAGTACGGCGTGTCGGCAGCAGCTCCCGTGGCCGCAGCAGGTCCCGCAGGAGGCGGCGAGGCAGCAGCGGTAGAGGAAGAGAAGACTTCCTTCGACGTAATCCTGAATGGCGCCGGCGACAAGAAGATCAACGTGATCAAGGTTGTCCGTGAACTGACCAGCCTTGGCCTGAAAGAAGCGAAGGACCTTGTGGAGTCCGCTCCTCAGCCGATCAAGACCGGTCTGAACAAGGAAGATGCCGAAGCTACAAAGGCGAAGTTGGAAGCCGAGGGCGCGAGCGTCGAGATCAAGTAGTACCGATAGATACTGTTGGAGCCGGGTGTGGAGAGTGTATTTCCGCACCCGGTTTCACGTGTTTTTGGCGCTATTAGCAAAAATACCTGTTTCCGAGAGCCGGCTCCATTGACAAGGGTGTGAGTTTCTGCTAACATAAGTGTTCGTGTCTGACCGGAGGAGGGCTGCATGAAACAACTTCAGCATTCGTTCAGTCGTACCCCAGCTGCTCTTGCTGAGGTACCTGTACCGAATCTCATTGAACTTCAGCGCGATTCTTATGAATGGTTTCTGCGCGAAGGACTCCGCGAACTTTTCGCAAGCTTCTCGCCCATTTATGATTTCACGGGAAGCATATCCCTGGAACTGCTAGATTATACGCTCGGCGAACCCAAGTACAGCATTGAGGAATGCCGAGACCGGGACATGACCTACGAAGCTCCGATCAAGGCAAAGGTGCGCTTGGCTGAGACGGGCAAAGAAGTCATGGAGTCCGAAGTTTATCTGGGCGACCTTCCTCTAATGACGGAGAAGGGTACGTTCGTCATCAACGGCGCCGAGCGCGTGGTTGTCAGCCAGTTGGCGCGTTCTCCAGGCGTCTATTTCAAGGATACCCTTGACTTCAGCGGGCGAGTATTGTACTTCGCCACTGTTATCCCGAGTGAAGGAGCATGGGTAGACATCGAGACAGACCCGAACGATGTTATGACCGTACGTATCGGGCAGACCAAGAAATTCCCGGTCACCACCCTGCTAAGAGCGCTCAACTATTTTGACGCAGCATGTCCTACATCGCAGATGGTCTTTCCGGCTGATGCGGAGGGTCGCGTGCTGGCCGCCGACGTTGTGGATCTGAAGACCGGCGAGATCATCGCCGAGACCGACGCAACGGTGGATGCCAAGCTGATGAAGAAGCTTGAGAAGGCGACACTTTCGAATGAAGGCATCAAAGTCGTCAACCCATCCACCCCTTCGGATAGCACAGCGGAACTGGTAGACCTGTTCGGCGAGAGGGAGACCATCGAGGATCTTTCCAAGGAGTCGCTCATAGGTCTCAGGGTGGCTGAGGATCTGCTGGACCCCAAGACGAAGAAGGTTGTACTCAAGGCCTACGGACGCATTGAGAAGGATACGGCGAAGAAGATCGAGGGCTTTGGGCTTTCGAAACTGGACGTTATCAGAGTTAATGATCTGGTAGAAGCCACGCTGGGTCAGGACCCGGCGCACGGCAAGGAAGACGCGATCCTGGATATTTACAGGAAGATCAGGCCCGGCGATCCGGCTACACTGGAGAGCGCAAAGAGCCTGCTGTATTCCATATTCTACGACGTGCGGCGTTATGACCTGGCGAAGGTCGGCCGTCACAAGTTGAACAAGAAACTGGGTCTTCGGTTGCCGCTGAGCATGCGCAACGTAACAAAGGAAGACCTGATAAGCATAGTCAGATACATAATGGTGCTGAGTGACGGCGGCGGTTCCACTGATGATATTGACCATCTTGAGAACAAGAGAGTCAGGTCAGTCGGCGAACTGCTGCAGAGCCAGTTGCGCATGGGTTTCCTTCGCATGGAGAAGGTTGCCAAGGAGCGCATGACCAGCCTTGAGGCGGAGAACGTCATTCCGCAGGTGGTGCTCTCAGTCAAGCCGATATCCGCCAGCATCAAGAGCTTTTTCGGCAGCAGCCAGTTGTCTCAGTTTATGGACCAGACGAATCCGCTTGCGGAACTTGCCCATAAGAGACGACTCAGCGCGCTTGGTCCCGGTGGTTTGAGCAGGCAGAGCGCCAAGCTGGAAGTGCGTGACGTTCACCACTCCCACTATGGCAAGATATGTCCCATCGAGACGCCTGAAGGCCCGAACATCGGACTGATCGGTTCGTTGGCTATTCACGGCAAGGTGGATGAATTCGGGTTTATCAAGACACCGTATCGGCGAGTAGTGAACGGTAAGGTTACCGGTCAGATTGACTATCTCATCGCCGACGATGAAGACAAACATCTCATTGCCCCCGCGAATATCCCTGTGGATGCGGAAGGCAAGATTGATGTGCCGCTGCTAACCGTGCGTCAGGGCAACAACTATCCGCAGGTTCAGCCCAAGATGGTTGACTACATGGACGTTTCGCCCATGCAGGTCTTCAGCGTGGCGGCAGCCCTTGTTCCCTTCCTGGAGAACGACGATGCGAACCGCGCACTCATGGGTTCCAACATGCAGAGGCAGTCGGTTCCGTTGTTGAGAAGCAAAGCTCCGGTCGTGAAGACCGGGATGGAGGGCAAGGCGGCTCGGGACTCCGGTGCGGTAGTCATCGCAAAGCGTGACGGACGTGTGAAGCGCGTCACGGCGGAGCAGATATCCATCGAATCGCGTGAAGGCGGCATTGATGAGTACGCGCTTCTGAACATGCTGCGATCTAACCAGGCTACCTGCATTACACAGAAGCCCATCGTGAAGCCGGGCCAGCGTGTGAGGGCAGGGGACGTGATCGCCGACGGTCCGTGTACCGAGGGCGGTGAGCTTGCATTAGGGCAGAACATACTGGTGGCGTTCGTAGCATGGAACGGATACAACTACGAAGACGCTATTCTGTGCAGCTCTCGACTGGTTCAGGAGGATATCTTCACCTCGATTCACATCGAGAAGTACGAAGTTGAGGCGCGCGACACCAAGCTCGGCCCTGAGGAGATCACTCGCGACATTCCGAATGTCGGCGAGGACATGCTGAAAGACCTTGATGAGAACGGGATCATCCGAATCGGCGCGGACGTGACGCCTGAGGACATTCTGGTCGGTAAGGTTGCGCCCAAGGGTCAAGGCGAGCTGACGGCTGAAGAGAGACTGATTATCGCGATCTTCGGCAAGAAGGCCGAAGAGACACGGGATGTATCGCTGAGAGTGCCGCACGGTGAGAAGGGGAAGATTGTAGATACACGCGTCTTCTCACGGTTCAAGTACAAGTGCAGCCGGTGCGAGACGATCTTCAACTTCAGCAAGCGGCCTGACCGCACGATCTGCGACAGGTGCGACGGCGAACTGGAACGACTGCCGGGCGATGAGCTGATGGCAGGCGTGAACCAGCTTGTTCGCGTGTACGTTGCCCAGAAGCGGAAGATCATGGAAGGCGACAAACTGGCAGGACGCCATGGAAACAAGGGTGTTATCTCAAGGATAGTGCCTAAGGAAGACATGCCGTGTCTGGCTGACGGGACACCGGTAGACATGGTGTTGAACCCGCTTGGTGTGCCTTCGCGAATGAATATCGGACAGATACTCGAAACCCATCTTGGGTTGGTGGCGGGAAGAATGGGCGGCAGCTATGAGAACCCGATCTTCCAGGGCGCGAAGGAGCCCGAGATACTGGTGGAGCTGGACAAAATGGCGCGCAAGATGCGCTCAGATGTCATCAACGACTTCCTTCGCACTGAAGTGAAACTGGATATTGTCTTTACCCCAAATAATAACGAGGAAGAGATGAAGGCCGGGATCGCTGAAGGGCTGCTGACTCTATCGGCTAAGGGATTAGAGGACGTGGCGCGCATTGCACAAATGGATGAGACCATGGAACTTGAGGCCTACGAAGAGGAATGTGCGCGCATCACCGAGGCTGAAGAGAACGAGGAAACATACAAGCCCAAGACCGCGAAAGCGAAAAAGGCTGTACTAAAGGCTATGGCCGACAGGATCGTGGAAATGGCCTGGACCAGAACCGGTATCGAAAATGCGACCGGTAAGTTGTATCTGACAAACGGTCAGACGGGCGAGAAGTTCGATCAGCCGGTTACAGTCGGAAACATGTACATGCTGAAACTGATACACCTTGTTGACGACAAGATTCATGCTCGGTCAACGGGACCATACTCTCTGGTTACTCAGCAGCCATTGGGCGGCAAAGCTCAGTTCGGCGGACAGCGATTCGGGGAGATGGAAGTCTGGGCGCTTGAGGCCTATGGAGCGGCATACACGCTTCAGGAAATCCTCACCATCAAGTCAGATGACGTGGTGGGCCGTGTTAAGACATACGAGTCAATCGTGAAGGGCGACAGCATGCTCGAACCGGGCATACCTGAATCCTTCAAGATACTCATCAACGAACTCCAGAGCCTTGGTCTGAAGGTAACCGTAGAGGACGATAGGGATCGAGAGATTGACCTGACGGACAGAGAAGACGAGGGATCTGATGGCGGCCCGGGGCATGCGATGATGCGAAAGAGCAGAGCGCTTGAACCGATGGCTGGTATGCGGGAGGATGCGATATGACGGACGTAAGCACATTCGACAAGATTCGCATAGGCATAGCTTCTCCTGAGCAGATACGCGCGTGGTCCTGCGGCGAAGTTAAGAAGCCTGAGACTATAAACTATCGAACGTTCAAACCGGAACGCGACGGGTTGTTTTGCGAGCGCATTTTTGGTCCTGTGAAGGACTGGGAGTGCCATTGCGGACGGTACAAGAAGGTCAAGTTCAAGGGTATCGTATGCGACAGGTGCGGAGTAGAGGTAACTCGCTCCAAGGTGCGTCGAGAGCGGATGGGTCACATTGAACTTGCCGCACCCGTTTGCCACATCTGGTACCTGAAGGGCGTGCCAAGCCCACTCAGTCTGATCTTGGATATCTCGCCAAGACCGTTGGAGAAGGTGATATACTTCGCCTCCTACATAGTCACGAGCGTAGACCGGGCGCGCATCAACAGCGAGTTGGGCGACATCCGGGAAGCGATCAGCGCTGAGATGGAAGATGTGCGGGACAGCAAAGAGACCGCAATCTCGTCCGCTCGCCGAAATGCCGTGAAGGATATGAAGGCGGCAAGCAGGGCGGCGGCGGCGGCAGCAGCGGCGGCAGAGGCGGCTGAGGCAGCGGAAGCGGCCAAAGCGGATGCTGCCGAGAATGAGGACCTGGATGCGGTAGACGACGTGGTTGAGCTGGTTGAGTTGGAAGTCGAGCCGGAAATCGAAATTGAGGATCTGGACGACGACGATACTCTGCCGGACACCATTTCCGAAGAAGACGTGAAGAAACAGGTGGCGGAGCGGATCAAGTTCGCCGAGCGTGATGCCGCCGACCATATCGAGGAACTTACAGCGTCTCTTAAGTTGCTGGAAACCGTGGAGAAGAAGCAGCTCATCACGGAAGACCAGTATCGGGCGTTGGAGAAGATGTTGAGCAGCGTGGCTGAGCGGCTGGACAGAGACCTGAGCGGAATGGTGTCGGCTGATCTGGGAGCGGCGGCGATCAAGCAGCTTCTGGAAGAAGTGGACATCGAGCATCTTGCTCGCGAACTCAGGAACGAGATTGCCAGCACCCAGGGACCGAAGCGCGCTCGTGCCATTAAGCGTCTTGAAGTTGCAGACGCTTTCATCACTGCGAAGAGCAAGTCGAATTGGATGATACTTGACGCAGTGCCCGTGATCTCGCCGGAATTGCGCCCGATGGTTCAGCTCGACGGTGGCAGATTTGCCACCTCGGACTTGAACGATCTGTACAGACGCATCATCAACCGAAATAACAGGTTGAAGAAGATCATCGAGATCCGCGCACCGGAGTCCATTGTCAACCATGAGAAGAGGTTGCTGCAGGAAGCGGTGGACGCGCTGATTGATAACGGTCGGCGTGCTCGTCCGGTGGTCGGCTCTAACAACCGCCCGCTGAAGTCACTCTCAGACATGCTTAAGGGCAAGGAAGGCCGGTTCCGCAAGAACCTGCTGGGCAAGAGAGTAGACTATTCCGGACGATCAGTCATCGTGGTCGGCCCGAATCTGAAACTGCATCAGTGCGGCCTCCCGAAAGAGATGGCGCTGGAACTGTTCAAGCCGTTTGTCATGAAGACGCTGGTGGAGAAAAACTACACCACGAACATCAAGACTGCGAAACGGATGATAGACCGCATGAAGCCGGAAGTGTGGGACGCTTTGGAAGAGGTCATCAGTGAGCATCCCGTGCTGCTGAACCGAGCGCCTACTCTACACAGACTGGGTATTCAGGCTTTCGAGCCGATCCTGGTTGACGGCAAGGCGATACAAATCCACCCGTTGGTGTGTCATGCGTTCAACGCGGACTTCGACGGCGACCAGATGGCCGTACACGTTCCGCTGTCATCCACCGCACAGGCAGAGGCCCGCGTGTTGATGCTGGCTTCGAACAACATATTCTCACCGTCAGACGGCCATCCCGTGACCGCGCCGGTGCAGGACATAGTCCTGGGATGCTACTACCTCACGAAGGTCAGGGAAGATGTAAAGATGTTCCCTGAGATCTTCACCAGCCCGGAGGAGGCGCTGTTGGCGCACTCTCTGAAACAGGTAGATATGCACCAGCCGATCAGGGTGCGGTATAAGATCAACGGCGAGTCTGTTATCAAGGAGACCACACCGGGACGGCTCATCGTCAGCGAAGTGCTGCCGGAAGAAATGCGTCCGGTAAGCAAGTTGCTGAACAAGAAGCAGCTTTCTGAGATGGTGAACGAGTGCTATGCGCTGCATGGGCACGATAGAACCATCCAGTTGCTTGACGAGATTAAGTCGGTGGGGTTCAAGTGGGCCACCCAGTCCGGTATCACCATCTCCATGACGGACATGGATATCCCGGCAAAGCGCGAAGAGATCATAGCCAGGACTGAGGAGTCGGTCAACAAGGCGAATCAGCAGTACCGGAAGGGTCTTATCACCCAGGGTGAGCGCAAGCAGAAAGTCCTTGAACTCTGGACAAAGGCGGCTGAAGACGTGGCCACCGCGATCATGGAGAACATTGACAAGTTCAACCCGATCTACATGATAACGGACTCGGGAGCGAGAGGCAGCCAGAAGCAGATAACTCAGCTATCCGGCATGCGAGGCCTTATGTCCGACCCGTTCGGCAATCTCATTGAAGACCTACCTATCAAGTCGAACTTCCATGAGGGGCTGTCGGTACTGGAGTACTTCATCTCCACGCACGGCGCACGGAAGGGCTTGGCGGATACCGCACTGCGAACGGCGGACGCGGGATACCTCACCAGGAGACTGGTAGATGTCTCTCAGGACGTCATCGTGCGAGGCGAGGACTGCGGAACAACGCAGGGTATCTTCGTGAGCCAGATCATCGAAGAAGGGGACATAGTGGAGTCCCTTTCCGAGCGCATTCGCGGACGCACTGCGTTGGAAGCAATCGCAGACCCGAACACCGGAGAGGTGCTCGTGGATGCCGGCGTGTTCATCACGGACGCTGACGCCAAGATGATCGAGAAGATCGGCATCAAGCGTGTGGGCATCCGCTCACCGTTCTTCTGTGAACTGACGCGAGGTATCTGTTCTCAGTGCTATGGTCGCGATATGGCTACCGGTGGACATGTGGAAGAGGGTTCCGCAGTTGGAATCATCGCCGCGCAGTCTATTGGAGAGCCTGGCACGCAGATCACGATGAGAACCTTCCACACCGGTGGTATCGCAGGTAAGTACCTGACCGGAGTCGCGGAAGTCAAAAAGAAGAAACAGGAATCGCTCAGAGAACTTCATGATGACATCAGGCACGGTCTGGTCTCGCTTGAAGAGGACATGGTTGGCATGGAGCGGGAGAGAGTCCGCGCGGTACAGGCGGTACTCAAGGTACTCGAAGACCAGGTTCGCGGTCTGCTGAGGGTTGTGGAGCTGTTCGAGGCTCGAAAGCCTAAGGGACAGGCCATCATCTCCGAGATAGGCGGCGTGGTTCACGACATCGAGACCAAGGGCTTGAAGCGGGTTATCATACACTCCGCGCATTCCACGGACCGAACGCCGGATGTTGCCGGTGAAGTCCTGGCGGAAGCGGTACTGAATGAGGCCGGTGAAGTCGCATACCCAGCCGGAACGGAAGTGACGGACAGGATTGCGAAGAAGATCAAAGACATGGGAGTGGAAGAGGTCATTCTCAGAAAGACCTATCTCGTCCCTTACCGCGGCAACCTTGAAGTGAACATTGGTGACCAGCTTGAGGCAGGCGACCGACTCACGGAAGGGCCGCTTGACCCTCATAAGGTGCTCGAACTGAGGGGTGTGCGCGGAGTAGTGGACTACATGACCCGTGAAATACAGGCCGTGTACAGGGCGCAGGGCGTCTCCATCAACGACAAGCACATCGAGGTAATCATCAGGCAGATGCTGAAGCGGCGCAAGGTCCGCTCGGCTGGAGACACGATGTTCCTGCCGGGTCAGATCGCGGACAAATTCGCGTTTGAGGCGGAGAATACTCGCGTTCGTGAGATGGACCCGCCGGGAACGGAAGCGACTGCGGACTGGGTGCTGTTGGGTATAACCGAAGCGTCGTTGGCGACGGAGAGCTTCTTGTCGGCGGCGTCATTCCAGAAGACTACCAGGGTGCTCACGGACGCAGCAGTGCGCGGCAAGAGAGACAACCTTGTCGGACTGAAGGAGAACGTCATCATCGGTCGCTTGATACCTGCAGGCACAGGGTTGCACAGATATCGCGCGGTAGAAGTCGAGACGCCTTACGGTCGGATCAGAGAGCCGCTGTCGGCAGTCTCTGCGCGCGAAGCCTATGAGGCAGGTACACTGCTATCCGTGGTGGAGCCTGAATTAGTGGGCGGCGAGAGCGCTGAAGACGCGGGAATAGAGAGCGAAATCTAGGATCGGGACTTGAACGGTCACACGTCGGTGCAATATGTAACCGGCGTGTGACCTAAATATCACAAAAAGTACACAGCATGCGGTTGACAACGGATACCGTGTTTGTGTATACTAGTCAGGTTCGATGGCACAAGTCGCAGCATATTGGTAATGCTGAACCAGTTGGGGTCTCCGAAATTGTGGAGACAAGGTTTTATTAACCGAAGCAGCGATCATGATACGAGGGGGGCAATGACAGAAAGAAACACCTCCTAACCGGTGTGTTTGAAAGAATTTTCAATTCTGCCACAGGTATGTCTCATTGCCCTTCGAGTGTGTGTCGAAGGGTTTTTTGTTTGTAAGGAAGTTGGCGTTACCGGAAAGCCGGTTTCGTACTAAGCGACATCCAAGAAAGGAATGCTATGCCGACAATCAGTCAGTTGGTTCGAAAAGGGCGGCAGCGGATCAAGAAGAAGAGCAAGACCCCCGCGCTGAAGGGTACTCCTCAGAAGAGGGGCGTCTGCCTTATCGTGCGAACGGCCTCCCCTAAGAAGCCGAACTCAGCTCTGCGCAAGATCGCCAGAGTCAGGCTCACAAACGGGATGGAGGTCACCGCGTACATTCCTGGTGTTGGACATAACCTCCAGGAGCACTCCGTTGTTCTCGTTCGCGGCGGAAGAGTCAAGGATCTCCCTGGTGTACGCTACCACATCGTTCGCGGAACTCTTGATGCTGCAGGCACCAAGGACCGCAAGACCAGCCGATCAAAATACGGGGCCAAGAGGCCTAAGTAGTTCGGAGGAGCAATAATGCCGAGAAAAGGACCTGTACGCAAGCGAGAGATCGCACCCGATCCCGTCTTCAAGAGCCGACTGGTTGCGAGATTCATCAATCGGCTTTTCACTCGCGGCAAGAAGAGCGTTGGTGAGAAGATATTCTACGGGGCATTGGAAGCGATCGAAGAGAAGACCGGCAAGCCGGGCATCGAAGTCTTCCAGAGAGCAGTGGATAACTGCACTCCCATGGTAGAAGTTAAGCCGAAGAGAGTCGGCGGCGCTACCTACCAGGTGCCTATAGAGGTAAGACCTGAGCGAAGACTGGCACTGGCAATTCGCTGGTTGGTTACGTATGCGCGGAAGCGGTCAGGCAAGACGATGATTGAGAAGCTTTCGGCAGAGTTCATGGACGCAGCGGCAGGCACCGGTGCATCTGTGAAGAAGAAGGAAGACGGATACAAGATGGCTGAGGCTAACAAAGCCTTCGCCCACTATCGCTGGTAAGTAGATTTGACCGAGCCGATCCAGCCGCTAGGCCGCATAATTCACTAGAAAAGTGAATAATGCTCTGAAGGCCTTTCGTTGATGCGGAAGACGCACAATGAAAACTAAGAGTTGGAGAATGGCTCCAGGGTGTTGTAGTAGTGCTCAAGAAATACGATCTGGAAAAAACAAGAAATATCGGCATCGCGGCGCATATTGATGCCGGGAAGACTACGACTACAGAGCGTATTCTTTTCTACTCGGGCAGAATCCACAAAATGGGCGAGGTGCATGACGGCGCCGCGACCATGGACTGGATGGAGCAGGAGCAGGAACGTGGCATTACAATCACGTCCGCTGCTACTACCTGCGTTTGGCGCGAGCATCGCATCAACATCATTGACACTCCCGGCCATGTGGACTTTACCGTTGAGGTAGAGCGCTCACTGAGAGTGCTCGACGGAGCAGTTGCTGTGTTCTGCGCTGTCGGTGGCGTTCAGCCGCAGACAGAGACCGTATGGCGGCAGGCAGATAAGTACAAAGTCCCGCGCATGGCATTCATAAACAAAATGGATCGCTTGGGCGCGGATTATTTTCGAGTAGTGGAGCGGATGAAGGAGCGTCTCGGCGCCAATGCGGTACCGGTACAGCTTCCCATCGGTGCTGAGAGTGCGTTCAAGGGTGTCGTGGATCTGGTCAAGATGAAGGCCATCATGTACACTGACGAACTCGGCAACGATGGCGAGGTAGTTGATATTCCGGCAGACGCACTCAACCAGGCGCTGGAATACAGGGAACACCTCATTGAGGCGCTGGCCGATGTGGACGACGACATGATGGAGAAGTACCTCGCTGGTGAGAAGATCCGTGCTGAAGAGATTATGCACGCGATCAGACTGGGTACCATTACCAACAAGATCGTTCCAGTGCTTTGCGGTTCTGCATTCAAGAACAAGGGAGTGCAGCCACTTATAGATGCCATAATTGATTATTTACCTTCACCAGAGGATGTGGAACCGGTGCAGGGCATTCACCCCAGAACAGACGCACTGGAGACCAGAGCGCCGTCGGCAGACGAGCCGTTCTCCGCACTTGCCTTCAAGATTGTGACCGACCCGTATGTCGGCAGGCTTACTTATGTGAGATGCTACTCAGGTCACGCAAAGAAGGGCGCTCAGATAAGCAACGCCGCAAAGAGTAACAAAGAACGGGTGGGGCGAATCCTTCAGATGCACGCCAACCACCGTGAAGATATGGAAGATATCCACGCAGGTGACATCGTTGCCGTAGTCGGACTCAACGACACCACAACCGGCGACACACTTTGCGATATGAACAAGCCAATCATACTTGAAACAATCCACTTCCCTGAACCGGTTATTTCTGTGGCCATTGAACCTAAGACCAAGGCCGATCAGGAGAAGATGGGTATGGCGCTGACAAAGCTGGCTTCAGAAGATCCCACCTTCAAGATGCGAACGGATGAAGAGACCGGCCAGACGATCATATCAGGCATGGGCGAGCTTCACCTTGAAATTATCATGGATCGAATGTTCCGCGAGTTCAAAGTGGAAGCGAACCATGGCCGCCCGCAGGTAGCATACAAAGAAGCCATAAGCAAGCCTGCCAAGGGAGAGGGCAGGTACGTCCGTCAGACCGGCGGTCGCGGACAGTACGGACATGCCGTAGTGGATGTTCAGCCGCAGGAAGCGGGCGCTGGGTACTTGTTTGTTGACAAGACCGTTGGCGGGTCCATTCCCAAAGAGTACGTTCCGGCCATTCAGGCGGGCGCTCGTGAGGCAATGGACTCCGGCGTTCTGGCGGGATATCCGGTTGTGGACGTAAAGGTCACGCTGATAGACGGATCATTCCATGACGTTGACTCATCCGAGATAGCCTTCAAGATTGCAGGGTCTATGGCCACAAAGGCTGCCATGGAGCGGGCCAAGCCCGTCATGAAGGAACCGATCATGAGTGTGGAGGTAGTCACACCAGAGAACTTCATGGGCGATGTCATAGGCGATCTCAACTCACGGCGCGCACAGATTCATGGTATGGAGCCAAGCAGCGGAAATACTCAGATTATCAAGGCAGAAGTACCGCTTGCTGAGATGTTCGGATATGCGACCACGATCAGGTCGCTGACACAGGGTCGGGCATCATACGCGATGGAGCCGTCGTCGTATGCAGAGGTGCCGAAATCACTCGCGGATGAGCTGATTGCGAAGGCGACTGGAAGGCCGGTCGGCGTTCGCTAAAGATAATCGGCGACAGACGTTGCCAAAATTGGCCGTTTCTGTTATCATTGTAAAGTTGCGTCCCTGAGGACGTGTAAGTTTCTGTTAAGGAGGAATGTAAGATGGGAAAGCAGCGGTATGAGAGAACCAAGCCGCATGTAAACGTTGGCACAATCGGCCACGTAGACCATGGAAAGACATCGCTGACATCGGCGATCACGCAGACTCTGGCGAAGGCGGGACTTGCAGAGGCGAAGAAGT
>JANYKG010000084.1 GCA_025358205.1 Armatimonadota bacterium
GGCCACTAAGCAAACGGAATACGAGTTCTGGATGGACATGAAGACCAAACAGGAGATCGGCAAGTACGAAAAGGAGTACCTGGCCAAACTGAGGAAGCAGATAACCGACCTCAGTCGCGACGTAGACCTGAGTGAAGAAGAGGTAGCTAAGAAGTACAAGGATGGTACCTCAGGCAGATACCAACTCCAGAATCCGGTCAACAGAAACCATCTCAGCGTGTATGCCGGGCTTTCGAGCGAGCAGTGTGATGCGCTATGGAACACCAATGCGTTCATAGAGATACCAGTAGCGCAGCTTCCCAGCGAGACTAGAGACGCATTGCTCGCAGGGTTGAACGAGCGAGAGCGTAGGCATAGGGAGAGCTACGTCAAGGCGTTTGCGCAGTCCGGTGATGAAGTTGCGCCAGAGGATACCTACGGCCTAACAAAGTGGGAGCGGGTCGACACCGTCGTTTTCCATGTGGAACCCGCGCCCATGGACTCCAACCCCAGTTTGGCTTGTACGATCATGGGACTGGGGCATGAGCCGCCATCCGTTCCAACAGACACCGAATCTTCGATATCAGGGACGACATCGTACATGGCCTTGGACGTGCAGAGCGATGAGTCAGGCACGGACGACGAACAGAAGGCCATTGAAGCCGCACAGCCCAAGACTGCGGAGGAGTATGACGCGGTACTCGACAAGCTTTACCCCGGTGAGAAGATCAAGATGGATAAGGATGACAAGCTCAAGTTCTTTGAGCGACTGGGCGAGATCGCCGAAAAGTCCAACCTGAGCATTATATCACCGTACTACACGTGCAAGATCGGTGAGTTCGCGTCTGTCACAGTCGACGATGACAAGGGAATGTCCGCGGACCTCGTTCTGCAAGACCTCATGCCCGACGACAACACGAAAGTGGAGAAACGTGAGAACCTACGACTGATCGTGATGAGAGACTGGCCACCCTGCAGAAACCGGGAGATTCCCGAGCGACTGATGGCAGGCTGGCGGGATACACTGAAGAAACAAGGATATCTCGGTCTCAAAGAGCTATTGGAGACAGGGCAACTCCGGCGCGAGCAGTTCGAAAACTTGTATCGCTACGGGATAGGTCAGGAATTCGGCCTTGATAGCATTTATGATCTGTTTGTCTGGATGCGCGGACTGGACCCGGGACAAATGTCGAAACTTATGACGGCCGATGGTATTACCCCTGACGATCTGACAGAAGCACAGACGGCGCTGTTTCTGAAATGGATGGGAAGCTCACGTGTGAGGGATGTGACGGTGAACTCCGCAGTTGATGGGTCGGGAGGAAGTGACACAAGCGGCAAACCGAGTTTCAGTTCGATAGCCCTCGAAGAGAGCAAAGGTAGAACTGGAGACGGAAAAGAAACACTCAGGTACAAAGTGAATACCAAGATTCTGGACTCTGAGGAATCCGATTCCTTATCGCTTGATGGGAGCAGTCAATTTGCACACGTATGTGTACCTGTTTGCGAGATCACTGTCCAGTCTGACTAGTGGCGCTCCACCACCGAGGAGTGCTTTAGCGTTGATCCGAAAGGCGGCTCGCGGGGACGCTCGCCCTCCCCTGGTCACTTCTCACGGCGCAGCCCCTTGACTGCGGAACGTGGTATTTGATAACATTCCACCGTGCGGTATTATGCGCTCTCCTCCTCAGCCAGCGTTGCTTGCGGAAACATGAGTGATGCACCAGCCCGCGTTATTCACTTAGTTCGTGGATAATGCTCGCAAGGCTCGATATTATTCGTTGCACGGGTTATCCAGGCCAGGAGTTTCAGATGAAACCGTCGTCCGACGCGCGTCCCGACATCCAGTCGTTGATATCCAGGGAACAGGTCGAGAAGGTCCTGTCCGAGGCGATGAGCCGCGGGGGCGACTTCGCGGACGTGTTCGTTCAGCGGCGGAACAGCAGAAGCATCCCCCTGGAGGAGCGCAAGATTCGGTCCGCCGAGGTGCGCATCTCGCAGGGCGTGGGAATACGCGTACTTTCCGGCGAGAAGACCGGTTACGCCTACTCCGACAGCCTCGATCCCAAGTCGCTCATGGAAGCCGCGAAGGTGGCCGCGCGCATAGCAGACGGCCCCGATGTGGACGTGCCGGTGCGAGTAGCATCCTCCGCCGCACCTGACTACTCCCCTACCCTCACCCCTGCTCAGAGCAGACCCGTCAAAGAGATGACCGCGCTGGTCAAACGCGCGTGCAAGGCGGCCTACGACTACGATCCGCACGTGAAGCAGGTGAGCGTAAGCTGGGTGGACATCGATGAGGACGTGATAGTCGCGAATTCCGACGGCCTGTGGATAGCCGACCATGAGACGCTCCTGCGAATCTACGTGCAATCAATGGCAACCAAGGGCGCGATCTCGCAGATGGGATCCTTCGGCGGCGGCGGACGGATGGGCATCGAGTTCTTCGACACGCTGTCGCCCGAGGATATCGCCAAGGAGTCCGCGCGGATGGCTGTCATTCAGCTTGACGCGGTTCCAGCGCCCGCCGGGATGATGCCGGTGGTTATCAAGAACGGATGGGGCGGCGTCCTGTTCCACGAGTCCGTGGGCCACGGGCTGGAGGCGGACTTCATAAGAAAGCAAACCTCGCTTTTTGCCGGTCGCATGGGCGAGAAGGTGGCATCCGACCTATGCACTGTGGTGGACGACGCGACGATACCGAACTGCCGAGGCTCGTACAATATTGACGACGAAGGCACGCCGGGCCAGCGCAAGGTGCTGATCGAGAAGGGCGTACTCAAGGGATTCCTGACCGACAGGCTGAACGGCGGACTGCTGGGCATGCCGCTGACCGGCAACGGACGCAGGCAGAACTACCACGACTATCCGATCCCCAGGATGAGCAACTTCTTCGTAGCGGCGGGCGAATCCGACCCCGAGGAGATCATTAAGTCGGTGGACTACGGGGTGTATGCGGGGTACTTCAGCGGCGGACAGGTGGACATAACCAACGGGAACTTCACGTTCAGCGTGACCGAGGGATATTTGATTGAGAAGGGCAAGCTGACCGCGCCGATACGAGGAGCGACACTGATAGGCAACGGGCCTGATGTGATGCAGAAGATCGTGATGGTCGGCACCGACCTGGAGCTTGATAAGGGCATCGGCACCTGCGGCAAGGACGGCCAGGGCGTTCCGACCGGCGTGGGAATGCCGACGGTGAAGATCGCAGAGATGACGGTTGGAGGGACGGGGGGATAGGTGGTTGGTGGTAGGTGTTAGGCCGGACGGAGGCGAACGTCCAACGCCCAACATCCAACTTTCAACTATGACGGTCCCTCGATACGCTTCGCTACTCGGGATCTAACGGGCTTATTGTGCTAGGTGAGAACATGGACTACAAAGAACTTGCGGCGGGTGTGGTAAAATCAGCGATGAAGGCCGGGGCTGAGGAGGCTGAGGTCTACGTGCAGTCCGGCGATGATTTCAACGTCACCGTGCGGATGGGCGAGGTGGAGACGCTCGCTCAGGCCAGCGCGAAGGGCCTGGGTTTGCGCGTGTTCGTGGACAAGCGCATGGCGTTTGCCAGCGCCACTGATTTCGCGACACAGGCGCTCGACGACATGGTGAAGACAACCGTCCAACTTGCCAAGTCCGCCAGCAGAGACAAACACAATGGACTGCCGGATTGCGTCCAGAGCGCTGTACCCGAACTCGACCTCTTCGACGCGCGAATAGCCGATCTGCCTGCCGATCAGAAGATCGAAATGGCGAAAGAAGCCGAGAAAGCCTCCTTCGATTATGACAAACGAATCACCAACAGCGAAGGCGCGGCCTATGGAAGCTCGTCCGGCACGCGGGTGATAGCCAACTCAAACGGGATCATGTACTCCAACAGCGGAACCGATTGCAGCATCTACAGCGCGCCAATCGCCGAGCAGGACGGGCAGATGCAGGTTGGCTCATACTACTCATGGCGGCGGTTCATGGACGAGCTGGAATCACCTTCCGCTGTGGGTACCGAGGCGGCACGGCGAACCATAGCAAAGCTTGGCGGCAAGAAAGTGAAGACCCAGAAGGCGCCCATCGTGTTCGACTGGAGCGTGGGTGCACTGCTCTGGGACTCGGTGTTCGGCGCGCTGGATGGTGACGGAGTTCACCGGGGCATGTCGTTCCTCAAGAAGAAGCTGGGCAAGCAGATAGCATCGCCGTTGGTCACGCTCATTGACGACCCGCTGATGCCCAGGGGACTCGGATCCATGCCGTTTGACGGCGAGGGAGTGCTGACCCGCACCAAGATGGTCGTGGAAGACGGCGTCCTAAAGATGTACTTCTACGATGCCCGCACGGGGCGCAAGTACGGCGAGCAGCCCAGCGGCAACGCACGCAGAGGGTTCTCCGGCCTGCCGTCCGTATCACCGACGAACTTCTACCTGAAGCCGACTGAGAAGACTCCTCAGGATATCATCAGTGGCATCAAGAACGGCTTTTTCGTGACGGACACAATGGGACGCGGCATCAACACCGTCACCGGCGACTTTTCCGTCGGCGCATCGGGCATGTGGATCAAGGACGGCGAGTTGGCGTTTCCGGTGCAGGAAGTAACCATTGCGGGCAACATGCTGGACATGATGATGAACGTGGAAGCCATAGCCAATGACGCCAAGTTCATGTCATCGGTTGTCAGCCCGACATTCATGATATCTGAGATGACTGTAAGCGGGAAGTAGGAAGCAGTATTGGAGAAGCGTCCAGACGAGAAGTACATATCCGGAGTTACACTGCGTGCGATAATCATCGCTCTCATACTCATTCCGCTTAACAACTATTGGGTTTTTCTCACCGAAATTGTGCGCTATGCTGGTCACCCAACCACGATTTCGCTTTTCTACAATTCAATTTTCATACTGCTGTGTCTGGTCGGCCTGAACGTGATCCTGCGGCGCGTAAAGCCGAAGTGGGTGTTTTCACAGGGCGAACTGCTGACCATCTACATCATGATCAATATCGCCTCCGCTCTGGCGGGCCACGATATGATACAGGTGCTGGTTCCTGGCATCTCACACCCATTCAAGTTCGCCACGCCGGAGAACAAATGGGCCGGCATGTTCCTGGACTACATCCCCAAATGGCTCTCCGTGCGCGACAAGGACGTGCTGGACGGGTTCTACCAGGGCGCGGGAACACTCTACAAATGGAACATCGTAAAGGCGTGGCTGACACCGGTGGCGATGTGGACATTCTTCATCATGACGCTGATTTTTGTGATGCTGTGCATGACCGTCCTGCTCCGAAAACAGTGGACTGAGCGCGAAAAACTCACTTATCCGCTTGTTCATCTGCCTTTGGAGATCTCCAGCGAGAAGGCCAGCTTCTTCGGCAACAAGCTTCTATGGGTGGGCCTGGCGATCGCTGTGGCGATAGACCTGATACAGGGGCTGCACACTCTCTATCCGTCCGTGCCGGGTCTGATGATCAAGGAAATCAACCTCGCGCAGTTTCCACTCACGCCTCCGTGGAACGCGATTGGAAACTGCCCCATTTCGTTCTATCCGTTTGGCATAGGTCTGGGCGCGCTGCTGCCGGTTGACCTGCTCTTCTCATCGTGGTTCTTCTTCATCTTCTGGAAGGCGGAACTAATTATCAGCGCCCAGTTGGGATGGAATCAGATCCCGAGGTTCCCATACGTCAACGAGCAGTCTTTCGGTGCGTACATGGGCATAGCGCTATTTGCTTTATGGTCTGGACGGCAGCATTTCAAGGCCGTGATAACGGAGCTGTGGACAGGCGTCAGGTCAGGCGATGACGAGGGCGAACCTATTCCGTACAGGACGGCTGCCTACGGGTTCCTGATAGGCATGGTGATACTCTGTACATTCGTGCTGGCGATGGGGATGTCGTGGTGGCTGGTTATCATCTTCTTCCTCATCTACATAGCCATGTCCGTAGCGATTACCCGGATGAGAGCAGAGCTTGGGCCGCCCGCGCATGATTTGCACGATGCCGGGCCGGACAGCATCATACCAGCGATAATCGGCCCGCTGAAGCTGGGCACTCCGAACCTGGTTGTGTTCTCGCTGCTGTTCTGGTTCAACCGAGCCTACCGCGCACACCCGATGCCGTTCATGCTGGAAGGGTACAAGATGGCTGAGCGGACGGCGTTGAGCTATCGGAAGCTGTTTTATGCCATACTGATAGCCGCTGCGGCGGGCGCCATTGCCAGCTTCTGGACGGAACTGCACATCTACTACCAGGTGGGCGCCGCGTCCAAGATAGCGCCTCCCGGGGTTCCGATGATATTTGGAGGTGAGCCGTACAACCGTCTGGACGGCTGGCTGAGAGGTATACAGCAGCCGACTCAGAACATCCAGTTGGCGATACTGGCGGGATTTGTGCTGACAATTCTGCTGAACGCATTCCGAATGCGGTTCTTCTGGTTCCCCTTCCACCCGGTGGGTTTTGCCATTTCCAGTAGCTGGGCTATGCACCAACTTTGGGTATGCATGCTGATAGCGTGGACGATTAAGATTCTTCTCCTCAGATACGGCGGCCTAAGGCTTTACCGACAGGCCGTTCCACTGTTCCTTGGCCTGATACTGGGCGAGTGCGTGATGGGCAGCCTGTGGACGCTGATCGGGATAGCCTTGCACATGCCGACGTATGCCTTCTGGCCGTAATAAGGAACTAGAACCACAGAGACGCGCGACCTGAACCGCCAAGACGCCAGGTCACAAAGAAAGACAAATCGCTCGATGTTAGCGCTGGATTTCAGAATCCAGTGCATTTAGTGTTTTCTCCGTTCAGGTGTTTCTATTCCCGTTGGCGCACTTGGCGTCTTGCCGGTTGTTCCCTCCGTGTCCTCCGTGCCTCCGTGGTTCATTACCTCTCCAGTCATCGGAACACAACCCTTGGGTAAAGAACCGCACCCTTTTCCCCGATAATTATGCTGGTTTCCAGTCGCTTTGCTCCACTTTCGTCCGAAATAGTGTTGTAGTATCAGCAGGCGAGTGTGGAACAAATGGCATAGCAGAAGATTGCCGGAAGACCATGCGAGTGACAATGGTCTCCAGGCGGAGAACACTTCCAGGAGGATAGGAGATTATATGAAAGAGCTGCGAAAGATCCGAAAGAGTGAGTCCGGTTTCACCCTGATCGAAATCATGATCGTTGTACTGATCATCGGAATACTGCTTGCGATAGCGGTTCCGAACTTCGTGAAGGCGAGAGAGACCTCTCGTGCGAAGACATGTATTTCCAACTTGAAGCAGATTGACGCTGCAAAAGAGCAGTGGGCGATGGACTTCAAGAAAGGCACCGCTGACACACCGACTCAGCCCATGCTCAGCACCGAGGCCGCAGGATGTGGTCAGTACGTCAAGAAGTGGCCGGCCTGCCCGAGCGGCGGCGACTACGCCGGTATCAACGCGGTTGGCACAGACCCGACTTGTAGCATTGGCGGTACGCACGTACTTCCATAGAACTGAAGATAGCATTGGGTGAGTCTGCTAAGTCAGGCTCACCCAAACACCTTCAAGAGCCTTTCGACCGCGGTCATAGCATGATACCGAGTCGGGAGGCTCATTCCCTGTTACATAGTTTCCTGCTATCCGAACGGGAGTTCCGTCGGCCCTGATTGTGGCGGCGGCAGGATGGTGGTATATGAACAGATGCAATAGCATCACGAATCGGGAGAGTGGTTTTACACTTATCGAGATCATGATCGTGGTACTGATCATTGGAACTCTGCTTACAATAGCGTTGCCAAATTTTGTAAGAGCTAGACAGACTGCACGGGTGAAAAGCTGCATAACGAATCTGAAGGAGATCAATACCGCTAAGGAACAGTGGGCGATGGACTTCCGGAAGAACAACGATGACTCACCCACGCTGGATAACCTTACAACCGAAGGGGCCGACTCCGGCAGGTATCTCAAGAGGTGGCCCAGTTGCCCGGAAGGCGGCAACTATACGATTGAAGAGATCGGCAAATCGCCTAAATGCGACGTAGCCGGCCATGTACTGTGAGCGGAGTATGATTGTGGAGCGAGTTCATTCAATAGCATAGCACGCAGGAGATAGACATGAACAAGCTGTTGGTGGAGCCGAGACAGAAGAATGGTGGCTTTACGTTGATAGAGGTGATGGTTTCGGTATTCATCCTGAGCGCCATAGCACTCATGTTTGCCGTCACGATACCAGCCGCCAAGAAGGCTGCCTACATAAATGGGCAGTATGCACAGGCCGCAAGTCTTTGCCAGCACAAAATTGACGAGTTGAGGGCCATAGGTCCCGGGCGGATGGATTCCTTTGCGGAACTACGCGCAGCAGGAGCCATAGACGCCTCACCGACGGGTTCTCCGTACTCCTTTACAGCAACGGATAACCTGGACAACAACCTGAACGACCCCAGTCAGGATCTACACATGCCGTCAGCGACAGGGAAGCTGACGATTACACAGAACGCGAAGTTTGCGGATGCGATGGACGCGACTGTGACGATCACGTGGAAGCCGGCCTCGCATCAGGCACACACCTCCACAATGTCAATTTCAGCGGTAATCACGAACCAGGGGTTATAGTCATGAACTGGATCAAGTCAAATCGAGGTTACACCATAATCGAGATGACCATCTCCGCCGGACTGGTCGCAATGGTGGCGCTATGCACGTCTTCCATGATGGTTGACGCTATGAGATCCTGCGATACCAGTACGCTGCAGGCACAGACTGATACCAACGCGGTGACGGCACTGCAGAAGATAGTGAGCGACGTGCGCGAAGCCACCAGCTACACAATACTCGCAAACGCATGTCAACTAGAACTCGTAATGCCGACGACTAATGGTGACAATACCTACAATCGCCGGGTCCCGGACACTGCTCATCCAGTGGACTACTATCGCTCTGATGCTACCGGGGTCATCGGGCATACTGGGAACTACCTCTGGAGAAGCCAGAACGGCGCGCGCCGAATTGTGTCCAAGAATGTTGTCAATATTACTTTTGAACAGGACGCGGCGGCACCGGAGAGCGCGGTAAAGATTACAGTAGACACTAAGAATCTTGTGTATTCACGCAGAAAGGCAGGCACCTTCCTGGATGTGAACACCCACCTAACGGACCGAGTTGTTTACCTCAGAAACGACTAGCAAGCCAAGCGCTTTGCATCGGCGCCTTCCGGTAATCGTTTGAGATCAGGGGGATTCGAGACATGAAAACCTCACAAAGCGACCATGCGGTAACGCATGCAAGAAGTGATAGAAGAAACACTGGAAGCATCCTGATGCTGACCATGATAGTTGTGATGTTGGTGATCATGATGGCGCTCGCAGTCCTCACGGTTACCAGCAATTCCATGTACGCCACGAGGCGGCAGCGCACACGCACGGAGGCTTTCAATTTGGCGGAGACAGGCGCCGAGATGGGCGCTTGCTGGCTGCGTACCCAGACCTACGCCCCTTCGCGATTGGACAACTTTAATCCGGATAATGGGTACATCAATGTGGCAATGGGTGGCGGCACATGGACTACCCTCATAAAACCGGATTCCGGGAATGCAACGGTTTTTCTCAAAACATTCAAGGTCATCGGAATCGGAACCTCAGGCACAACAACCAAGTATGTTGAGATCGTTGTGAAGCAAGCCACGTTCGGACGGTTTGCCTATTTCACAGACAAGGAAACGTCCACTTCGGGCGGCGCTATCTGGTGGAAGGCCGGCGAGGTCTGCGACGGGCCAGCGCACAGCAACAACACCAGTATTTCGAATTTCCAGATCAACTACAACGGGTCTTCGACCTCCATATTCAAAGACATTCTGACGGCCGTCGGCACAAGCATCAACTACAGCCCTTCTGCTCCGAACAACGAGACCACATTCCAGAAGGTGTTCAAGAATGGAAGCAAAGGATACAAACTGGGCGTCCAACGAATCGAATTGCCACCATCCACTGACGCTCAGAAGAATGCTGCATGGGGACTTAGCACCGGCTTCCCGGCAACAGCCTCAGGAGTGTACCTGCGCGCCGACACGAACAACGGTGGGTTGTACATTCAAGGAGATGCCGCTGTGGTGATGGGGGTCAACGGCTCCGGCAACCAGACCATCACTGTGACACAGGGGGCGGTCGTGACAACGGTCACCGTGGACCTGGCCGCCAACACAATGTCCGCAACTGGCACGGTGGGAAGCGGCAGCCCGACAAGTTGTACGCACTTAACCAATGGCGTGATCTACTGCACTGGCAACATCACATCTTTGAAGGGAAGCATCGCTGACAACAAGTACACCGGCTCCACCATCACAAAGCGTAGTGCATGGACTATAGCCACTGACGTGAATAACAACAAGGACATAACTCTCACCGACAATCTCAAATACAAAACCCGACCGAATAAGCTGCTGGCAACCACGGATGTCTCTAACGTTGCGGCGGGAACACTCGGCCTGGTGGCGCGCAACATTACGATTTCGTCATCTGCCCCGGCGGCATTGGAAGTAAACGGCGTGATGTTGTCCGGCGGATACAACACCACTTCGGGAAGTTTTTCCGCGGCAAACTACGACACAAGAACCCCAGTGGGTACGCTCACGGTGCTTGGCGGCATCATTCAGAAGGCTAGAGGCGCTGTCGGCACTTTCAATGCATCAACCGGGCAGACTTCGACGGGCTATACCAAGAGCTACAGCTATGATCCCCGGTTGGCAACTGATCCGCCCCCCTATTACCCAACTACGGGTACATACGACAGGCTCTCTTGGCGACAAGTCACTAGTTCAAACTAGCCGGCTTGTAAGACCAGGCGATTCCTGATATAGTTATACGTGAAAGACAAAGAAGACCTTTCTCCGCTCGGCGGGTGAAGGGTCTTTTCTTTAGTCGGAGATTTCACTCATGCGCTCACCCACGTTGAAGGTCATACTAGTAATAGCGGTTCTGCTGGCAGCGGCGGCCGGTGCGGTTGTCCACGTCTTGAGCAGCGATACGATATACCCTGGGGTTCGTTCCGGCGGGGTGGACCTGAGCGGACTGACGAAAACCGAGGCGGCGGCCAAACTTGCCCCGGAGGCAACAACACTCTCCGAGCGAAAAGTGACGTTGAGCTATGCGGGCGAGCGGTTCGAGACCAGTTTCGCGGGAATCGGCGGGAAGGTGGATGTGCAGGCGTCGGCGCAGGCGGCGTACCTGGTAGGGCGACAAGGGTCCATACTCCGCAAGCTGACGGCCATCCTGCGGGCGCGGAAGAACGGCGTGAGCATCCCCACTATCTACGCATTCGACAAAGGAACGGCGCTCGCCTTTGTGAAGAAAGCCGCATCACGCATAGACCGACAGCCTGTGAACGCGACGCTTCAGGTTGACGGCGACACCATAAGCGCCACGCCGGATAAACCCGGTCTGAAGCTGGACACATCGAAGAGCCTGGCGCTGCTGATGCGCGCGGCAAACGCTGGGGCGACCGAGGTGCAACTCTCAGTGGGAACGGACGAGCCAACCGTGAAGGCGGCTGATCTGAAACAGATAGAAGGACTGCTGGCCTCATACTCCACCCGCTACCATCCGTCGCAGCGAGACAGATCGCACAACCTGCGCGTGGCCTGCCGAGGTGTGAACGGCACTCTGGTGAAGGCCGGCGAGGTCTTCAGTTACAACAAAGAAGTAGGACCGCGTCTGGAAAAGTTCGGCTTTCGCGAGGCGTTGATGTTTGTGGACGGTCAGGTGGAGCCTGGGATGGGCGGAGGGGTCTGCCAGGTATCTACCACACTATACAACGCCGCGCTGCTGGCGGACATGAAGATACTGAGGCGACAGCATCACTCACGCCCGGTGGTCTATGCGCCCGTAGGCAGGGACGCGACTGTGGCGTACCCGGCGTTAGACCTGAGGTTCAGGAACACCAGCAGCGCGCCGATATACATCCAGGCATCCGTAGGCTCGAACACGGTGGACATGCGGATATTCGGCGCTGTGCGGGACAAGCATGATGTGTCGCTGACATCGGCAGGGCATCAGGTGATAGGCGCAGGCGTAAAGAAGGTGACGGAAGGGACGATTGTAGACGGTAAACCGGTGGTGAATAAGCCGGGACGATCCGGACACAGGGTATCCACTTACCGCGTGGTGAAAGACGGCGGCGGGGTAGTCAGGCGCGAACTGATATCAAGCGACTACTACGCGCCCGAAGCCAGGCTGGTGGTGACGCCGAAGTCGAAACCGGAAGCAGACCCACTGGCGGCTGAAGGACAGTAAAGCCCGGAAACCCAGCCTGGATTATCCACGAAGTGAACAATCCAGGGCCTTCAGCGCATTATTCACGTTGCTCATGAATTATGCGGACTGGTAACGAAACTTTGGCGGAACTCTTGACAATCAAGGTCAATCTGCCTATAATATATCGGAGTGCCGTCTGTGGGCACTCTCTTGTCGTTATGGCAAGATGAATTTATGATTCCTTGCCGACGTAGCTCAATGGTAGAGCAGCGGTTTTGTAAACCGCAGGTTGCGGGTTCGATTCCCATCGTCGGCTCCAGGTCTGAAATCCGAACGGTCGAGTGGAATTCTCGTCGGACGGACATTGATATGGCGGGATTCCCGAGTGGTCAAAGGGAGCAGACTGTAAATCTGTTGCGGAACGCTTCGGTAGTTCGAATCTACCTCCCGCCACCAAATCAATTTTGCAGGAATGGAAGCCGGAATACTTGTCTAACCCTCAGGCGTCCGGCTTTCTGCGTCTGATGCCCACGTGGCGCAGAGGTAGCGCACCTCTTTGGTAAAGAGGAGGTCATGGGTCCGATTCCCATCGTGGGCTCCATTTTTGCTTGAGGGCACAAACAACACCGAGGAGTGCAGGACGTTCTCCTCAATTCACCTGATTCACGGGAGGAACTAGAGATGGGAAAGCAGCGGTATGAGAGAACCAAGCCGCATGTAAACGTTGGCACAATCGGCCACGTAGACCATGGAAAGACATCGCTGACATCGGCGATCACGCAGACTCTGGCGAAGGCGGGACTTGCAGAGGCGAAGAAGT
>JANYKG010000087.1 GCA_025358205.1 Armatimonadota bacterium
CGCCCTTCGCCAGGACGAACCGGCAGCCCATTTCGTGAATCACCTGCGCCGCGTTCTTCAGATCGTCCAGGTTGTGTACCTTGATGCCGGAGAGTATCTCCGCTTCCGGCACGTTCGGCGTTACCACCAGGCACAGCGGGATCAACCGCCGGTTCATGCGCGGAACCCCTCGACCGGTCAGCAGATAGGTGCCGTCCTTTGCCGCTAGCACCGGGTCCAGCACAACGTTCGGTATCTCGCGCCTGAGTATCCGCTCGGCGACAGTCTCAACTACCGTCGCATGGTGGAGCATGCCGATCTTGCAGGCATCCGCGCCGATGTCGCGCATCACCGAGTCAATCTGTGCGGCGATGATCCTTGGCGGCGTGGTGTAGATCTTCTGCACGCCGGTGGTGTTCTGCGCCGTGACTGCGGTGACGGCCGACATGCCGTAAACCCCCAGGCGTCCGAACACCTTCAGGTCGAGTTGCACACCCGCCCCTCCGCTGGAATCGGAACCTGCGATTGTCAACGCGGTAGGAATCTTCATCAAGGGAACCTGTTCCGTGATGAGTGATACGTGAACCGTTTCCGGAAGCTGGAATGCCACCCGGTCAAGCTCACTCATCACTTGTCACTCATCACCCAACCTATCCATCATTTCAGGCAAAGTGTTTACTATTATATCCGGTTTCATCTCGGGTGGGGCGAGGCGAACATCTTCCTCTGTCGCAATTCCGGTCAGCACCAGCACCGTGCGCGCGCCCAGCCGGTTGCCCGCCAGGATGTCCGTGTCCAGCCGGTCGCCCACAACCACGGTTTGCTCCGGCGTCGAGTGCGCCAGTTCCAGAATTTTGAGCATCGCGGGGATCTCGGGTTTGCCGATCACCATCGGCGCAACGCCGGTCGCCGCGTGAACCGCCGCCAGCAGCGCGCCGTTCCCTGGCGTCACGTACCCATCCTCGCCTGGGAAAGTCAGATCGGGGTTGGTGCCTATAAACTTCGCTCCGCCGAATATCGCCTGCTGTGCCTTGACCAGCTTGGTGAACGTGAACTCGTGGTCAATCCCCACCACCACATAGTCCGGCTGCTCAACCTCGGGGTCGGCAATCAGCCGCACGCCGACGGATTCCAGCGCCTCGCGGACACCCTCGCGGCCTATCATGAAACACGATTTTCCCGCCGCGCCTTGCTCAGCCAGGTAGAGCGCAGTGGCGTAGGAAGCGGTCATGATGTGGTCAATATCGGTAGTCAGGCCCATGCCGGTCAGCTTTTCCAGATAGTCGGCGCGAGTCCTGCTGGAGTTATTGGTGAAGAAGTAGACCTGATGGCCGAAGCGCCTCAGGGATTCGATGGTGTCCACCGCCGAGGGCAGAGGCTGGTTGCCCCGGTAGACCACTCCGTCGAGGTCGAAGACGAAGGTACGGACAGCCAAAAGAAAACCACCTTTCAGGATGCTCTGAAATCTTACCACACCTCCCCCCGCCCGGTCAAATCGTTGACAGTAACATCTTTGACAGCAACAGCGACAGCAATGTGCATGCCCGAACTGCTTTCCCAAGTGCCACCGTGTAGCTGCCGTCTATTCGAGAGTAAATATTCGACAAGCACTCTTGACGCAGACTGACATCTCCGATATACTACACCAAGTAAGCTACGATATCAGCAACACAGGGGACTCCTGTACCCCGTGCGGGCGGTCCTGGATCAGATATGGCAATCTAAAAACCGTAGGAGGCACGGCCATGAGAACGAGAACCACCGCAATACCTATTTTCTTACTGGCAATTACAATGACCATTGTATTGCAGACTCCACAGGTGGCACGCGCGGACGATCAAGCGCCGAGTGCGATGGCGCGGGGGTATGCCGCGATCAAGAGCAAGGACTACAAAGCTGCTAACGCTGCGTTCCTGTCAGTTGCAGAGAGTTCCCCCGACTCTGCGTTGGTGCCAGAAGCGCTCCTGAGACTTGGCGGCCTGCAGGTCAAGGATACAGATCAAGCTGTTATCACTTTCGATTCCCTTGTGCAGAGGTATCCGGACTCACCCCAGGCAGTGACTGCGTTACACCGATTGGGCGCGCTACATCTTCGTGCGCATCGCTATGATGATGCCCAATCCGCACTCAAGAGGGCGGCAGAATGCAAGGCAAGCGCATTGGAGAACCGTGGATCTGCCCGCCTGCAGTATGGTTTTCTCGACATAATGAAGTGTACGTCGGCAGATTATTGGGGACGCGGACCAAGCGGCGATCTGGTTCGTGTGAAAGAACAGAGCGCGGAGGCGAAAGCTCTGCACTTGTCTTCGGCCATACAGACGTTCAAGAGCGTTCGGTCGGAGTTTGCAGGCAGCGCGCACCCTGAGGTAGCAGCGGTAGCTGATGCGGCACTGGGGGAGATCTACCTTCTAGGACACCTGCCACGACTGGCCGAGCGTGCATACTGGCAGGTTTTGCGCGACCACGCCAATACGCCTGCTGCGCTGGTCTCAATTGCCCACTACGGGCTTGCTCAGGCCAGGTACGCTCAAGCCGATCCAGAGGATGCGCTGCGCGAACTCGACGCTGCACTCGATTCCTTCGCTACAGGACGAGTGTGCGGCATATCTATGCCGCGTCCGAAGATGCTGGGTGAGCTATACGTATGGAAAGTTCAGGTACTTGTGGATCTGGACCGAGCAGACGATGCACTGTCCGCTGCTCGTACTGGGAGAAGCTTAGTCGGTTCATCTCCCGAAGCATCCAGTTCCTGCGCCAAGCTAATGCTATGGGAGAGCTCCGTTCTTGAGGCTACCGGACGAAAGGACGAAGCACAGCAGGTGCTGCGTCTCCTAGTCAACAAGTACCCCAAAGCCCCGCAGGCTCCACAAGCGCTGAACTCACTCTCTTGGCTAAATGGAGGCACGGAATGACGAAGATGACTGCCATGAAACCGGCGTCGCGGACAGTGACGGTATGCACTATCCTCCTGCTGCTTGTGTGCTTGCCCGTGCTGGCTCTGGAGCCGCCTGATGGCGGCACTCCGCCGGGCGATCCCCCTCCGCCCCCAGGTATCACGACCGAGTACGGGATACCGGAACCCGAGATCATCCTGATGCCCGCAACAGAGGTATACATACCAGAACATGTCCAGACGTCCGGTTACGTCAATGTAGACGAAGTGGATCCGGAAACACAGGAGACGGCGACCGTTAGCTACGCGAACGATCTCATTCTGGTCCGCTTCAAGACCGAAGCAACAACCACGGAGATAGACCAAGCTATCGCAAGTGTTGGTGGTGATAAGGTCGAGTATATCACGTGGGACGATCTCTACGGAGTAGGCATCACGCCGGCAACCACAGTTGCCCAGTTGCAGGCAAAGGTGAGTCAACTCCAAGCGATCAGTATCGTTGAGTCCGCCGAACTCGACCGATGCGTAAGTGCATGTCAAGCATTACCGCTAGCAAGGCCCAATGATTGGTTCTACAACGAGATGCCGTTTAACCAATGGCAGAATGGTCAGTGGAATTTGCGCCGAATCGGTATGCAAGAGGGATTGCCATTGTGCTCGAAGAACCCAGTCACTGGTGAACCAGTCAATCCTGCTGCGGTCACACCAGGGGCCTGGCATAAGGAGGTGGGAAAGGGTAGTAAGACGACTGTAGGGGTTGTGGACACCGGTATTGACACGACTCACGCAGATATGGCCCCGAATATCATCATGCCCGGCAGCGATGCCGTTCCCGCCACCGGGAATCCACACGGCACACGGGTGGCCAGTATTATCGCAGCTTTGACGAACAACGTCAACGCCCCTGGCGAGTGGCAGGGGACATGGAACCACGGTCTAATCGCTGGAATCGGATGGGATACAAACAACGACGGGAGCTGGAACAGCGACAGGGGAATCAGGGTGATCGCCAAGAATGCGAGCGATAACCTTACTCCTGTGAAGTTCCAAGAGAGCAACGTTCAGAAGGCCATACAAAGTATTCTCACCTGGGGTGATAACAATCGAGACAGCCTGGCCGCCATCAACATACCCAGTTACGGGAAGAAGGGAACCAACGTGTACGACGCGACTGGGATGGCGCTGAAGAAGGGCGTGCTATGTGTTGCACCCAGTGGGAACCCCTATGCGACTCAGGGCAACAACTCCGTACCATCAACAGGGCCGACTATAGCGATGCTGGTTGGCGCTACTGCGCACGACCAGGGAGATTATATCACGGAGTTTCGAGCTCCCTTCTCGACGTATGGAAGTACCCTGAGCGTCGTGGCTCCCGGCAATCAGGTCGTAACGCTGGATGCTTTCGATCCACAGCACCATGGAGCCACAAATGCAACTGGGATGGACGGTACCTCGTTCGCTGCGCCCCATGTATCTGGGGTGGTTGCACTGCTGCACGGCGAGTTCCAGAGCATGGGATCCCGTGACTTTCAATACCGTATCGAAGATACCGCCGACGATAGCGTGTGTCCTAGCCAACATGCTGCGGCGACGCCCGGTTGGGATCCAGAGACAGGGTGGGGCTTTCTGCGCGCGGATAGGGCACTGGCATCTGACGGATCCGGTGACCTGACAATCGATACGAACAAGACCTACATGCTAACTCTGCCCGTTTGGCCGGAGGAGTCCTCTACGTCATGGCTGGCAAGCGTCTACCCGGAAAATGTTCTACCCTCCACAACGGGCTTGCCTAGCGTAGTGGCCTTTGATCCCAGTGGTAACAAATACTTTACTTCGGGTTCGGCGATCCCGAATCATATTGACCCCGCAATGCACAATGAGTGGTGGGTCAAACCTTTCCGCGCGTACTTTGTGCGGTATCCAGCCAGCGCCGGACCTACTGTGACAATTCACCTCAAGGGTGCCAAAGCCGGTATTCGCGCAAGCCATGGTCTGGAGTATCGCCTGCCGAAGGGCTGGAACATGATCGGAAACCCATTCTTCACCGCTCTGCCTGTTGACGGCCAGCACATGGGCTTTCGCCTGAAGGCAGACGGGGCCACAGTCAGTCCATCTCAAGCTGTTACCAACAACTGCATCGGCAATACTATCTATAGATGGGATCCGGCTGACTCTGTCTACGTGCCCACCCTCGTTAATGCCGCTACGCCTATGGCCCCGTTCGACGGCTACTTCATGAAGGTGCTGGTGGATGATTTGTATGTCATAGCCAAACCCTAGAAGTTATCATCGAAGGACGGGGCACATGCGCCTCGTCCTTCCGCATGGAGGATAATGTCCCATGAATACTATCACCAGGTATCGGTTGGCAATCGCCCTTCTGCTGAGCTCTGCTATGGTCGGCTGCGGCGGATCAACGTCAACGCACGTCGCCCCACCCCAGAGTGAGACTGAGGCACTGCAGCGTCTTGGTCTGACTGTCACTACAGGCGTTGATTCACCAGACGCGACCTATGCATTAGGGCAGCACATACACGGCTGGCTAGCCATCACGAACACGGGTACGAAGACACGAAAACTGGAGCTTAAGGCTTACATGGATCAGCCTGGCTATCCCACGAAGTTGATGACGTTCTCGGGCTGGGAAACACCATATAGCTTGTACCTAGAGCCCACGGATACCAGCACCTACACCGTCGCTGCGGGACAGACTGTCAACGTTGTGGAAGTGACATGGGACCAGACGGACGTCAACGGCCAGCAGGTGCCAGCAGGCTGGTATGACATGGTACTTCAGGTTGAGAACCTGTATGTGGATGAGAAGCACCCCTGGAAAACCGACACATTTCAGGTGCAAGGCAGGACGCACGTGCAGGTAAAGGCGGGCACATAGTTCTGGCTGGGCCAGTGTAACTACGGTGACTGGTGTGAGCACCTGCGCGAAGAACGCAGAGGGCAAGCTCCTGCGCCTCCTCAAGGTCCGTATGCAAGACGACATCACCGCGCACTGACGCATGCCTCGACAACAACCGGGATTGCCCACCACCATATGGGCAATCCCGGATTCCACTCCTGAATCCGTTCTCAACTGATCCGACCCTCTGTGGCCGCGCTCCGCATCCCTCGGAGGGAAGGTGCGGCTGTGTGTCGAAATCATGGGTAGAAACTCGACAGATGAGTAACTCGGCCATAGAGGGCGGACTGGAGCTGCCATGTCGGTCACACAGAATGACATCTTTGCGGAACTGAGAAGGCTCGGGCTGAAGAGGGGCGCTGCGGTGCTCGCTCATTCCTCGCTGTCGTCGTTCGGTAGGGTGGAGGGCGGCGCGGACACCGTGATAGATGCCATCATGCAGGCGGTCGGCTCCGGCGGCAAGGTTCTGTTCCCCACGCTCACCGGAAGCAAGGAGTATTCGCCATCGAATTCTCCTGTTTTTGACGTGCTGAACACCCCCTGCTGGACCGGAAAGATACCGGAGACTGCCAGACAGCGACACGAGTTCAAGAGGAGCGCCCACCCTACGCACTCGGTTTGCGCATGGGGACCGCCGCGTTTCGTGGACTGGTTCATTGCCGATCACGAGCGCTGTCCCACACCGTGCGGAGTGGGCTCACCGTACGACAGGCTCGTTGAATCACAGGGCTATATACTCCTCATGGGCGTTTCGCACAACCGCAATACCACGATGCACTATGTAGAGGAAATCGCGGGTGTACCCTACCACATGCAGAAAAGTACAGCCCTTTCCACTATCACGCATGCGGATGGACGGGTTGAGCAGGTGCCGGTAACCCTGCACAAGTACGGAACCGCCAGGGATTTCACGCGGCTGGAGCCGGAGATGATCGAGCGGGGCATTCAGGTCAACGGCATGATCGGTGATAGCGCCATCCGGCTGATAAAGGCGCGCGAGATGGCTGACCTGGTCCTGGCACGGTTGAAAGAAGATCCGGAGATACTGCTCCAAAGGGGATGACATGTCAGACATACCACGATTGCGAGTTGCATTACCCACACTGCTGTTGCTTGCCGTCTGTTTGGCCGCCGTTCTCGCTGGATGCGGCGGCGATTCCAACCAGGGAATTACGACCATCCGTATTGGCGACTTGCAGGCCGCACCCGAGCAGGTCGAGATTGACGGCAAAGAATGTGTGCTTAGTCCTCAGAGTCAGGTCACGCGCGATTTCATGCCGGGAGCCAACCCCCCGGATGGAGGGCCGCTTCGCGCATGGGCGCAGATAGTTTATCCAGGAATGCCGACTACACCAAATGGCATTGTGGGGAGTCGCGTGTACGTCATCAACGGCAATGAGCTATGGCAGTCGGAACTTGAGTCCTCGGGGTTCAGCGCCAGTGACGGTCCCAAATGGGACACGGGTATCCTTGTGGACATGGTAGTTCAGGTGCGTTGCGGCGGCCAATCCTATCTGATCAAGGCGTCGGACGTGCCTATCCAGCGGCTCGATTAGGGTTGCAAGCAGTGCTCAGGGGTAGTAATATGAAAAAGCTCAACCATGAATTCGATTTCTGCGTAGTCGGCGGGGGGATGGCCGGGGTATGCGCTGCTGTCTCGGCGGCCAGACACGGCGCTAAGGTCGCCATCGTGCAGGACAGGCCGATGTTCGGAGGCAACTCGTCCAGCGAGGTGCGCGTACACGTCTGCGGTGCGGACCGGCACGGCCAGATCAAGAACATGCGCGAGACCGGCATCCTGGAGGAGATCAGGCTGGACAACCTCAGACGCAACCACGTGAAGAGCTTCTCGATCTGGGACACCGTTCTGTATGAAAAAGTCATGATGGAGCCGAACATCCGGTACTTCCTGAATTGCTCTATCCTCGATGCCAAGATGGACGGCAAGAAGATCGAGTCCGTGACCGGCTGGCAGACCACCGCGCAGACCTATCACACCATCAAGGCCGATATCTTCGCGGATTGCTCGGGCGATGCAGTGCTCGCCCCGCTGACCGGCGCGGAGTATCGTGTAGGCCGTGAGGCGCGCAGTGAGTACAACGAAGCCATCGAGCCGGAGGTCGCGGACAAGAAGACCATGGGCATGACCTGCCTGTTCCAGGCCTACGACACCGGCACGCCGCAGGAGTTCGTCCCGCCGTCATGGGCGCACGTCTACGCTAGCGAAGAGGACGTGCCGTTCCGAGGTCATCACTGGCTGGAGATGGGCTACTGGTGGGTGGAGCTTGGCGGCGAGGATGACAGCATCTACGATACCGAGAAAATCCGTGATGAACTGCTGAAAACCGTCTACGGCATGTGGGACCACATCAAGAACCACGGCGATCACGGCGCGGAGAACTGGGCGCTGGACTGGGTGCAGTTCCTGCCCGGCAAGCGCGAGAGCCGACGGTACATCGGCGACCACGTGCTGAACCAGAACGACGTGGAGGCGGAGGGCAAGTTCCACGACACGGTGGCATACGGCGGCTGGACGATGGACGACCACAACCCCGGCGGCTTTGCGTACAAGGGCAAACCGACTATCTTCCACCCCGCGCCAAGTCCTTACGGAATACCGTATCGCTGCCTTTACTCCAAGAACATCGAGAACCTGATGTTCGCTGGGCGGTGCATCAGCGCATCGCACGCGGCCATGAGTTCCACACGAGTGATGGGAACGGCAAGCGTGATGGGCCAGGCGGTCGGCACGGCGGCGGCGATGGCGGTGAATCACCACCTGGAGCCGAGAGGAGTAGGAGAGCTTGTCACCGAGCTTCAGCAGACCCTTCTGCGGGACGACTGCTATCTCCCGCGTGTGCAGCAGGACTTCTCGCCGCTGACGGACAGTGCGACACTGAAGGCCTCGTCCGGCGTCCCGGAGCCGCTCAGGGACGGCATCAACAGGCCCGTCGGCGAGGATCAGCACGCATGGGACGGCCAGGTCGGAGACAGCGTGGAGTATACCTGGGACCAGCCGCAGACCGTCAAAACTGCGACCTTCGTGTTCGACAGCGCGATGGCGAAGATCATCCAGTTGAGCCGCCACCAGAAGGACAACCAACTGACCAACACGCCGGATGAAATGGTGAAGGACTTCCGCGTGGAGATCAAGACTTCCGACGGGTGGAAGCCGTTCGCAACGCGCAAAGGCAACTGTCAGCGCATGGTGCGGGTGGAGATCAACCAGTCCGCGACCGGTGTGCGTGCCGTCTTTGACTCCACCTGGGGGTCGGAAAGCGTGAGGCTCTATGCGTTCTACATTGACTAGATTGGCCGTTTGTGCAGCCGTGCTTGCATCGTCGTCCGCGTCTGCAGTTCAGGAGACGGTCACGTATCCCGGGCTTACCGGCTTCAAGTCCATCACCTACACCAGCGAGTTCTTCGGCTACCAGTCGGGCGTCAACCGAGATTTCACGAACTACGGACGCAGGTTCGAGGAGCCGGTCGTGCAGAACACGGCAAGGATCAACGCGCAGGCCGTGCTCGCGGACATCAACGGCGACGGTCTGGCCGATTTCGTAAGCTTTGATCCCACACTTAAGAACCTCCGGTGGTCCGCCGGGAAGGGTGACGGCGCTTTCGACCTGCAGGAATTCCATGAGACGCCAATGAAAGAAACCGGCCAACTTGCTGCTGCGGACATCAACGGCGACGGGCTGACCGACCTGGCATTCGTCAACCCGGAGCAGATCAGTGTGTACTTCGGCAAGAAATCCGGCGGGTTTGCTGCTCCAGTCAGGCATGAGGCGAATGTGCCTCTGGGGTCGGTATCGGCAGGCGACTATGACGGCGACGGGCGCGCGGATCTCTTCGTGCATGATAGCACGACCGGATCGCTGTACTTTCTGCACTCCAAAGGTGACGGGAGATTTGCCGATGTGGTCAAGTCATCACAGAAGTTATCCGGGGGGCAGTTAGCAGTGGCCGACTTCAACGGCGACAATTACTGCGACATCGCGCTCTTCGGCGGCACGGCGTACCCTCTCGGTTTTCTGTTCCTCTTCGGCAGGGGTGACGGCACGTTCGGCCCGACTGCCGCGGAGGCGAAGACTATTTCGGCCACACACCTAACTGCGAGGTTTCAGTGGAGGCCTGCGGAACTGGCGCATCCGGTTGCCGGGCAGGTTGACGCGGACGGCGCGGCGGACATCGGGCTTTACATGCCTATGTCGGGTCTTCTCGTCACACGGCGGCAGGTCGAGGAACCGGCCTATGACTACTCCGTCCACATGATGAAGGACGGCCCTATCTACAAGATGTGGCACGGCGGACGATGGAGAACCTTGGACGCGGACGGCAAGGTGTTGCCAGGCGCGGACGGCGACCACACCATGTTTGCCTGGTCGAAGTACGGGCGCAAGTGGTTCCGCAAGATTGACGGCGCGGTGTTCCCCAAAGGCGACGAGATCGGCCCGCAGGACTGGTGGACGAACAACTACCTGGAGCCGGAGGTCATCAAGCTTAAGGGCAAGTACTACATGTTCTGGCAGTGCGAGATTGACCCCGGCTACAAGGTGGACACAGGCGAGACGGCAACCGCTGCTGCGGACAGAATCGTGCTCTCCACGTCCGACGACGGCGTGAACTGGAAACGCATCGGCGACCGGGGTGTGGTAATCAACGTCTCGAATCCGGCGGCCACCAAGCTTACGCACCATGAGGCCATCTACGTCCCGGATGACAAGGACGGCAAACCCTGGTGGCTGTATACCTTCCATTTCGTTGACAACGTGCCGATGGGCCATGTGCGCATCCGCTCGAACGATCCGACAACTTTCGATTGGAACGAGCGCGAGCATGTAAGCGGCATGTCACAGATCGGCAACCAGGTCGGTTACGCTGATGAGGCGCCCGGCGGCAGGATGTTCTTCCGCATAACGTTCACGGACAACGGCCAGAAGCGCACGGTGCCCACCCTCCAGCTTTCGCGCGACGGGTTGACCTGGGTGACCGGCAACTCCGGCGGTCTGGGGCGGCCTCTGCTGGCGGGCAGCACGGACGAGAAGAACAACCGGAACGCCTATTTCCTGGGCATGTCTACGGTGGACGGCACGGGCAAGCTGGAGCAGACGAAGGACGGCGGGTTCCGCGCCTTCTATGGGCAGACTTCGTGCAACGGTCCGGGCCAGCCTGAGATTTGGTTCTCCGAGATCGGCGTCGGCGAAATAGCCATCAAGTTCGACAAGTAGGTCCTGACAAGCCGGGTTTGGGCCATTCGCGCGATGGGTAAACACAGATGAACAATGCAACGCGCCGGTTACTTGCTTGGCGCATGTGATAACGCGAGGAGGTTTCCATAATGGCACATGAACTGCCCGCACTTCCGTATGACTACAAGGCTCTGGAACCGTATCTGACCGAGGAAATTCTGCATCTGCATCACGATAAGCATCACGCGGCATATGTGACCGGCCTGAACGCGGCAGAGGCCAAGGTTGCGGCGATGGTGGAGGCAGGCGACTATGCTGCTGCCAATGCGGTTGCGAACGACCTGGCATTCCACGGTTCGGGCCACATCCTGCATTCCATGTTCTGGACGAACATGAAACCGGGCGGCGGCGGCGAACCGACCGGCGATCTCGCGGCTATGATCAGCAATCAGTTTGGCTCGTTCGACCACTTCAAGGCGCTGTTCCTGGCGACCACTAATGCGGTTCAGGGTTCGGGCTGGGGCGTGCTGGCCTATCGTAAGATGGACAACGCGCTGGTGGTTCTGGGTGCGGAGAAGCACGAGAACCGCACGCAGAGCGGTGTCACTCCGATACTCGTGTTAGATGTGTGGGAGCACGCCTACTACCTGCAGTACAAGAACGTCCGCGCGGACTGGACCAAGGCGTTCATGGAGAACCTCGTGAATTGGGACGACGTGGCCAAGCGCCTAGCAGCGGCGAAGTAGTCCGAACTAGTCATCAGTGAGCAGTGATCAGTTATCAGTACGGCCCTTGTTCTATAGATGGACGAGGGCCGTTTTGCCGGTCATGCTATCTAGGCAACGGGAGTCTAGTCCACGTCGCCCACTAACCGTTTAATCCCGAGTGGTCGCTCCGCCGCGGCGACGATCATATCGAGGGACTACTGACCATCCCGCCCTTCATTTTCGCCGGCACCCGAAACCCGACACCCGAAACCCACTCTTCATATTTTGTGAAGGATTTTCGTCACACGCACGTAACAGACCACATGTCGGCGCGCTGCCGATGAATCTGGTCCAGGAAAAGCGCTGTGAGCAAAGAAACGGAAACCACGAATACCGCCGAGAAGAAGTCCAGCATGCAGATTCTGAAGAGAATCGTGCCGCTTTTCAAGCCCTACCGCGCCCGGCTGCTCTTCTCCGCTGCCATGGTCGGGCTGGTCGGGTTCCTTGTCTCGCTCATGCCGCTGTTCACCAAACACGTCATTGACGTCGCCATACCGCACAAGGACTTCAGGCTCGCGCTGTACACCATGCTGGTCTTCCTCGGCCTAATGATTGTTCGCATGTTCGCATGGTACATCGGTCAGCGGCACCTGCTCTGGATTCGCGAGCGGCTGATCTTCGAGACCCGAAGCGCGGTGTTTCACAATCTGCAGGAGTTGTGCCTGAAGTTCCATCACAAGTACTCGCCGGGCTACCTCTATGACCGCACGCTGGGCGGCGCGTCTGCAGCCGTCAGCACGTTCCTGACCATGGTCGTCAACTCGATAATCACCTATCTCTGCATCGGAATCTTCTCGGTCTATTTCTGCTGGCGGCTTAACCCCGGCATGACGGTTTGGATACTGGTCATGAGCGGCGGCTACGTCTGGTGCAGTCGGTATTTCGGTAAGCGAATCTACGAACTGAGCAAGGAGTTCAACCTTGAGGTCAACGAGTTCGCGGGGCGGCTTACCGATATACTGAGGGGCGTCCAGACCATCAAGGCCTTCTCCATGGAAGAGCGCACCGTGAACGATTTCGACGAGAAGCTCTGGCCGCTGCAGCTCCGGGCGCTGGACATCAACATCGCGGGGATGCGCCTCTCAATGGCGACCGAGGGACTGGGGTATGCCATCTCCGCGATCATCGTGGTGATGGGCGCGTACCTGGTGCTTAACGGCAAGATCCTGCTCGGCACACTGGTCGCGTTCATCTCATACCAGGGTTCCATGGTAAGCATGTTCTCGGTGCTGGCGAGTTGTGCGGGAACCTACGGCGCGGCCATCGCGGGGCTGGAGCAGATATACGAGGTGATAGACGCCCGCCCGAGCGTGGTGGACAAACCGGGTGCGGTGATGCCTGAGAAGATCGGCACGGAGATAACCTTTGAGGACGTTCACTTCGGCTATGATGACAAGCCGGTCATCCAGGGCATGAGCGTGGTGGTCCCGCCCGGTCAGTCAGTGGCGCTGGTCGGCCCGAGTGGCGGAGGCAAGACGACCTTCATCAGCCTGCTCCTGCGCTTCTATGACCCGGATACCGGCAGCATTAGGCTTGGCGGCATTGATACGCGCGACCTCCCGCTGCAGCAGTACCGGAAGCTGTTCGGCGTGGTGCTGCAGGACCCGTTCCTGTTCAACGACAGCATACGGAACAACATGCTCGCGGTCAGGCCCGATGCGACCGATGCGGATATCGAGGATGCGTTGAGCAGGGCGCAGGCTCTGGAGTTTGTGAACGAGCTGAACGGGAAGCTGGAGTATCGCGTGGGGGAGAGCGGGTCGCAGCTATCGGGCGGGCAGCGGCAGAGAATCGCGCTGGCCCGATGCTTCCTGACCGACCCCAGGATCACGATTCTCGATGAAGCTACTTCGGCTCTGGACACTCAGTCGGAGCGTCTGGTCCAGGTAGCCCTGGAGGAGATGATGAGGGACCGCACGGTGATAGTCATCGCGCATCGCCTCAGCACGGTTCGCAACGTGGACCGCATACTGGTCGTGGAGAGCGGCTGCATCGTCCAGGACGGCGCCTACGATGACCTCCGCGCAGTCCCCGGCCTCTTCCAAGACCTGCACGGCCCGATCGGTGAAGCAGTGGTCAGTGAACAGTGAGCAGTCTGTCGCGCCGGTTCGATCCTTACACCCGAAACCCGGAACCGGACACCATTACTCCCATACTCCCCCAAATGTTGACCATGCTCCTCATTTCAGGCTATCATGTGGCATAGGATAGACACCCGGCGCGGGCATGCGTCGGGTCGGAGGAGTTCCATGAGCACATACGATTCGCTGCCGAAAACATATGACCCGCAGGCCGTTGAGCCTAAGTGGTACGCATACTGGTCCGAGAAGGGCTACTTCCACGCCGAGGTAGACCCATCGAAAGAGACCTACAGCATCACCATTCCGCCGCCGAATATCACCGGCTCTCTGCACATCGGCCACGCCCTATGCTACAGCATTCAGGACGTGCTGGGCCGCTGGAAACGGATGCTCGGCTACAACACCCTCATCCTGCCGGGGACCGACCACGCGGGAATAGCCACGCAGAACAAGGTGGAGCAGGCGCTTGCGAAAGAGGGGCTGACCAGGCACGACATCGGGCGCGAGAAGTTCGTCGAGCGAGTATGGGAATGGCGCGAGGAGTACGGCGGCATCATCCTGGATCAGTTCAGGCGCATGGGCTATGCGTTCGACTGGGATCGCCTGCGCTTCACGCTGGACGAGGGTTATGCGGACGCGGTGCTGGAGGAGTTCATCCGCTGGTTCGACGCCGGCCTGATATACCGGGGCGTGCGCGTCATCAACTGGTGCCCGCGCTGCCACACCGCCATTTCGGACATCGAGATCGAGTACGCGGAGGACGCCGGACACCTGTGGCACATCCAGTACCCGCTTGAGGACGGCTCCGGTACTATCACCGTGGCGACCACCAGGCCCGAGACGATGCTCGGCGACACCGGCATCGCGGTCAACCCCGAGGATCAGCGGTACATGGGTATGGTCGGCAAGAACGCGATCCTCCCGATCATGAACCGCCCGATTCCCATCGTGGACGACGCGCATGTGGACCCGGATTTCGGCACGGGCGCGGTGAAGGTTACGCCTGCGCACGACCCGAATGACTTCGAGATCGGGATGAGGCACAACCTGGCGCAGATCATCGTCATCGGCACCGACGGCAGCATGACTGACGAGGCAGGCGCATACAAGGGTATGGACCGCTACGCGGCGCGCAAGGCGATTGTCGAGGAGCTGAAGGCGAAGGGCCTGCTGGTTCTTGAGGAGGAGTACACCCACTCGGTCGGAACCTGCGCACGATGCAACACCGTAATCGAGCCGCTGCTTTCTGAGCAGTGGTTCGCCAAGATGAAGGAGATCGCCCAGCCCGCCATTGACGTGGTGAAGGACGGCAGAGTCCGCTTCGTGCCGGACCGCTACGCCGGGCTTTACCTGGACTGGATGGAGAACATCCGCGACTGGTGCATCTCACGGCAGCTCTGGTGGGGCCACCGGATACCCGTGTGGAAATGCCCTGACTGCGGCGAGTACGTGGCTGCGAAGAGCGCCGTTGAGGCGTGCGCGAAGTGCGGCGGCAAGAACATGGAGCAGGACCCGGACGTGCTGGACACCTGGTTCTCGTCCGCGCTCTGGCCGTTCGCTACCATGGGTTGGCCGAAGGAGACCGAGGAGCTTCAGCATTTCTACCCGACCTCCGTGCTGACCACCGCGCGCGATATCATCTACCTCTGGGTCTCGCGGATGATCATGACCAGCATGTACTTCCTCGACGAGATACCGTTCAAGGACGTGTACATTTACGCGACGGTCATGAACGAGGAAGGCCGGCGCATGAGCAAGTCGCTCGGCACGGGCGTTGATCCGCTGGAGATCATAGACAAGTACGGTGCGGATGCTCTCCGGTTCGCGCTGATTCAGCAGGCTGGTAAGGGCCAGGACATTCGGTTCTCCGAAGGCCGCGTGGAGCCGATTCGGAACTTCTGCAACAAGATATGGAATATGTCCCGGTTTGTGCTGATGAACCTGGAAGATGCAACGATTGACGTTCAGAAGTTCGATCTGAAATCTCAAATCTCAAATCTCAAATCGGAAGACCAGTGGATACTCAGCCGACTTCAGAAGACCATTCAAGCAGTGAACGAGGGCTTCGAAGGTTACGACATGGACAACGCCGCCCGCGCGCTGTACGAGTTCCTGTGGAGCGAGTACGCGGACTGGTACATCGAGATCGCCAAGCCTCGACTCCAGGGCGAAGATCGGGCGGTTGTGCAATCCGTGCTTTGGCATGTCCTTGAAACTTCGATGAGGATGCTGCACCCCATCATGCCGTACATTACGGAGCAGATTTGGCAGTCCATCCCGCACGAAGGCGAGAGCATCATGGTCGCGGCCTACCCGCGGATGGATGCGGCGCTGGTGGACGACGAGGCCGAGCGCCGAATGGACGCCGTGATGGAGGTCACCCGAGGCGCGCGAACCCTGCGATCCGAGATGGGCGTCGCGCCCGGCAAGCCCGTGACGGCCACGGTGGTGCCTTCATCGGATGTGTACAGGGCGGCCATCGAGGCTGGCTTGGTAACCATCCAGTCGTTAGCGAAGATCAGCGATCTGACCGTCGCATCGTCCGCTCCGACCGGTGAGCGAACCGCGTCCGCGCACCTGACGATGGGCGACCTGTACGTCCCGCTGGCGGGTTTGCTGGACGTGGACAAGGAGATCGCGCGGCTGACGAACGAGCTGGTCGAACTGGAGAAGGAACTCGGGCGCAGTGCGGGCAAGCTCGCGAACGAGCAGTTTGTCTCCAAGGCGCCTCCTGCGATTATCGAGAAAGAGCGCCGCATTGTCGAGGAGCTGTCCGACAAGAAGGCGCGCTTGCAGAGCCGACTGGAGATGCTGGGACAGTGATGAGTGAAGAGTGACACGAGATGAACGCTTCCAGGATGCGGTAAGCTTCGTTCACAGTATCGGCGAGTGGGGGGCCATGAAACTTGGGCTCGAACGCTTTGCCGAGTTCTGCGCGCGTCTGGGTAACCCGCAGGATAAGTTCCGCTCGGTCCACATCGGCGGCACCAATGGCAAGGGTTCGACCACCGCCATGGTCGCGAGCATCCTGCACGCCGCCGGGTACAAGGTCGGCAGCTACTACTCCCCGTTCGTTCACGACATCCGCGAGCGGTTCCTGCTGAACGGCGAGATGATCTCGGAAGGGGACTTCGCGCGGCTGGTTGAGTTCATGCGCCCGATTGCCAAGGAGCTTGAACAGACTGAGCACGGCCACCCCACTGAGTTCGAACTGAAGACCGCCCTCGCGTTCCTCTGGTTTGCGGAGAACAAAGTGGATTTCGCGGTGCTGGAGGTCGGCCTGGGCGGACGGCTGGATGCCACGAACATCGTCAACCCCTTGGTCTGCGCCATCACCAACGTTGGCATGGACCACATGGACCACCTCGGCGACACGATCGTAAAGATCGCTGCGGAGAAGGCTGGGATCATCAAGCCCAACGGACGATGCGTGACTGCGGCTGAAGACCCGCGTGTACTCGAAGTCATCCGCAGGACCTCAGGAGAGCGAAACTCCGTGCTGTGGCGAGTGCTGAAGCGGTCAACGGATGATTATGCAATCATTGATGGAATGCAGCCACCTACTATGGAGTGCGAGGGCTTGACCTCGCTTTTCCCTTGTCCCGCAGCCTGCTCGGAGCAAAGCGAGGTCAAGCCCTCGCACTCCACAGGGGCCTTGTGCGTAACCGGCATGCACTGCACGTACAAGCACCTGAGGCTCGCGATGCGCGGTCAGTTCCAGAACGTCAACGCTACGCTGGCAATAGGGGTCGTAGAAGTCTTGCAGGAGCAGGGTGTCTCAATCTGCGAGGCAGCTATCCGCGCAGGGCTGGAATCCGCCAGGCTGCCCGGACGCATGGAGATCATCCGCGAGAAGCCGATGGTCGTTCTCGACGGTGCGCACAATCCCGATGCCGCGCGGAAGCTGGCCGAAGCGCTCGAAAGAGACTTCGAATACGACAAGCTGGTTCTGATCATGGGGATGGTAAAGGGCCACTCGGTCGAGGATGTCGTGAGCATACTCGCCCCGCTTGCGGACAAGTTCATCGCCACTGCGCCCAGCGACCCGCGCGCCGCACCGGCGTCAGAAGTCGAATTTGCCGCCCGCAAGTACTGCTCGGACGTCTCAGTAATAGAGCCCGTACCGGATGCTGTCCGACACGGGCTCGAATCCGCCGGAGATGATGACATGATCCTCGTCACCGGCTCCTTCTATACCATAGGCGAGACGCCTCGCTAGGCCGTCTTATCCTTGCCTGCGAGTGCCGTGTATATCAGTCCAGCAAGCAGCGCTCCCACTATCGGCGCTACCCAGAACAGCCACAACTGCGACGTCGCCCATCCGCCTACAAACAAGGCCGGACCGGTGCTCCGCGCAGGGTTCACGGAGGTGTTGGTCACGGGTATGCTGATGAGGTGGATCAACGTCAGCCCGAGTCCTATCGGTATCCCAGCAAATCCTGCCGGCGCCAGCTTGTCTGTCGAGCCGAGGATGATCATTAGGAACATAAACGTCATGACGACCTCGGTGACCAGACATGCGAGCAGCGAATACCCGCCGGGCGAGTGCTCGCCATAGCCGTTGGATGCGAACCCGCCCGCCACGCTGAAGCCCGCCTGGCCGCTTGCGATCACATACAGAATCCCCGCACCGGCGATGGCGCCCAGTACCTGCGCGATAATGTAGGGAATTACATCCTTGCCGGGAAATCGCTTCCCAGCCCACAGTCCCACGGTGACCGCAGGGTTGAGGTGGCAACCTGAGATGTGACCAATCGCAAAAGCCATGGTCAGCACAGTCAACCCGAATGCGAGTGCAACACCGAGCAGACCAATGCCAACCTTTGGGAACGCCGCGGCCAAAACCGCACTGCCGCAACCGCCCAGAACCAACCAGAGAGTGCCGATGAACTCGGCCAGTGATCTTCGCGATACTGACATATTGACCTCCCGAGTGCATAGTCTGCGCATAAGCAGCTAATGCCCGATTTCACCATTGAGACGGGTATATCCTCTATTGGCAGTTTTTGGCGAAGGATCGGCCCTGACGCCGTCGGCGCTATTCCCACTGATCGCCGGACGGTGTATAATGAACTAACTGGCGAACGGACAGGATTTTGCGCATTGGCGGAGAAGACCAAAGGAGTCCGAGATGAGATTTCACGCTCTGGCATGCGAAGTGCTCGAAAAAGAGTGTATGAGCGCGGCTCAGAAGTCGCCACATGTTGTAGACCTATACTTTCTGCCCTTCGGGACGCATGATAGCCCTGACAAGATGCGCGCCACTCTTCAAACTGCCATTGACGAGGTATCGGGCAGGTGCGACTACATCCTGTTGGCTTACGGTTTGTGCGGCACTGCCACCGCCGGGCTGTTCGCGCGCGAGACCCCCATAGTGATACCGCGCGCTCATGAGTGCATCACCATTCTCTTCGGCTCCAAGGAACTCTACATGCGGGAGTTCAGGAACAACCCCGGAACCTATTACTTTGCTCCGGGGTTCATTGACCGCAAAGAAAACCCAGGGTTCCACACCGATATGCACATCCTGCCGGACGGACTCGCGGAAGAGCGGATGCGTCAGTATGCAGCGCAGTACGGCGTGGAGAATGCTGCCTACCTTGCGGAACAGCAAAAGGAATGGACGGGGCAGTACAGCCGAGCCGCCTTTGTCAACACAGGCGTCGGTGACGTGGCGCATTACAGGGAGTTTACGAAACATGCGGCTGCGTCACGCGGATGGGCTTATGTGGAAATTCCGGGCGATCTGAATCTTCTCGACAAGCTTTTTGCAGGCGAGTGGGACCCGGAGAAGTTCCTCGTCGTGCAGCCCGGCCAGAAGACGGTCATGGATTACAATTCGCATATCATTTCGGCGGTCTAGGTGAGGAGTCTCTCGTGAATCTTACTCTCTGGGGTTGCGCCGCGAAGCCCGAGTACGATGAACGAGTAGGATCAACGAGCCAGCTTTCCGTTCGCCATCAACCATGAACCATTAACCATTCCCAAAGGGAGTTCCTCATGAAGCTGTACGCCATAGTCTGTGAAGCCGTCGCCCGCGAATCATACCGCGCCGCATCAGTCTCACCGCACGCAGTCACCATCGCCGTCAAGGACTTCGGGCTGCACAACACGCCGGACAACCTCCGCGCGGCCATCCAGGAAGAGATTGACCGTGCCTCCGCGACCGGCAAGTACGATCACATCCTACTCGGCTACGGCCTGTGCAGCAGGGGAACCGCCGAACTGGTCGCGAGGAATATCCCGCTAGTGATACCGCGCGCGCATGACTGCATCACGCTCTTCCTCGGATCGAAAGAGCGGTATCAGACGGAGTTCTCCGGCCACCCTGGCACCTACTACTACAGCGCGGGTTGGGTGGAGCGCAAGGAAGGCGAGGTTGACCAGGGTGGGTTCACCATCGTCCAGGACGCCGCGCGTGACGAGCGCCTGAAGGAATACATCGAGAAGTACGGCGAGGAGAACGCCGTCTTCCTCATGGAGCAGGAGAGCCAATGGCTCAGCCACTACAACCGCGCCGCGTTCATAGACATGGGGTTGGGCGACGTGGACTACTACCGCGCGTTCACCCAACAGGTGGCCCGGGAGCACGGTTGGTCATACCAGGAGATCCCCGGCGACTTTCGCTTGGTAGACATGCTCTACAACGGCAACTGGCCGAATGATGAGTTCCTGATCGTCCAGCCGGGTCAGCGCACGATGGAAGACGTCACCGCCGGCATCATCTCAGCGGAGTAGAGGCGTCTGGGAGCGCGGGCGTCCTCGCCCGCCATGAAGAGCAAACACCTCTTGACTTCGATTGGTTGCTGTGGTAGAGTTTTGCCAGCCCAAGACGGGTGCCCGCAACGCGGTCAGCCGCGAATCCCAGGGAGTGGGGTATCCTTTTCTATGCGCAGACTTTTCTTACTCATCGCCGTACTCGTTCTTGCCACTCTTCCGTGCGCCGTTCTGCACGCGCAGGAGCAGCCCGCCGAAGCCGTCATCGAACTGGCATCGCCGCCCGCGGACTCGGTGATCAACGGTTCGCATGTGGAAGTCGCGGTCAGATTCCTCAGCGCCGAAAACCGCAAGGTCACCCTGGTTAAGGTTTTTCTGGACGATGCGTACATCACTCAGATGGCGTATGAGACCGCCATCCGGGAAGGCGGCAGCTCGTTCACATGGGACACCAACCGAACGCCTAACGGACGGCACCGGCTGGAGGTGCGCCTGTTCAGCGGCGACGAGTACCTTGGCTCCACAACCGGCGATGTTTACGTGTCAAACAAACCGAAGGACCTTGCTCCCCCGCGAGTTGCCGTGATGAGTCCGCAAGACGGTGCGGTCGTCTCCGGCGTGGTGCCGATCATCATCGAGGCGTCCGACAACAGCGGCATCGAGCCGATGGTGAACGTGTCCATTGACAAGAGTCTTCGGTCCGTCAAAAACCGTGCGCCTTATGAGTACACGTGGGATACAACGAACACACCGAATGGCCCGCACACTATAGACATCAGCGCGGAGGACGACGCGAGGAACCCGGCTTCGGCGCGGACCATCCGCGTGACGGTGCGCAACCTGACTACCACATCGCCCGTCATGATCAATGCGTCCACAGCAGGCACGACGCCATTGTCCAACGACCGACCCGCCGCCGAGAGCGCCCGCGTATCAAAGCCGCGTGAGCAGTCGTTTGAGGTGAAGCCTGCTGTCCCTGTCGCCAAGGCGCTTGGGAGCAAGACGGAGATGGGATTGCCTTCGCCGAGCCAAACACTTGTGGCAAAGGCTGAGCCGCTACCAGGCGCCGTAGTAAAAGCTGAGCCGAAGCCCGCCGCGACCCCCACCGAATGCTGCCCAGGTGGCATATGCACGGCAGCCAAACCGACCGAGAAGCTCTACGAATCGTCTGTTGACTCAACGTGCCCTATCGCGGATGTGCATACCGTCAAGCAGGGCGATAACCTGTACGCCATCGCACGCGCCAACGGCGTGACCGTGGATGCCATAGTTCGGATGAACGACATCAAGGACGCATCCAAGCTCAGCCTGGGCATGAAACTGCGCATCCCGCCCGCGCCGAAGATGATCGCGGTTCGCCCGGTTTTCGAGGCTGCAGGTGGTTCGCTGACCTGGGAAAGCGGACGGAAAGCGGTCCGAGCCGTGTGCCCGGAGCATGACGTGCTGCTGCGGATAGGCAGCGCGAAAGCCGTGGTAAACGCTAGCCCGGTGAAGATGGACAAAGCGGCTGTGGTGACAGGCGGACGGACGATGGTTCCCGAGAGCTTCGTGACCAGCCAGTTAGGGATGAGCAAGTAGAGGCCTGGTCATTGGAAGCAGAGGCTACTTCTTAGCCTCGACCTTTTCTGCGGCCTTTGTGATCGTTTCCGCTGCGGGCGACGGTTCTTTCTTCTCGGACTTCTCTACCTTGTCAACCTTGCCGGACGTGTCCGATCGCTTGTAGTCGTTGATGTGGAATCCCGACCCCTTGAACGCGATGCCGACGGGGAAGATCATCTTCTTCACATCAGCGCCGCACTCGGTGCATTCCCTGATCGGCTCGTCAGTGATCTTCTGAAAAACCTCGAACTCGTACTTGCACTTGGTACATCTGTATCCGTATGTGGGCATACTACTCCTCAGAAAACGCAGAAGGTCGTCACTCCAGTAGCGGGTTGTCCAGCTTTACGAGTGATTCCCTCACAGATTTGCTTCTTACTGATGAGATTATACCAGATGCGCACCCAATCGGCAAGCTTCACGGACTCGTTGGCAGTGTACACTCTTGTGTGTAGAATCGGAATTGGGTAGGTAAGGCGCATCCCTCTTTCTAAACTTTGGGTTGAGGAACCAAGAAAGAAGGAGGAACACGCCTTGATAGAAGTATACGCCGACAGCATCGAAGAAGC